>WFWG01000355.1 GCA_015491235.1 Ardenticatenaceae bacterium
GCTCAGCAGCCTGACTGATACCAATTAGGTCTGCAAATGCCATGTATTCACCAAAATGGCTCGGCGCCGCCGTAAGAAAAGAAGAAATTGTGTAGAACTGGGGCGGCTTCGCCGCCCCAGTTCTACACAATTTCTTCTTTTCTTACGGCGGCGCCGAGCCATTTTGGTGAATACATGGCATTTGCAGACCTAATTGGTATCAGTCAGGCTGCTGGGCCAAGCGTTCCAAGTCCTCGCGAATGGTGGGGAGCGCCGTGAGCCGCTCGTAGAAAAAGTTGTTGACCACTTGAATGACCTCGGCGCGGGCGGCTTCAGCCTCGGCCGAGAGCGCCTGGCCGCTTTCCTGGCGGGTGAGCGCATCGCGCAGCCGCAACAGGCGGCGCACGATCTCCGCCTCGCGGTCCCCCTCCAGGGCCTCCACAACGCTCAAGATGAGTTGGTCGGCCTGAGCCAGCACGTGGTCAATTGGGATGGAAGAGGGCCCTCCCTGGAAACAATCGTCAATCGTCCTGATGAGGGTCCAGACCTGGTAGAGCACCGTGGCCGGTTCGTCGAAGAGCTCCCGCAGGAAGGCCGCCTCCTCGTAACGGCCCGTGAGCCGGTAGATGTTGTAGAGGCGTTTGGCCACCTTGCCGTAGTTCACGTCGCGCGTGAGGTATTTGTGGACCTCCTTGCGAAGCTGGGAAACGTACTCCTCCAGCGCGTCGGGGGAGACGTGGTCCATGAGCTTGGTGAAGACGGGCAAGGACTCGGCTTCCAGGTACACTTCCTGGAAGTAGGGGTCCAGGTAGCCGTCCAAGGGCGTGATGGAGCCGTCGGGCGCTTCCCACGTCACGTCCAGCATGTTGCTGACGTTGACGAGCTGTTTGCGCACGGGATCGGCCACCACCCAGTCGAGCTTACACCAGCCGGGATCGAGGGCCACGTCGTCCCACCTGACCGTCACCGGCGTTCCGTCGGGACGGAAGGCGGCGATGAACCCCTGTTCGACCTCGTCCGGCCGCCAGGAGATAGGCGCGCCCGCCTTGACGGGTTTGCCGTCTCTCACCACGTCGAAGGGGTAGGAGCCGAACTTGACCTCGATGAGTTGGTAGGTGGGACCGCGCCGGGTGTTGAGGGCCTTCTCCCGCATGATGCGCGCCAGAATGCGGCAGGCCTCCTCACGGGTGGGGGCCTTGATGTTGACCCGCTCGAAGTAGTCCAGGTCGCCGGGGTGGGTCTGGATTTTGGCCTGCGCGGCCGAGCCGGAGAGGGCCAAAGCCGTCTCGACGACGCCTGGCTCGTCCTGGAACTCCACCAGCCGCCCCACAGCGCGGAAGTGGGCCAACTCTTCCGGGCTGAAGTCGAGCATGACGACCTTGTGGCCAAAAACGCCCGTCTCATCGTCCTGCACGACTTCTCCAGTCTGTGCGGCTGAGATGGCCGCCAGCCACTGAAGGGCTTCTTCCTCGTCCATCTCCACGCCCAGCCGCCGGGCCGACTCGATGATGCGCTGGAGGTCTTCCGAAGGTGCCGTCGTCATGGGAATACTCCTTTCTGTCGCGTTACACTGGCCAGTACAACATTCTTGTGTTCAGTATAATACATCCGCAACCGTCAGGAAAACGTCAGAGGACAGATTGGCACTTTTCCCCAAGTTGGGGATACTATGCCTGTGCAGACGGGCCGAGCAGCCAAGGAGTTTACGGGAGGACATCCCATGCAAGCGGTCATCATGGCCGGCGGAGAGGGGTCGCGCTTGCGCCCGCTTACCATTGGGCGCCCCAAGCCCATGATTCCCCTGGTCAACAAGCCCATCCTGGTCCACATCCTCGACTTGCTGCGACGCCACGGCATCACCGACGTGGTGATCACCGTCCAGTACATGGCCGAGCTCATTCAGAGCTACTTTGGGGATGGTCATGAGTTCGACATGCGCGTTCGGTATTCCCTGGAAAGTGTGCCCCTGGGGACGGCTGGCGGCGTGAAATTGGCGGCCCGGTACATTCAGTCGGACCCCTTTCTGGTCATCAGCGGCGACGCCCTGACCGACATTGACCTGAAACAACTCATTGACTTTCACCGTCAAATGGGGGCGCCTGCCACGGTTGCCCTGGCCCGTGTCGGAAACCCGCTTGAGTACGGCCTCGTCGTAACCGACAAGACAGGGCGCATCGTGCGGTTCGTCGAGAAGCCCGGGTGGTCCGACGTGGTCAGTGACACGGTCAACACGGGCATCTACGTGCTCAACCGCGAAGTGCTGGACCTCTTCGAGGAAGGGCAGGTGTTCGACTTCAGCCACGACCTCTTTCCCCTGATGATCGAGCAGGGCACCCCGCCTTATGGCTACGTCGTCGAGGGATATTGGACGGACATCGGGAACCCGGCCGCTTACCGACAGGCCACTGAAGACGTGCTTTACGGCCACGTGCAGGTGGAACCCATCGGCAAGAACATCGGGGGCGAGATTTACTGTGGCGGCACCTACCAGATCGCGCCCGACGCTCAACTCTACGGCCCCATTTACCTGGGAGACGGCGTGAAAATCCTGGGCGGCGTGGTGATTCACGGCCCGGCCGTCATCCGGGACAATGTCTTCGTGGACACGGGCAGCCACATCGAGCGCTCGATTATCTGGCGAAACACGTACATCGGCGAGCGGTCGCAGATTCGGGGCGCCATCATCGGGCGCCAGTGCAGCATCAAGTCGCGCGTGATCGTCTCCGAGGGCGCCATCATTGCCGACAACACCCTGGTGCGCGAAGGGGCTATCATCCAGCCCAACGTGAAAATCTGGCCCGACAAGGAAATCGAGGCCGGCGCGACGGTCAGCTCGAGCATCGTGTGGGGGGCTCAGGGCCGACGAACGCTCTTCGGGCGGTACGGTGTCACGGGCCTCGTGAACGTGGACTTGACGCCGGAATTTGCGGCCCGGCTGGGCGCGGCCTATGGGGCCACCCTGCCCCTTGGGGCGACGGTGACGGTCAACCGCGAGGCCCACAACACGCCCCGCATGATCAAGCGCGCCCTCCTGAGCGGGCTGCCCTCGGCAGGCGTGCACGTGCTGGACACCCGCACCCAGCCCATTCCGGTGGCTCGCTTCTACACGTTTCACTCAGGGGCCAGAGGGGGAGTTCACGTGCGCCTCTCCCCCTTCGACAACCGCGTCGTGGACATCAAAGTGTTCGACGAGCGGGGGCTGGACCTGGGCCGGAAAGCTCAGCGCAACGTGGAGAACATTTTCTTCCGCGAGGACTTCCGCCGCGTCTACCTGGACGAAATCGGGCGCATCGAGTACGCGCCCAACGTGACCGAGGTCTACTGCCGGGCTTTCCTCGACAGCCTGGAGCGAGAATTGTGGCCCCTGCCCGGCATGTTCGGGACCGTCGTGGTGGACTACGCCAACGCCGTCTCGGCCCTCATCCTTCCGCAACTGCTCAGCGATCTGGACGTGGACGTGGTGGCGCTGAACGCTGGCCTCGACGAGCGCAAGCTGTTCCGCACGCGCGAGCGCATCTTCATCACCACGGCCGACGGCGCCGTGATTCCCAACATGGACGCCTTCCTGGCCGTCACCAGGCTGGTGTTCGACGTGTGGCCCCACAGCACCGTTGGCGTTCCCGTTACGGCTCCCCGGGCCTTCGAGCAACTGGCCGTGGAGATGGGCGGTCGCATCAAGCGCCTGAAGACCGACCCACAGGCACTCATGGAAGCTGCCCTCAGCGGTGAGTTCGTCCTGGTGGGCGATGGGAGCGGAGGGTTCATTTTCCCCCTGTTTACGCCGTACCTGGACGGCATGTTCGCCACGCTGAAGATCATGGAACTGTGTATGCTGGCCGACACGCCCTTCGGCGATGCCGTGCGCTTGGTCCCCCCGTATGCCATGGCACGGACTCGCGTGCCCTGCCGTTGGGAGGACAAGGGCCGGCTGATGCGCCTGTTGAACGAGCGGCTTCCAAACACCCAGCCGGACACCGTTCCCGAAGGTGTGGTGGTGGACCTGGGAGAACGGGAATGGGTGCTGATCACGCCCGTGCCGGACGAGCCCTTTTTCCTGGTGGTCGCTGAAGGGGCTTCGCCCGAAGAAGCCAACAACCTTGTCGAGAGGTACAGCAACTTGTTGGCTGAATTGTTGGAGAAGTAAAAAATCTGACCTCTGCCCGGAGGATTCGGCACTTGATGAACGCCTGGCATTCCATTACGCCGGAAAATGCTGTTTACTGTTTGCTTTCCTTTGAAGGGCCCGACCCGTACTCGCGAGCTGGTGGCCTGGGAACCCGTGTGACCGAACTGAGCCGAACGCTGGCCGAAACAGGCTACCAGACCCACCTCTTCTTCGTGGGAGACCCCGAAAAGCCGGCGCGCGAGCGCACCTGCGACGGACGCCTCTCCCTCTGGCGAGTCGTTCAGGACGTGAGCCGCTACTATCTGCAGGGCGTTTACGACGGGGAACACGAAAAACACACCGTTTACAGCACGGTGGTGCCCCACCTCGTTGTCCAGGAAGTGGCCCAGCCAGCCATTGAGCAGCAGAAAATCGTCATCGTCATTGGCGAGGACTGGCACACGGCCGAAGCGATGTGGCGCATCAGCGACATGCTCTTCTGGCGGGGCATCCGCCGCCACGCTTTGCTCCTCTGGAACGCCAACAACGTCTTTGGCTTCGAGCACATTGATTGGGCGCGGCTCCGCATGACCACGCACATCACCACTGTGAGCCGCTACATGAAATACCGGCTGTGGGAGTACGGCGTGAACGCCCTGGTCATTCCCAACGGCATTCCCAGCCGCTACCTGGAACCGGTGGACGCTTCCCTCGTCCACGCCCTCCGCCAGCCCCTCGGTGGCCGCCTTCTGCTCACCAAAGTGGGACGGTTCGACCCGGGGAAGAACTGGATTCCGGCCATTCAGGCCGTGGCCAAGCTCAAGCACCTGAACTTGCGCCCCCTCTTCGTCATGCGGGGAGGCATCGAACCACACGGCCACGAGGTCATCGCGGAAATCGAGCGCCTTCGCCTGCGGCACGTGGACTTGCACGTGTCGCCGAACATTCCTCATGATGCTGTTGTGCGCAAGATCACGGCAGCAGCAGCGGAAGCCGACATCGTCAACTTGTGCTTCTTCGTCCCCGAGCCTGTCCAGCGGGCCCTCTTCTGCGCCAGCGACGCCGTGTTGGCCAACAGCCGCCACGAACCGTTTGGCCTGGTGGGCCTGGAAGTCATGGCGGCCGGCGGCATCGCTTTTACCGGCTCTACCGGCGAGGATTACGCCCAGCACTTGCTCAACGCCATCACTCTGGACACCGACTCTCCCGACGAGATCGTCGGCCACCTGCTTTACCTGCGGGAACACCCGGCCATCGCCCGCAACCTGCGCCGCGTGGGGCGCATAACGGCCCGCTTCTACCTGTGGGACGCCATTCTGGAAAAGCTCCAGAGCAAACTCCAACACTTTATTATGTCAAACCAACTCGGGTAGAGAAAAAAAACTCGACGGTGAGCCCCAGGGGTGGTGAGGCCACCCTCGCCGCGTTGGGCGTTGCAGGCCAGTTGACGATTTGACACTTTGCGATACAATAAACTTTGGCTTATCGGACGTCGTTCGCCCTTTGTCTTCTACACGGCTATTCGCGGGCTGCTACGCAGCCCGAAGACACCAGAGGAAGGAGTAGAATCGAGCGATGACTGAACTGCGATTGAACGCCGAACGCCGAACGATCACAGGAAAGAAGGTCAAACGGCTCCGCCGTCAAGGGCTTGTGCCGGGAATCGTTTACGGGGGAGGCATTGAGGCGGCGATGCCAATTCAGGTTGACCGGCGCGAGCTCATAAAGACATTGCAGGTTGCCGGCACCACCAACATCGTGCAACTTAACGTGGACGGCCAGAACGGTTCGCTGGCCACGCTGGTGCGTGAAGTCCAGCGGGATGCCATCTCGCACGAGATCATACATGTGGACTTCCAGGCTGTCCGCATGGACGAGCCCATTCGCGTGGATGTGCCCGTCCACATTGTGGGCGAGGCGCCGCCAGTCAAGCGGGGTGAAGCTATCGTCACACAGCTCATTGAGACCATTGACTTGGAGGCTCTCCCGTCCGAATTGCCCCACGAGATCGTGGTGGACGTGAGCACGCTGGAGGAAATCGGCGACCTGCTCACTGTCGGCGACCTGCCCATCCCGTCAGGAGCGAAGGTGTACACAGACCTTGATGTGCCCGTGGTCGTCCTCCAACCGCTGGGCGCTGAAGAGGTCGAGGAGGAAGAGGTGGCCGCCGAAGAGGCCGAGCCGGAAGTGGTTGCGGCAGCCGAAAAAGAGGAGGAAGAGGAAGAAGAATGAGCCCGGCAGCGCTGGATGCCGCCCGGCAACCAGCAGGTTGCCCGGTAGGAGGGCATCGCTGGCCGGTGGGCGTCCGTGGTGGCATGCTCCTGCCGGAACACCAACACCCAGGAGGACTCGGGAAGCCATTGACTTGCGCCCAAAACCCGGCACGAAGAAGCCGGGTTTTCTTTTGTACTGTATGGCATGTACAGCCTTTGTGGCACTGCCCGAGGTCCAGGGGCACAATTCGCGTTCCGGCGTGATAACGAGGTATCCTGAGTGATGCGCACAACATCCAACGGCGTAGTACGTGCTGTTCGTGAAACTGAAGAAGGAGCGACCGGTGATAAGTCTGCTAAACTGGCTACTCGGCTTCCTGTCGCGTGACATTGCCATTGACTTGGGAACCGCCAACACGCTGGTGGCGGTGCGGGGACAGGGCATTATTATCAACGAGCCCTCTGTAGTCGCCATCGAGAGAAACACGAAGAAGGTGCTGGAAGTTGGTGCAGATGCCAAGGAGATGGTAGGGCGCACGCCTGCCAACATCGTGGCCATTCGCCCTCTGCGCGACGGGGTGATTTCCGACTTCGACGTGACCGAGGCCATGCTGAAATACTTTATCCGTAAGGCCCACGAGCAAAGCTTCTATCCCCTTCCCCGTCCCCGCATCATCATCGGCATTCCCGGCGGTGTGACCGAAGTCGAACGCATAGCCGTTCACGACGCCGCCATGAACGCCGGGGCTCGCGAAGTCCACCTCATCGAACAGCCCATGGCCGCTGCCATCGGAGCAGGTCTGCCGGTGACCGAATCCGTGGGCAGCATGATTGTGGACATCGGCGGGGGCACCACGGAGATTGCCGTTATCTCGCTGGGTGGAATCGTGGTCAGCAACTCCATTCGCATTGCTGGTGACGAACTGGACGAGGAGATTATCAACTACGCTCGCCAGCGGTACAACTTGCTCATCGGCCCCCGGATGGCCGAACGGGTCAAAATTCAAATCGGGTCGGCTTACCCATTAGACGAGGAAAAGACAATGGAACTGCGGGGGCGAAACCTCATTACCGGCCTTCCCGAGTCAATTACGGTCACCAGCGTCGAAATTCGCGAGGCGCTCAGCGGGCCAGTTAGTGCCATTGTGGACGCTGTGCGGGCCACGATTGACCAGACGCCGCCAGAATTGGTCGCTGACCTCATGGAACACGGCATTGCCCTGGCCGGAGGCGGCGCCCTGTTGCAGGGGCTAGCGCAGCGCCTCTCGGAAGAGACCCGCATGCACGTCTACGTGGTGGACGACCCGCTGAGTTGTGTGGTGCGAGGGTGCGCTATGGTACTGGAACGCATGGATGCCCTGCACAAGGTTCTGGCTCACCCACCATATCCCGTCGTTGCTCGATAGCGAACTTGTGCGTATTTAAGAAGAACGGTCACGCCTTTTCGGTTAACAGGCGCGGAGTACGCTCATGTTTAGCCTGCGGCGGCAACTGTCGCCCCTCGCCATTCTGGTTGCTTTGGCTCTGGTCCTTGTGCTTCTCGACCAGACCGGGTATCTGGCCCATCCCCAGGGGATCGTTCGGAGCGCTACGGTCCCCCTGAGCAGTCGGATAGCCAGAGCTACCCACACGGTCCGCGAAGGCATGTTCGTCCTGCAACACTTGGCCACACTTCGCGAGGAGAACAAGCGGCTGCGGGAAGAACTCAACCAGCTCGCTTTGACACGGGTTCGGCTCATCGAGTTGGAAAACGAGAACCGTCAACTGCGCGAGTTGCTGAACTTCAAGCGCAACAATCCCAACTACGTGCTGCTCGTCGCTGAAGTCGTGGCCCACGAAAAACCAGCCCTCGTGGTCGGGCGCGACCCCAACCCCTTGGTGCGAGCCGTGCGCATTGACCAGGGAAGCGCCGACGGCGTCGAACTGGGAATGCCAGTCATCACGGCAAGGGGGCTTGTGGGGCGTGTAACAGAAGTGGGAGAGACGTGGGCCATTGTTACCCTGCTCACTGATGAGTCCATGGCCGTGGCGGCCATTGACCAGCAAAGCCGCGCGACGGGCGTCGTGCAAGGCACTGGCGACGGCTTGATCATGCGGTTCATTCCCCACGAGCAAAACGTGGAAGAGGGAGACGTCATCCTCACTTCCGGCCTGGGGCGCCAGTTTCCCAAAGGGTTGGTCATTGGGACAGTCGAATCGGTCCGCCGACGGGACATCGCTCCGTATCAGGAGGCCGTGGTCAGCTCGCCGGTGAACTTCGTGACGCTGGAATACCTTTTTGTCGTCCGAGCCTTCTCCCCGGAGCCAGAGGAGGCAGAACCGTGAGGCGGCTCTTGGCAACGGGTGGTGCGCTGACGCTGGCCTTCTTTCAGGCTACTGTTCTTGCAAACGGGGTGTCCAACGGCGTGTACCCGGACCTCGTGATGGTGTGGGTGGTGGCGCTCAGCCTGGTCTACGGCGCCAGGGAAGCGACCTGGTGGGCCTTCTGGAGCGGGATAGTCCTCGACATCCTCTCGGCCGGCCCTTTCGGCGTTTTCACGCTTTCCTTGCTGTTGATCGCGCTCATGGCTAGCCTGGGGGAGTCGAACATTTATCAGGCTAGCCTTTTGCTTCCTTTGTTCACCGGCCTGGTGGCCTCTTTCGTTTACTATTTGCTCCTCTTCTTCTTTCTGGCTACACTAGGGGGGAAAGTCGCCTGGTGGTCTTCGTGGCCCGCCATTGGCTTGGCAAGTCTGATGAACACAGCGCTTATGCCGCTGGCGCACAAGCTGGCCGAGCGCATTTCCAGCCGCCGGGCACTGTTGGACGCCAGCCGATAAAGACCGCTTGTTCGTCACGGGTTTCCGTTCAACTCCATCGGAGTCGAAGCGGTGCTTCCACGCGAGCCCAAGGATGTCCAACTGGAACCCAGCACGGACGCTTCAGCACCACGGTGGCGCCTCTTCTGGTTCCGCGTGATGGTGTTCGTCGCCTTTATGCTTCTCCTCGCCCGCCTGTGGCAACTCCAAATCCTCGAGGGGGAACGCTATCGCCTTCAGGCGACCGGCAACCGGTTCTACGTGGAGAGCATTCCGGCTCCTCGTGGCGTCATCTATGACCGATTGGGGCGCATACTGGTTCGTAACGTGCCCACTTTCAACGTCATTGTGGTGCCAGCGGCGGTACCAGAGGAACAAGAGGAAGCCGTCCTGCGCGAGTTGGCCCGGGTGCTCGACATCCCGCTCACCAACTACGTGGCTCGCGCGCAAGCCAGCCTGGACGAACAAGTGGACGAGCCGCTTCCGCTGGACCCTGATTGCGGTGAACCGGGCCTGCTGGAATGCTTTCAAGTTGCCAAACGCGCGCCCTACCGCCCCCTGACAGTGGCGCGGGACGTGGCCCCCGAAAAGGCGTTCATCCTGCTCGAGCAGGCGCCCTTCCTGCCCGGCGTCTACGTGGAGCCCAAACCCCAACGGGCGTATTTGTACGGCCCTCTCCTCAGCCACATCCTCGGATACGTGCTGCCGGTCTCGCAGGAATTTCTCGAACAGGCTCCCAGTTCTGAAGAGTACGAACTCACTGACGAGGCTGGCGTTGCGGGCCTGGAGGCCGCGCTTGAGCGGGAACTGCGCGGGCGCAAGGGTCGGCGCCTGGTCGAGAAGGATGTGTTTGGTCGTCAGGTGCGCGTGCTCCAGGAAACCCCACCAGAACCCGGCCACAACGTTTTCCTAACGATTGATTTAGAGTTGCAGCGGGTGGCCACCGAAGTGCTCCGTCGAAGCTTGGAGCAAGTGGGCAGCCCGCGGGGAGTAGTGGTCGCTTTGGACCCACGCAATGGCCAAGTGCTGGCCCTGGTTTCGCTGCCGAGCTACGATAACAACTTGTTTATTGGCGGAATTTCGCCCAGCGAATATCAAGCTCTTCTGGAAGACGAGCGCAAGCCGCTCTTCAACACCGCCATTTCGGGCGCCTTTGCCCCTGGTTCCGTTTTCAAACTCGTTACGGCCTCGGCTGCGCTCCAAGAAGGGGTCATTACTCCCCGAACCCGCCTCAACGCACCGGGCATGATTTACCTGCCCAACAAATATTTTCCCGATGACCCATCCCTTGCGCAACCCTTCTACGACTGGCTTCCCGCCGGCCACGGCGTGATTGACGTGGTCTCGGCCTTGGCTCGCTCCTCCGACACGTTCTTCTACAAAGTGGGAGGCGGCTTTCCGGGTGAAATCGAGGGGTTAGGCATCGAACGGCTGGCTCGCTGGGCGCGAATGTTTGGTCTGGGAGAGCCGACCCGCGTGGGCCTGCCGGGAGAGGTTGCTGGACTTGTTCCCACACCAGCCTGGAAGCGGAAAACGTTGGGGGAAACGTGGGTTACAGGCGACACGTACAACATGGCGATTGGTCAGGGGTTCCTGACCGTTACACCGTTACAACTGGCTAACGTAACGGTCGCCGTAGCCAACGGGGGCATCCTGTATCGGCCCCAACTCGTCTACCAGGTTCAAGATGCCAACGGTGACGTTGTTCGCGGGTTCCAGCCCGACATTCTGCGCCACGTGCCCGTGGACCCGGCTTACTTGGCCATCGTGCGCGAGGGCATGCGCGGTGCCGTGGAGCGCCCGGATGGCACGGCCCGCTTTGCCGGCTTTCCTCCTGGCGTGGCCGTTGCCGGGAAAACCGGCACGGCCGAATACTGTGACCCACTGCCAGATCTGAGTGACTGCAAGCGCAACGAAAATGGATTTCTGGTTACCCATGCCTGGTTCACCGCCTTTGCGCCCTACGAAAACCCGGAAATCGTGCTGTTGGTGTTCGTGCACGGGAACGGACGGGATGTTCTGGAAGGATCGAAGGTAGCAGCCCCCATCGCAGCCGAAATTTTGCGCTATTGGTTCAAGGAACGTCCCCGCCTTCAGGCCAGTCTATCACCGTAGTCTATCACCGTAGCGTGCACAGAATTTTAACGTTGGAGAAGGCGAATTTGTCCGCTATTTGTCGTTCATCCTTGTCGAAGAAGCCGAGGGGCTGGCCTTTCGCCCGCTAGTATTCGCTTCAATAACCTTTACATGCCCACCTGCATATGAGGCCATGTCCGCGATAATTGTGAAAGGAGCACGAGAAGGGTTGGTGCTCACCCTGAGCCCCGACGCCCCAACGGCCATCGAGGACCTGTGCGCCGAACTGCGTCGGTATTTGGAAGCTCATGCCGCTTTTTTCCAGGGTGCTACGTTCACACTGGACACCGGGGAGCGAGAATTCCCTCAAAACGAATTGGCCGCCCTTCTCAAGACCGTCCAGGAGTTTGGCCTTCGCGTTGTAGCCCTGCAGGGCCAAAGTCAGGTGACTCGTTCGGCCGCGCTTGCCCTCGGGCTTGATCTGCCCTTTGTGTCCGAGGAAGTGGCCTCGATTCCCTCTTCCATCCCGGAAGGCGCTCGACCGGCGCTGGTCATACGGCGCACCGTGCGGAGCGGGCAGAGCATCCGGTTTCCGGGTAGTGTAGTGGTGTTTGGAGACGTCAACCCTGGCGGTGAAATTATTGCCACCGGCGACATCTTCGTGTGGGGTTGCCTGCGGGGCGTTGCCCATGCTGGTGCCAGTGGGGATGAGAGCGCCGTGGTCTGTGCGTTGGAACTCTCTCCCGTACAACTTCGTATTGGCCATCACATCGCGCGGCCGCCAGAGGAGCGCCCCAGGCGCTTCCGCTTCTGGTTGCGGCGTCCACGTCGTCGCCCGGAAATTGCCCGCGTCCAAAACGGTGCTATCGTGGTCGAAGAAGTGCGATAGGGTGCAGCACCACCTTGAAAACCCCGATATGCCCACAATGAAGTTGGCGACAGACGGTGGGGTATGGTATACTTTTTAGCAAGATATAAGCTCACCACGTAGCAGGAGAAACAAATATGCCGGGGACAGTTATCACGATCACCTCCGGCAAGGGGGGCGTAGGAAAAACAACCGTCACAGCCAACTTGGGCACAGCGTTGGCTTTGCTGGGCCACCGCGTGGTCGTGGTGGACGCCGACATTGGCCTCCGCAACCTGGATCTGGTGTTGGGGCTGGAAAACCGCATCGTGTACGACCTGGTGGACGTGGTGGAGGGCCGGTGTCGCCTGCGCCAGGCTCTTGTGCGGGACAAACACCTTTCCGAGCTCCACCTGCTGCCGGCCGCCCAGACGCGCGACAAGACGGCCGTTTCACCCCGCCAGATGGCCGAAGTATGTGATGCCCTTCGCCCTCACTTTGATTACGTCCTGGTTGACTCTCCGGCGGGCATCGAGCAAGGATTCCAGAACGCCATTGCGGGCGCGGATCGGGTGATCGTGGTCACCACCCCGGAGGTCAGCGCGGTTCACGACGCCGACCGCATCATCGGCCTGCTGGAGGCCGCTGAGCGCGGCCCCATTCAACTCATCTTGAACCGCATCAAGCTGGACATGGTGCGGCGGGGCGACATGCTTACCGTCGAGGATGTGTTGCAAATCCTGGCGGTGGATCTCATCGGTATCATTCCCGAGGACGAGCAAATCATCGTGACCACCAACCGGGGCACGCCCATTGCCCTGAACGGCAACTCGCCCACCGGACGCGCGTTTCGTGATATTGCCCGGCGCCTTCGCGGCGAGGAAGTACCCCTGGAGCCGTTGCGCGACAAGAGTTGGCTGGGGCGCCTTTTCGGCTTTATGCGCTCTTCGTGAGCACAAGCAGCGTAAGCTTCCTCCCACACGCTGTTTCCGGTAGGCATAAGTGGCTACTTGCCAGGTCAAACCGAGGCCGGACTTTACACGACGACGGTAGGAGGGAAGGTTGGGTTTCCTGGACCGGTTGTTGGGAAGAGAACCGTCGAGTCGTGAGGTGGCTCGCGAACGGCTCCAGCTTGTCCTCATCTACGACCGCGCCGGCCTTTCTCCGGCCATCCTTGATACGTTGCGCGAGGAGATCGTGGCCGTGCTGTCACGTCACATCGAAATTGACCGGGATGGCATTGACCTTTCCGTCACCCAGGAGGGCCGCCAGACCAAACTCGTCGCTAACATTCCGCTGCGGCCCCGCCGGCCGTGAGGACAGGCATGGACCGACGGGCATGGCGCCACTTCGACTATCCACTTCTGCTGCTGGCCATCACCCTGGTGGTGTATGGCTGGTTCATGGTTCGCTCGGCCCAGCCCCCTGACCGCCCTTACGCCACGTACCAACTCGCCTGGATTGGCGTGGGGTTGGTGGTGTTCTTCTTCCTCAGTTTCGTTGATTATCGCCTTTTCAGTTACTTGGCACGTTACCTCTACGTGATGCTGGTGCTGGGATTGGGGCTTGTTCTGATGGCCGGTTACACGGCTTTCGGCAGCCAACGGTGGTTTGCGGTGCTCTTCTTCACCGTCCAACCTTCTGAACTGGCCAAAATCGGCCTGATCGTCACGCTGGCCGCCTATTTTGCCAGACGCCCCGTTACGTTCAAGACCGCCGTTGTCTCAGCTATTTTGACGGCCATTCCGGCGGCGTTGATTTACCTTCAGCCCAGCCTTTCCGCTGCGCTGACGCTCTTCGTCATCTGGGCCGGTGTGCTCTTCGTGGCTGGCCTCCCGTTCCGATACTTCGTGGGAACCAGCGTGCTGGCAGCGGCCGCTGCCCCTTTTGTGTGGCACTCACTTCTTCAGGAGTACATGCGCGAGCGCATCCGCACCTTTTTGAACCCACTAGCCGACCCCAGCGGGAGTGGCTACAATCTCCTGCAAAGCCGCATCGCCATTGGCTCCGGTGGGCTGTTGGGCCAGGGATACGGTGCTGGCGGACAGAGCCAGCTTGGCTACCTGCGCGTGCGACACACCGACTTTATCTTCTCGGTCATCGCCGAAGAGCTGGGGTTTGTGGGCGCACTGGCGCTTATGCTGCTGCTGGCGCTGCTGCTCTTCCGCTTGCTCCACGTTGCCCAGACGGCACGGGACACACATGGCCGCTTGATCGTGGCCGGCGTTGCCACAATGATTTTCTTCCAAGCCTTCGTCAACATTGGCGTCAACGTGGGGCTTTTGCCCCCCACGGGTGTCAGCTTGCCCTTCATCAGCTACGGCGGCAGCAGCCTCATCGCCCTCTTCGCCGGCTTGGGGCTCGTCGAAAGTGTAGCCTTGCGCCGCCAACGGCTGGAGTTTGATTGACCGATGAAGTTGGAACAGGCACTTCCTCGCATCATTGCGATTGATGGGCCGGCTGCTTCTGGCAAGAGCAGTGTGGGCCAGCGGCTGGCGGCTCACCTACGCTACCTCTACTTCGACACCGGCGCCATGTACCGGGCCGTGGCCTTCCTGGCTTGGGAGCGGGGCATCTTACCCTACGACGAGCCTGGCCTGAGCGAATTGGCGCGCACGACGCGCATTGACGTGGTACCCTCCGCTCCTGGTGACCCGCGCCCTTACGTGGTACAAGTGGAAGGGCGAGACATCACCGAAGGACTCCGCCTGCCGGAAGTGGAAGCAATCGTCTCGCCCGTTTCGGCCCACCCGGGGGTGCGCGCGGCCCTGACAGCACAGCAGCGGCGCATCGGCTTGGCCGGTCAAGTGGTCATGGTGGGACGTGACATCGGCACAGTTGTGCTCCCGGAAGCCGACTTCAAGCTTTACCTGGACGCCTCGCTGGAGGAACGCGCCCGCCGCCGATATGCGGAGTACCGAACTCGCGGCCAGCGCGTCACTTTCGAGGAGATTCTGGCTTCCATGCGGGAGCGAGACCGCATTGACAGCACCCGTGAGACAGCTCCGCTCCGGCAGGCTCCAGACGCTGTGTACGTGGACACCACCGCCCTCTCACTCGACGAGGTGTTCGAGCACATCCTGCACCTGATCACAACCCGCGCGCGGAACCGCATAAACCCGAAAACCTGATGATGCGGCCAAACAATCTTTTAAGCTGTCCACATAGCGGCCAGTAGACCTAATACCTGTAAGCGGAGTTCCCCTCTTTACTTAATGGACCACAGCAGTGTTGCTGTGATTGCAGATGCAGAGCCAGCGGTTCTCCCCCTTGCGGTGAGAGCGAGGGCTGATATAATTCGAGCAGCGTCGGCAGTCGGGAACATGTGAGGAGAAGAGTATATGGAAAAGCTCTTCGTCAAGCCCGCTGGCCGCAACCGTGAAACAGGCTGGTTTGGCCCGCTGCGAACCCCCCTCTGGCCAGAAGGGCAGGAAAGGGATAGCCTGGAGATTTTCCCCTTGACAATCTTTGTTGGTGGACAAGGAACCGGAAAATCCTTGGTCAGTCAGTTCGTCTATTTCTTCCGCAACGCAAACTTTCTCCTGGCCCGATATGGCACTTTTGCGTCCAAAGAGACCGGCGAGCAAGACGTTGACGCATTGTTGCGCAGCGTGGTGGAACGGCTACGCGCCGGACGGCGAGCCATCGCCACGTTTTTCGACGCTACCCATTGGGTTGAATACCACGACGATTCACAAGGCGTCCGACAGCGGATTTCGCTGAACCCCCAGAACCGCAGGATTCGTGCACTGGGCGGTTTTCGGGAAGAAATTCGTGCGAACTTGGAGCGAGGAAGTGTTTGGCGGGAGCAAGCACGCCGGCGTGCTCTCTTCTTCCACGCGGAGCGAGCGCTCTACTCCCGCTTTGTCAACTATGAGTGGGGAACTTTTTCTTCGGAGGCTATTCCCCTGCCCATGCGCGACTTGTTCGGCGTGTTGAACGATATTCTGCTTAAAGAGGTGGACGAACTCGAAGAAACGCGCATGGACGAATTGCAACGCTGGGTAAAACAGCAAGCTGAAAAAACGCTTCGCGGACGTGTGCGCATCGCGCGCCGGGGGCCTTTCGCGCGCCAGGTTCAGTGGCAGCCGTGGGGCAGCAATCGGGTCATCGAGATTGAGATGGCTTCATCGGGTCAGGTATCGGGATGGCCCCTCTGGTTCGTCGCGGAATTCTTGATGAGCCATCTAAGGAGGAGTGAGCATCTCAAAGAGGTGCAATACTTACACGTCGAGGAACCGGAAATCCACCTTCATCCTCGTGCCCAACGGTCAGTGCTGGAACTATTGGTCCTCCTGGTCAACCACGGGTACCGCGTGCTCGTTACAACGCACTCGCTGACGATATTGTACGCGCTCAACAATCTGCTCCAGCGTCATCGTCTGCCTTCTGGCCAACTGGACGAAGCAAAAGGCGTCAAGCTTACGATCTCACCCGAGAAGGTGGCCGTGTACGCTTTCCACGAAAATGGTACTATAAAGCCCATCCTTGACCGTGAACATGCTTTCGTTGACGAACAAGAATTAGGTTTGGTGGACGAAGAGCTTACGAACGAACTGTACGCCTTGTGGGCCCACTCCGAGGAAGACCTCCCATGACATTGCGCCCTTATTGGATCCCTGATGGAGAGCTGATTGAGACACACGGCAACGATAACGAACATCCACCCTACCGATTTCGGATTAACGGAGCCTGTGTCTTTCAATTGGATCGGCAAGGAGTGGCCCCTCTATGGCAAGGAAGGGTTCCCGATGGTGTAGTTGTGGGCCGAGACCCCAATGGGGTGTGGTGGGTTGTCATCCTTGAGATGAAGTATTACGCTGGCGGACACGTGGTGGATAGGGCTGAATTGCAGTGCCTGAACGCTGCCGTCGCTTTTCATCCCCGTCAGCGATGCTGTTGCCCACACGCACCAGCCACATGGGGGGATCAATTTCACCATACGATCTCCAACACGATGCAGAACCTGTGTAATAATGTGCCAGGTCGAGACCACCAAGTAGCAGCCGTTGTCGTCTTGTTTGGCCGCCGACGCTCTCGTCGTCTTCGCGTGCCCCGAAGATTACGGTTGGGCGGGCAAGATATATGTCAGCAGAAGTCTATTCCGTTTCGTCCTTACTTTGTTTACGGTTTGAATGCAGAGGTAAATTTCCCTCAATGGCTTCAGGCCCTTCGTCTCGTGTAGCCGGTTGCCGCTTTGAAGCCCATAGCCAGCAAGACGCCTGTGGAGCAGAAAACAGGGCGACCGCTCAGCTTCCAGTTGCTCCTGGTCCCGTCTTCCGCCTGCGGCGCCGCCTGGCACGACTGGCGCTGCGCGTGGTGGTGCCGTTGGCCGTCCGGCTACACGTGGAAGGAAAGGAGCACATTCTCAACACCCCGGCCATCATCGCTGCCAACCACCTCTCTCACTTCGACCCTCCCCTGCTCCTGCACGTGTGGCCTCGCCCGCTGGAATTCGTAGCCTTGGCCGACCTGTGGCGGTCCAAGGTAGCCCCTTTTCTCTACCTGTACGGCCCTATCTCCGTCCGCCGCGACCAGTTCGACCGCCAGGTCATTCAGCGCGTTCTCGACGCCTTGGCGGCTGGACAACAGGTGGCCATTTTCCCGGAAGCTCGCATCAGCCCCACGGGCCAGCTTGAACCCGCGCGGCCCGGAACGGCCTACCTGGCCTTGAAGGCCGGCGTGCCCGTTCAGCCCGTGGCCATCTGGGGCACCGAGAACCTGCTGACGGCGTGGAAGCAGTGTAGGCGGGGCGAGGTCCACGTGCGCGTGGGCCGGCCACTGACCGTGCCCCGCTCGGCCGGCAGGCCCTCCAAAGCCGAACGAATGGCCCTCACAGGGCGCATCATGGAAGAGATTGCCCGTCTGCTTCCACCCGCCTATCGCGGTGTGTACCGCGAACGGGTGACGACCGAACAGGGGTTCCCAGCCCGCTAGGTCCCTCCAAATGCCAAAGGAGGAATAGCCCATGAAGTGGCGCTCGCCGTTGGGAGTTCTACTTGCCATTTCAGCGACCGTCAACCTGATTTTAGCCGTAACCGTGCTGCTTCGCCCCGCACCTTCCCCC
>WFWG01000356.1 GCA_015491235.1 Ardenticatenaceae bacterium
CTGCCGGGGGGCGTGGGGGGTGTCCCCCTGGGGCGCAGCCAACGCTGCGCCCCTACACCCTTTTGGGTGGGCGGAATGGCGGCGCCGCACCACTTCTGTGAGCAGGAGACGTTACCAAACGCAATTGGTATTACCTGGCGCGAGACGCGCCCCAGTCCTATCGCGCAACCCTTGACTCGAATAGTGGCCGTCACCTTTTGACATCGCCTTCTCACAGCGTGTACAATGGGGACGACAGTTGGTTGCGCAACATGTAAAGGCCGCGTGACGTAGTACCGTCAAAGGCACAACCTTGTTATTTCCAAGTTGAACACCGTAAACCGCACACCTGGAAAGGAGGTCTGCACATGGAATCCCTTGATATTGGCCGGGCGTTCAAGTTCACCTTTGAAGACGAAAATTGGATTGTCAAAGTGTTGATTGGCGGCGTCATTTCCCTCCTCTCAATCTTCTTGATTCCTATTCCACTGCTCGTGGGATATTTCCTCACAGTTGTCGAGGAGGTGTACGCAGGCCGGGATTTGCCTCTGCCGGAGTGGAGTAATCTGGGACAGTACTTCAGCCGAGGGTTGACGGTGACCATCGGCTCCATCCTTTACTCGGTTCCCATCCTGGTGATCGTCTGTTGTGTGCTGCTCTTCACGACAGCCATATCCGATGGTCAGGGAAACGCGGATGCCGTTGGTCTTGCCATATTATGCCTGTACTGTCTCATGATTTTATACGGGCTGTTCCTGGCTTTCTGGGTGCCCGGTGCCATCCTCCGCTACCTGGAAGTGGGCAGCCTGAGTGGCATGTTCCAGTTTGGCCAGATCTGGCAGCTTATCAGCCGTGACCTGGGACAATATTTTGTCGTCATCCTGCTGTACATCGGTGCCAGCTTCCTGGCCAGCATTGTCGGCTCGATCACGTGTGGTATCCTTTCTCCCTGGACATCCTTCTGGGCCTATTTGGTAGGTGCCCACCTGCTGGGCCAATACTGGCGCCTGCACCGGCCGCCAGCGGAGCAACCCCTCGCCACGACTCCCGCGTAAGGGGCTTCACCGCCTCCAGATGAGAAAGCCGAAACGGGGGCAGGGCGGATTCATTGCCCTGCCCCCCCACTTTCCCCTTGGGTGGGCGGGATGGCAGTGCCGCACCCCTTCTGTGAGCAGGAGACGTTACCAAACGCAATTGGTGTGAGACGACGGCACCGCCTGGCATAAACGTCGTTTTGGTCCTGCCACAACATGGGATACAATTACTGTGCTAAACCATTACCTTGTGCTCCACACGCCATGCCGTCCGAACACCTGCCCGAACACATCCGCCGACAATTGGATCGCCTGCCCCGCCAGCCGGGGGTCTACCTCATGAAAAGCGCCTCCGGCGAAGTGCTCTACGTGGGCAAGGCCGTCAACCTGCGCCAGCGGGTGCGCTCTTACTGGAGCGCCACCAGCCAGCGCGTGCCCAAAATCCGCCACCTGACCGCCCAAGTAGAAACCATCGAGACCTGGGTGACTGACTCGGAACTGGAAGCACTCCTGCTGGAAAACACCCTCATCAAGGAACATCGGCCGCGCTACAACGTGCGCCTGAAGGACGACAAGCGCTATCCCTACATCCGCATCACCTGGCACGAGGACTACCCCAAGGTGATGATGACCCGACGGATGGTGCGGGATGGCTCGCGCTATTTCGGCCCCTTTACTTCCGTCTGGGCCGTGCGCGAGACGCTGGACCTGTTGCGCCGTCAGTTCCCCTACCTGACCTGCAACCGCACCATCACCGGCCAGGACGAACGTGCCTGCCTTTACTACCACATCGGGCTCTGCGCGGCCCCCTGCATCGGCGCCGTAACGAAGGAGGAGTACCGCGCCATCATCCAGGGCTTGATGAGCTTCCTGGACGGGCACCACCAGGAATTGCTGAACCAGCTCCAGCGTGAGATGGAGGAGGCCGCCGAACGGCTGGAGTTCGAGCGGGCCGCTGTGTTGCGGGACCGCATTGCCGCCCTGAAGCGGGTGGTGGAGCACCAGAAGGTGGTGGACGTGGGTGGCGGCGACCGGGACGTGATCGCCTTCGCCCGCGACCGGGAGAGCGCCTGTGTGCAGGTCTTCTTCATTCGGGGGGGGAAGCTTATTGGCCGGGAATCTTTCTGGCTCGACAACACTGAGGGCGAGGACGAGGCAGAGGTGATGGCTTCCTTCCTGAAGCAGTTTTACGGCGAAGCAGCCAGCGTGCCCGCTGAAATTTTGCTGCCCCAGGACCTGGACGAAGCCCTCATCATCCGGCAGTGGCTGGCGCAGAAGCGCGGTGCCGACGTGATGCTGCGCGTCCCCCGGGAAGGCACCGAGCGGGAACTCCTCGAGATGGCCACGCGCAACGCGCTGGAAGCCTTAGCCCACCTGCGGGACGAGTGGGCCGCCCAGGAGCACCGCCACACCGTCGCCATTGACGAACTCCAGCAGGTGTTGCACCTGCCCCGCCCACCCGTGCGCGTCGAGTGCTACGACGTGAGCCACATCCAGGGCAACCACGTGGTGGGCAGCATGGTGGTCTTCCAGAAGGGCGTGCCGCGCAAGAGCGACTACCGGCGCTTCAAGTTGCGCCGCGACCGCAACGACGACTTCGCCAGCATGAGGGAGATTTTGCGCCGGCGCCTGGCCAACTGGCAGGAAGCTCAACACAAGCCGGGTGGCGACAAGTGGGGCATTCTGCCCGACTTGATCGTGGTGGACGGCGGCAAGGGACAGCTCAACGCGGCCCTCTCCGTCCTGGCCGAGTTCGAGCTGGACGACGTGGTGCCGGTGGTGGCGCTCGCCAAGCGGGAGGAGGAAATCTACGTGCCAGGCCAGCCCGACCCGGTGCGCCTGGAGCGCTCCTCACCGGCCCTGCACCTGCTCCAGCGCGCCCGCGACGAGGCCCACCGGTTCGCCGTCAGCTACCAGCGACGGCTGCGGGAGCGCAGCGCCCTGCGCTCTTCCCTGGACGACATTCCGGGCATCGGCCCCAAGCGACGCCGTCGCCTCCTGCGCCACTTCGGCAGCCTGGAGAACATCCGCCAAGCTTCCGTGGAGGAGTTGGCCGCCGTGCCGGGCATGACCCGGACGCTGGCCGAGCGGGTCAAAAAATACCTGGGTTGAAAGGAAGTGAACGCCATGAGCATCTTTCGCAGAGTACGTCGTGTGCTGGGGTTGGAAACGCCCGAAGAGCCGGAAAAGGCGGAGGAGGAAACGAACTTCCCTCGCCCTGACGAGATCACCTTCGACGAAGGCGCCTACGTGGCCGAACTGGAGGCGGAACGGGCCGCCAAGGATGCCTTTTTCCGCTCTCACCCAGCTTCCCCCATTCCGCCGGAAGAGCGCCAGCACTTCGCCAGCCTGGAATACTATCCCCCCAATCCCGCCCTGCGCTTCGTCGTGCGGCTGGAGCGGATTGAGCCGCCGGAGCCGCTGTCCATTCCGACCAGCACGGGGGACGAGGAGCACTACGAGCGCATCGGGTATGTTTCGTTCGAGGTGGAAGGCCAACCAGTGCGGCTGGCGGTCTATCGTTCGGTGGCGAACGGCTCCCTTTTCATCCCTTTCCGTGACGCCACCAGCGGCACCGAAACCTACGGTGGAGGCCGCTACCTGGAGCCCATCCCCCTTGGCGACGACAAGTTGCTGCTCGACTTCAACCGGGCCTACAACCCCTACTGCGCCTACAGCGACGAGTGGAGTTGTCCGCTGCCACCCCCGGAAAACTGGCTCAAAGTGCCCATTCGGGCGGGGGAGAAAGCGTACCACAAGCCTGCCAAATCGCCACAAGCCAGCCAGGAGACGCCATGAACGCGAAATCCCCTCGCTTTGTCATCCCTTCGCCAACCGAAGTGCCCGACGACGTGCGCTTCTACTACCGCCACGCGCGCCGTTCCCAGGAACCGGTGGTGGAACTGGGCGCGACCGATGGCCGCTACTGCCTCGTACTCGCCAGCCAGGAAATCCGCGTCGTCGGGGTGGACGCCGACGCCGAACGCCTGGCGGCCATGCAAGCCTTTGCCGAAACGCGCGGCTATCCGCTCACCACGGTCCACGTGCCCTGGCCTGAGTTCGAGCCGACCAACCGGGTGGGCATGATTTACGTGCCCGCAGCTCGGTTGACATCCCTGCTCACCTTCGACGAGCAAATGGCCTTCCTGCGGCGCGTGCGCGAACACCTGCACATCGGCGGCAAGCTGGCCTTCGACCTGCCCGTACCCCGCGTCGAGAAAATGGCGCCCTTCGCGTCGGAGGAGGGGCAAGCTCTTCGGCTGCGCGAAACGCGCCACGACGAGCACACCAACATCACCACATACGTGTGGGAACGGAGAGCCTATGACCTGGTCAACCAGGTGGAGGTGCGCCACGAAGTCCACGAGGAAGTCGGCCCCGACGGGCACACGCGCTCGCGCCGACACGTCACGCACCGGCGGGCCTTCTTCTGGCCCCAGCAGGTGCGGGCCATGCTCGAGGCGGCTGGCTACTACATCGAAGCCGTCTTTGGCGGCTTCAACGACGAACCGCTGACGCCCGAAAGCAGGGTGCAGGTGTGGGTTGTCCGCCGGCCACTCGATTAGCAAAAGGCCACGGTTGTTAAGCGCTAATGCCCAACGGTGAAAAAGGGGTCGCCATAGAAGAGATAGCTGGCCCACGTCAGGTCGCTCCACCCCACCTGCTCAAAAAGGTGAGAGCGGGCCCGGTGCACGGCCACCCCTAACGGCGCTCCGCCGAAGAACTCGCCATAGAAGACGCGCGCAAAAGTTTGGGCCGCTTCGTCCCTGATGTTCCAGAAGGTAGCCAGCACGTTGCGGCTGCCAGCCGCAATGCTGGCGTCGGCCAGGCCCGTGGCCCAGGTGTGAGCCCGCTCCCAAGTCGTGGACTGGCGTCCGCTCTCGCAGGCGTTGAGGAAGAGGAGCAACGGGGGAATGCTCAGGCCAGCCAAATTTTGAGCTGTGATGTAGTGTTCCCCATTTCGGTCCAGCAGCAGCCGGCTCAGAGCCGGCGCCTGTTCGTCATAGAGGGCATGGCCCGCAAAGTGAACGATGTGGTGCCGGGGGAACTCGGCCAGGAGGTCGAGCGCGCTGCCGTCCGGCGACATGTGCCAGCGGGTGACTTCCACGTGTGGGAGTTCGGCCACTGCGGCCTCTATTGCTTGAGCCTCCGCTTCGGCCCAGGGCAGGTCGCCCGTCGGGTTGGCCACGATCAGCAGGCGCAACTTGCTCTCGCCACGCGCAAGGGGCAGCGCCGTTCCCCGCACGACTTCGGTCACGAGGCGCCGGGCCGTAGGTCGGGCCAGTGCCAGCGGTTTGTCCGGGATGGGCAACAACTCCCAGGGCACCCCGGCAGTCTCCCTGTCGAGACGCCAGGTGAGCGCCGCATCGTCGGGCAATTCGGCCAGCATTTCCCGCACAGGGGGCGGCAAAAGGGCATCTCGCAGTGCTGCCAGGCGTTGTTGTGCTTGCTCGGCCAAGGTGCCGGGCTCAGTTGTTTCCTGAGAAGCGCGGGCCAGGTCGTCCACAGCGCGCAGAAAAGCTCGATACTGGGTCGGGTCACGGGGAACGGTCGTGCGCGGCTCGCCCGCCAGCACAGTAGGCGCCATGTACGTGAAGTCCACCGTTCGGCCATCAGGCGACACCAGCACGCTCAGGTATGCCCCCTGCAGCGGCGAAGGAGAACTCTTGGCCGGTGAAAGCAACACTTCTGGGCGTTCGAGGCGCCGACGCAGGCGTGTTAGGCGCTGGGCCTGCCCGGTTTCGGACGATAGGGGCTGCCCAACCCGAATTTCGAGGGGAAGGGGGCTTTCTGTGGACAAGAGGGCTGGCAGTCCGCGCTGCTCGTCGGCCAGGCGGGCAAACTTGGCCTCATCCCACTCCACCAGCCAAACGTCTGTCAAGGACGAGGCTTCCTGGGCGGCCAACTCGTCCAACAGGCCACGCATGAAGGCGTGGGCCGCTTCTTCGACTTCCAGCCCACCCCCGCCAGCGCCGTGCACGATGCTGGCCAGCGTCTGAAGGTGCAGAAGGGAGGCGGCCTGGGCCACCACCCGCCCAACCGTTTGAATCCGCTCCAGGCGAGACTTCCGTTCCACGCCAAACTCCTCAGCCGTGCCCAACCCCACGACGACGACCAAGTCGGACGGCAGCAGGTCACGAGTGGGCACGAAGAAGAGCCGGCCAGCGTGCCCCGTCAGGCTCCCTTGGGCAATGAGGGCGCTCAAGACACCTCCAAGCTTCTGGTCCACGAAGCTGGCAGCCCCGCCTACGGCTACCCCTTCCACGTGGTTGACCACAATGGCCTCCGTGCCCACATCGCCAATGGAGCCGCGCGCCAGCGTCAAGCGGAGGGGGGCCTGCCGGGGACGCACGACCGGTTCAACCGGTTCAGCAACGGCCAGGCCGCGCTCTTCCCCACCAGCTTGACCGTTGCAGCCGGGCCAGCGGGGCAACGGCTGACCAGGCGGGTAGCTGGCACGGGCGACGGCCGCGAAGTGAGTGAGCAACTCGTCCCAGCGGGTGTCGCGAGCGAAGTCCAGCGGGCGGTAAAGTTCCGCCAGGGCGCGCGTTTGGGGCACGTCAGGGTCGAGGCCCGCTCGGGGGAAGTAGATGGAGAGGCCGTGGGCCCGAATGGGCATGTTCGTCTGGGCCCGCACAGCCTCGTTGGCGAGCACCACCGGGCCGCCGGGCTGGGCCAGTTCGGCCACGCGGCGGGCGGCCTCGGAGATGGCCGCAGGCACATCCGGCTGCTCTGCGAGCCGGTTGACGAAGTCCACCAGGTCCAGGTAGTCGCGACTGCGATTGCGGAAGCGTTCCGCCTGCTCCCGGGCAAGGTCAACAGCCTCGAAAACCGGACGGTGGTGCAGGTTGCAGAGCAGCAAGTGGGCCAGGCGATCTACGGCCTGTACCAACGCACTCAGCCCCGCTGTGCTAATAGCCGACTGTGTAATTTCATCGTGCAGGCTGAACCGCCCCTGGTCGTGAGCTTCTCGGAAGCGGCGCACGGTGGCCCGGGCCACCGCCTCGACACCGTGGCCGGGAAGCGCTTGCACGAAGTGCTGGTAATCCCAGCCAGCGGCGGGCTCCTCGGCCTGGGAGCCGATCACCACGCGGGCCGCCAGCCGCACCTGATAGGCCACCTCCACCATGCTCATCAAACAGGCGTCGAAGCCCAACAGGTCGAAGCGCTCCAGGCCAGCCTCCTGCAAGCCCTGGCGGAGCGCCGTAGCCAACTCCTGGTTGTCCACGAAGTCCATAGAGGTGTCGTCGTAGAGGATACCCCGCATGGTCTCGGGCTGGATGGTGGCTGTTTCGGAGAGGCGGCGCAGGGTGGCGGCGAAGAGGGCACGGTTGAAGCGGGTAGCCGCTACCGTGCTGCGCACGCGAGGGTCAGCAGCGGTAACGCGCCTGGCCGTCTCGCGCAGGGAGGCGTAAATGTCCGTGTCGTCCCACCCGTTTCCGTGGTTCCAAATGACGAGCGCGTACTTCTGGGCCGGATACGTGCGCACACCCCACCGGATGAAGTCTACCAGGTTTTGCGGGTCGCCAGTGTTGACTTCGGCCAGCACCTCGCCCACCTGGTCTTCCTCCAGCGCGCCGTCCGCCGTCAGGTGATAGCGCAAGGTGCCGCGATCGCCCACTGTGTCAAACTGGGCCACGACATGTAACGTAGCCCGCTTCTCTGGGGACAGACCTTGCAGGCCGCGCTTGACCTCTTCCAGATCCTGAAAACCAGCTCCCTCCAGGGAATTGTCGCCAGCCATGTAAAGCAGCACTGTCCACTCGGCTTGGGGGACTGGGGTCATGGGCCTCTCCTCCCGGGGAACAGGACGCCCTTTCCGCCGCCAACGGAAAAGCGCAACAGGTCACACATGGCCAACCACCGCGCTCACGCCTCCTGCTTGGCCACCTCGCGTTCCCACAGCACGAACTGACCGTCCTTCTGGAACAACTCCCCGTCCACGTAGACTTCGCCACCCTGACGCAGGTCACACACCAGGTCCCAGTGAATTGCCGAGATGTTTTGTCCACCCGTCTCGGGGTAACTGCGCCCCAACGCCATGTGAATCGTGCCGCCGATCTTCTCGTCAAAGAGGGTATTGCGCATGAAGCGCTGGATGTTGTAGTTGGTGCCGAAGGCGAACTCGCCCACGTACCGTGCCCCAGCGTCCGTGTCCAACATTTTGAGCAGGAACTCCTGGTTGTGGGAGGCTTCGGCCTTCACGACGCGACCGTTCTCGAACCAGAGGCGCACGTCGCGCACCTCGCGCCCGTTGTGGACAGCCGGGAAGGTGAAGGTGATGTAACCGTTCACCTGATCTTCCACAGGGCCGGTGAACACTTCACCGCCGGGGAAGTTTTTCTCGCCCCTGTCGTTGATCCATGTGCGACCGTTGACACCCACGCGCAGGTCGGTGTCCGGCCCTTTAATGTGCACCTCCCGCGCCTCCTGAAGCGCCTCGATGAGCACCTCCTGGCGTTGGGCTTGCTCTTGCCAGCGGCCAATGGGATTCTCTTCGTTCAGGAAGCAGGCCTCGAAAATGAACTCAGCTAACTCGACCAGTCCCATCTCCGCGTCCTGTGCGTAGGCAGGTGTGGGGAAGAGCGTCAGGCTCCACAACAGGTCGCCGGAGGCAGCACGGTTCATGAAGAGCTCGGAGAGGGGCTGGCGGGCTCGCTGGAGGCGCACCGTCTTCTGGGGGTCCACGTTTGTCAGTGAACGCGTGTTATCTTCGCTCAGGATGTGAAACACCACGTCCATGTGCTGGTATTCCAGGTGAGCCAGCTCGGGCAACCGGTCGAGCACGCTGTCGGGCGCGTAGCGGTAGAAATACTCGTTCATGAGAGGGGGCGAGAGGCGCACGTGGGGGATCGCCTCCCGCTCCAGCACCGCGCGAGCCAGTTCCAACACGAGGGGCTCGGCCAGCGTGGTTCCCCGTATGACGACTTCGTGTCCGGGTTGAACCGGCGCGCTGTATTCCACGAGCACGTCAGCCCACTTTCGGATTCTTGCGTCGTACATGTCTGCCCCCTTACATCATTGGTTTTCCTTGAACGCACGCACCGTTTCACGCCAGAAGTCCTCGTCACCTTCCAGGAAGGCGGCGTAATACGTGATGCGGTCGGCCAGGCCAGCGTACCGCGCTTTGACCGCCTCGGCCAACCGGTCGCGCGGGGCCACCACGGCAAAGGTCTCCAGCATTTCGTCCGTAATCAGGCGGGGCATTTCGTCCCACCGCTGGCGAGCGGCCAAGCGGCTGAGTTCTTGGGCCGTGTCGCCCCAGCCGTGAAGCTCAAGAACAGTGCGATACGTGGGCGTCGAAGCGTAAAAGGCGATTTGCTGCCGCACCGATTCACGTTCCTTTTCCATTTCGGCTTCGTCACGGCCGGTAACGACGAAGACAGTTACGCTCACAGCCACATCTTCCAAGCGACGGCCGGCCTTCCGGGCACCCGCTTCGATCCACGGGCGCACGCACTCACGCACGTAGCGGGCCGAGTTGAGCGGGTGGACGTGAAAGCCGTCCGCCACCTCGCCGGCCAGGCGACATAGGCCCTCGTTGACGCCCGCGATGTAGATGGGGATGTCCGGGTAGTCAATGGGACCAGGGTTGAAAAAGGGGCTCATCAGGGTGAACTTGTAGAACTTGCCGCGGAAGTTGAGGCGCTCCCCTGTCTGCCAGGAGCGCCAAATGGCTCGCAGGGCATGAATGTACTCGCGCAGCATGGGCACGGGCGGCCCCCACGGCATCGAGAAGCGACGCTCGATGTGGGCCTTGACCTGTGTGCCCAACCCCAGGATGAAGCGTCCCTGGCTGAACTGAGCCAGGTCCCAGGCCTGGTAGGCGGTGTCCATAGGGCTGCGGGCAAAGGCCACGGCGATGGAGGTGCCCAATTCAATCCGGCGGGTGTGTTCGGCTGCCAGCACGAGGGGAAACATGGGGTTGTGCTGCGTTTCGCTGGTCCACAGGCCGTCGAAGCCGATCTCTTCCGCTTTGCGGGCTGCTGGAATGATCTGATCCAACGTGGGGGCTAAGAGCGCCGTGTCAATCTTCATGGTCGTGCTCCTTCTTCGCTCTTCTTTGAGGTGGATTTCAGGTTGCTACGACGGGCAAATCTGACACGTTGTCCGAGTTCGACGTATGAGTGTATAATAAAAAGCGCCAAAAGCCAATTCGAGCGGAGGAAGCCCCATGACTCGACCAGAAATACTGGATACTTTCGAGCAGGCCATCGCCAAGCACATTCGGCCAGCCACCTTTCCCGTGGCCGTGCGCATGATGCCACCCGGTGAACCGCTCCCGCCGAAAGTCAAACGGCCCTGGCAAGACTTGGGCATCAAAGTAGCCATTTGCCAGGCAGTGGCCTTCGCCCGCCGCTACGGGTGGGCTATGGCGGTGGGAGCCGAAGACCTCTCGTGCCCCCTCGCCAAAGCAGTTTTCGGCTTTGCCCCCATGCTGGACTATTACGAGGAAGGCCACGCCTGCGCTGGCATGTACACGGCTACCCCGGAGGCTGGCGCGGCCACTGAAGCTGCTGTGGCGCGCTTCCCTTACGGGGAGTATGAGTACCTCCTGGCAGCCCCTTTGCACCGCACCACCTTCGAGCCCGACGTTATCGTCATCTACGGCAACTCGGCGCAGGTCATGCGGCTCGTCACAGCGGCGCTCTGGAAGACGGGGGGACGGCTCACCTCCAGCTTCTCAGGTCGCATTGATTGCTCCGACAGTGTGATTGTGCCACGGCAAAGCCAAAAGCCGGAAGTTATTTTGCCCTGTTACGGCGACCGGGTGTTCGCCCAAACGCAAGACGACGAGATGGCCTTCTCCTTGCCGGCCTCGTGGATGGCCGACTTGATCGAGGGACTGGAGGGTACGCACAAGGGTGGCATCCGGTATCCGATTCCCAACTGGCTCCGGTACACGGGTCGGTTTCCGGCTCACTACGAGAAGATGAACGAGTTGTGGGCGCAAATGGAAAAGCAGCCGGAAGAGGAACCGTGAGCCTTTTCACCCTCATTCGCGGGAAACAGCTTCGTAGCCTTCGATAGTGCCCAGGAGCACTTCGTTGAGAAAGCGGTCAATACGGCTGTGCAGGCGCTGCAACTCGATTTCGTCTCCAGGGCGGGGAAAGGAGGGCATTTGAAGCGCCATTGACGTGATTTGCGTGCGGAAGAAGAGGAAGGCCTCGACTGTCTCCAGCAGCGAGAGCCCAACCTGCCCTATCGTTTGGCCGTACGATCGGCCAACCAGGCGTCCCTCCTGGAGGAAGCGTTCGTCGTCGTTCTGGCGAGTGATGTATTGCAACAGAAGGCCCAAGAGGCGCTGGCCGAGCACCCGCACGTGCTGACGCTGGCGTTCGTCGAAAGCGGTACTCCACGATTGCGTGTCCGGGGTCACGGGCGAGACAGGAGAAGGCGGATGTGGCGGCTCCGTTTCCTGGCGCTGCAAGTAGGCCTCCAGTGCTTGGCGATGGAAGCGGCGATGTCCGCCTGGCGTCCGCGTGAAGGGAATTTTACCTTCGTCGCTCCACCGCCGCAGCGTCGAGGGATGAACGCCCAGGAGTTCACTTGCTTCTCGCAGGGTTAACCACTCTTTCGACATAGCAAGCCAGTTCTCGCTTGAGATTAACACCTCATTTACAGGTTACACTGCACACATTGTACACGCTTTATCGCAAAAGGTCAACGAACTCACACCAATTGTTTTCTCGAACACCATGTTTCAATCCTGGTGTTCCCCTGAAAACGTGGGACGACGGCGTGCCATTCCAGCGGCTTGAGCAGAGATACGGCTCGGCGCCGCCGTAAGAGAAGAAAAAGTGCGTCGCCCCCTCCCTCCGCGCGCCAGAGTCTCTGTCACCCGGTGAAATCCGTGATTAGAAAAGCGGAAAACCCGGACGGTCAAGGGCACTCATGAGTCGGCAGGACATTGAAAGGTGGGAAGCTCGATACCGCCAGCGCACACCCGTTGACTTGCAACCAGATCCTTGGCTTGTGCGTCATGCATCTTCCATTCCTCCAGGAACCGCTCTCGACGTTGCGTGTGGGCTGGGCCAAAACGCCATCTGGCTGGCCCAGCAGGGGCACCGGGTCGTCGCCGTTGACGGGAGTTACACGGCTTTGCGCCACGGCTACGCCCGCGCCCGGGCAGAGGGGCTGGGGCATCGCCTGCTTTTCGTTCAAGCTGACTTGGAACATTTTGGCCTGCGGCCCCACACCTTCGACCTGATTGTTGTGATGCGCTTTCTGCTTCGCCCCTTAGTCTCCGAACTGATCACCGCGTTGCGCCCAGGTGGCCACTTGCTCTACGCCACGTACACGGTTCACCGTCTGCGCCGTCATCCCCACTTCAATCCTGACTACTTGCTGGCTCCAGGAGAACTGCGTGAACTCTTTACCGATTTGGAGGTGCTGTTCTACGAGGAAGAAGGGGAGTGGGCACGACTGGTGGCACGGAAGTAGAAAGTTTTCCATTATGCAAGCCGCCTGTCCTCATCAGCCAGCCGACGCAGGCGCTCCAGGTAGCGGACATCTCGCTCGAAATCCGGGTGGTCCACTTCGCGCTCGTACGCCACGGTGATTTCCATCAATTCGACAGCGCGCTGGTACTCGCCAATTTGCTCATAGACCAACCCAAGATTCCAGGCCGCCGCCGCTTCAGCTCGCCGGTCACCGATGTCGCGGGCCAGTTCCAGCGCCTGCCGATAATGCTGAATGGCCCGTTGCAGGCGTCCCATTGCCCGATGTACCACACCGAGACTTCCCAACACAAACCCTTCACTGCTGCGATCGCCCACTTCCCGGGCCAACTCGAGCGCTTTCTCGTAAAGTTCAATGGCCTGTTGCCATTCACCTTGCCTGAAATAGGCCGTCGCCAGGTTGGCGAGCAATCGAGGAAACGCCCGCCGGTCGCCAAGCGTTCGGGCGATTTTCAGAGCCTGCTTGTAATGGGCGATGGCCTCCGTTATCCGACCCAGCCGATAGTATGCGTTGCCCAGGTTGCCAAGGTCTGCGCTTTCCCCGCGTCGGTTGCCAATCTCACGGTCAATGCGCAACGCTTTTTCGTAAAAGGTTATAGCCTGGGAGATGTCTCCCTCGTCGAGAGAGATCGTTCCGAGGTTGGCGAGACAGACGCTCTCGGCCAGCCGGTTGCCCAGGTCACGCACCACTTTGAGCGCGTGGCGATAATAGTCGGCCGCTGTGTGAATGTCACCGCGACGGTAGAGGGTGTTGGCCAGGCCAATCAGGTCGGCCGCTTCTCCTTCCTGATTGCCCGTTTCACGGTCAATTCGCAGAGCCTCTTCATAACACCGCACGGCCTGGTCGAGTTCGCCTGCCCGATGATAAGCGCTCCCCAGGCTGCGCAGGTGGACGCTTTCGTTTTTTCGGTTCCCCAACCTGCGGGCTGCTCCCAAGCCCGCCAGAAGGAAGGGGATTCGCTCCCGGGAAGTCAGGCGTAAGTCCAACAATTGGCCAACGGCTTGAGGAAACTCGTCCAGAAATTGAAGCGCTGCCGGACTTTCCTGGGCGCTCATCCACTCCCAGGCTGCCTGCAGGTTGGGCCAAATCGCCTCGAAGCGCTCCAGGGCTTGAAGTGCGCTTTCGTCTCCCTCGGCGTAAAGTGTCTCTGCTTCTTTTGCCAGGCTCAAGAAGTAATAAGCGAAGCGCACTTGGGCGCGCGTCCACGCGTAGGGATCCATTCCGCTGGAAAACACAAAGGCGTACCGTCGCAGGGCAACGTGTATTTCATACCTGTCCTGTTCCGGTACCTGCTCCACCAAACGGCGCTGAACCAATCGTTTGAGGAAAAATTCGGCTTCCAGGCGATGATGACCGGTGAGCATGGTGACCTCTTCAACGCTAAACGAGTTGGTAAACAACGTCAACAGGTGCCAGAACTGCACGAGTTCGGCATCCTCATCGGCAAGCCGTTGCAGACAAATGCTCACGGCGGCAGCCAAGCTCGATTCGCCCTTCAAGTTGCCGTACCTGACCAGCTCGGCCTTCAATGTGTGCAACAGTTCTTCAAGTGACAATTCGGGCTGGGCGGCTAACTGAGCAGCCATCAGGCGGAGCGGCAGGGGCTGACACTGGCATACTTCGGCCAGGCGGCGAAGTCCCTCGGCGTGTTTCGGCCCAATCAAATCCAGGCGCCCGCCCTCCCTGAGCAGGCGTCGCAGAAGTGCTGTGGCGTCGGGAAGGGCAAGGGGAGTCACCGCGTAGAAGGCTGTGTCGGGAAGGGCCAACTGGTGGCGGGCCGTTACCAGCACAATGTAGCCCTCAGGCGGAGGCAACAGCGGGGCCACCTGCCCGGCGTGAGCTGCGCGATCCAAAACCAGAATGCCCTGCCACGTATTGCCGCGAAGCCAGTGATGATACAAGGCCTGAAGTTCGGACAGGGTCTCCGGCAGGCGCTCTTGGGGACGGAGCGCCCGGAGAATGGAGCGCAACACCGCTTCAGGGACAATAGGACATCCATGAGGCTGTAGATCAACGAAAAGGTGAACATCGGGGTATTGGGCTCTCAACCGATGAGCGACCGCCAAAGCCAGTTCGGTCTTCCCCATACTCTCGCCGTACAGCAACACGCTTCTGTGACCACTCCGAAAAAGGGCACAAATCGCTTCGATTTCTTGAGTGCGTCCGGTGAAATCACTCATTGGCGGACGCACATTGGTGTATACCGGAACCACTCGCGAGTCGTCCTCCCGCTCTTTCGGCGAAACGATCACCATGCCCGCCGGGTCAAGTGGTTCGAGGTGGGGATCCACGTCGGAAAAGAGGTCGTTCAGGGTAATGGCCATGCCTTCCGCGTGAAAGAAGGCCAACAAACGCTCGAGCGTATCGAGGCGCACCTGTGTTGTCTGGTTGGCAGCAATGCGTTCGATGGTGTGGCGATGGAGGCCAGTCCGCCGGGCAATCTCCGACCAAGAGTACTCACGCCCGGTAAGCTCCTCGAGTTGCCGTTTGAGCCGTGCTAAATTAAAACGCATGTTTTCCCCTCAACTTCTTCCAAGCTTGGACTCCGGACAACGCGCGCGAACGCCGATTTGCAGAAGGTACGGCGCCGCACATGTTCATGCACTCGCCTCTGGGTCTCCGAAGAAGTACGTAACCTCATGCCATTTCAATGCCCAATTGGTATCACTTGCGCGCCAGAAAAGGAGAAGCACATTTCCTGAGTCTCCTGGCCTGAAAGATTTTAAAAAGATAGCACACGATAATACAAGTCACCGCCAAACTCAGCGAGAAACTTTTTTTGAGAGATTGACGTACTTCCCCGTAAATGATACAATATTGGCAAATGCAGCTCGTGCCGAACGTCTCTGTCAACCCGTTAATGGTTCCCCGAGGAGGTGCATTGATGATTGACCGCATGATTCGTGCTGCCCGCCTGGATGTTGACCTTTACGAAGAAGTAGAAGCAAACCCCGCGTTGACCCAAGAAGCAATTACTGTTGTCGTCATTATCGCTGTTCTTAACACAATTGGGAGCATCATTGGCAGTCTCTTTGGGCCTACTACCATCGGTATGGCCATTCTGGGCGGTGTTTGGGCCCTGATTGGCTTTTTCATCTGGGCGTGGCTGGCGTACTTCATCGGCACTCGCCTTTTTGGAGGCACGGCTGACTACGGCGAACTCCTCCGCACGTTGGGCTACGCCTATACACCCAATATTCTGGGGACACTGAGCTTTATCCCCTGTTTGGGTGCCCTGCTGAGCCTTGTGGGCGCTATTTGGGCCTTAGTGGCCATGGTGGTGGCCATTCGCCAGGCCCTCGATTTCGACACCACGAAGGCTATTTTGACCGTCGTCGTCGGCTTCATCGTGTACCTGATTGGGCTCTTCATCGTTGCCTTCGTCTTTGGCGCTGGCGCGGCCCTCATAGGCGGTGGGCGGTAGCAGTCACCCTGCCTCACACAATCAGCCCTGTGCCCAGGCGAGCACAGGGCTTTTCCTTTGTATGCTCAGGCCTCCAACCTGCGGACCCGTTCATCCAGTTCGGCCACTTTAGCTTCCAAGCGTGTCAGGCGCGCCTCCACGGTGTCGGGTGGACGCCGCACCACGGTGCGTTGCACCTCAGGCCCTGCCTGTCCGCCGACAAGCACTTGGAAGTGGAGACGCTGCTGGCCTTCTTGGAGCGGAATGCCAGCGAGACGCCAACGGCCATCATCTGCGCTTGTTACCTGCCCCAGAACCTCGGATGACTCACTCCGGCGCACGACGACGGTAGCTCCTGGTGGGCGCGCTGTTCCCTCGGCATCAAGCGTCGGGCGCTCTGTTTCCCAACCCTCTGGAGGGCGAACGACGGTCAGCGTCGGTGCCTCTTCCTCTTCCTCGACCGGCGGCGTGCCTGTCTCCCACGGCATGCGGCGCACAAATTTGGGCTCGTTGCGCAGAGCATGAACGGCCGGCAAAATGCTTTCAGGGTACATTCCGCCTGCAATCTTGTTGTACCACCAGGCCGCGTTGGCGAAGGCGTAATTCGAGGGCTCGTAAATCTCGATGAGCCACATGCACACGCAGAAAAGGGCAGGGCGCCACTTGTCCTTGAAGCCCCGCAAAATTTGCATGTTGTACTCAGCGTGAAGCTCTCCGTCAATGGGAGGGAACTCGGCTACCGTGTGGTCGCCAATTTCGTATCCAGCCTCAGTGCCCAAAAGGGGGAGTGAGTGGCCCAGGAAAGTGCGCACTTGGTCGTCGTACCACTCGTACTCCCGAAAAGTGATGGTGAGGGTGTCACTTGGGGGAACGTCAACGGGGATGTTGTGGGGGCGATTGTGAATGGCCACGGCAGCTCCTTGCAGCGCGCCCAGTTCGTTGCGCCGTTGGAGTTCCTCCAGAATTTGGCGGAACATCGTGCGGGCGTCGTAATGTCCACCTGGGCTGAGGCTGGGAACCAGGGGAACCGCTTGCACGCCTGTCTCCACGCTGGCCCGGCGGATGGCGTCGAAGTTGCGCAGCATTTGATCAACCAGTTGGGGCACCAGTCGGTCCCACACCCAGAAGCGGCGGTCCCACTCCCCAAAGAGATTAGGCTCGTTGCCCCACTCGATGTAGTGGGCCCCGAGGTCCAAGTAGCGCTTCACCTCGTCCACTGGCACCACGTATTGCGGGTGCGGCTCGCCAGTCCACGTTCTGACAATGGTTTCGATGCCCGCCGAAACAAGGGCTTCCAGAAAGTCAAGCTGTTCGGCGCCAGCAGCGAGGAGTTTGAACCAGCGAACGCCGTACTCGTCGTGGAGCATTTGCGCGTAGTCGCGCATCACCTTGCGCTTGTCCTCGGCTGTCAGGGCACTAATGTCCCGCTTGCCCGCAAAACGCACTCGCCAGGCTTCCGACATCCAGGGCTGTTCGTAAGCTCCGCTGGAGCTGTGAAACCCCCAACCGTTATCCTCGGCCGGCCTCGGGTAGGTGCTAAGCGGATCGGCGCTCATGGGAAATCAACCTCTTTCGTAAAGATTTCCGTTCTACCAGTTTTGAACAACCAGCCGTCCTGAGCCTCGAAACCTCCAGCAACTCTCAGACCTGTCCGGTTTTGGAGACCTGACAGGTCTCAATTGCGACCCCATTTCGCGTTCGCATGAACGCGAAATGAGCACTGCTCTCAATCATCATCGGCGCTCGTGCGCTCCAGTCTAATGTTTGCCCGTTGGAGCACAGCCTGCAAGTCTTCCTCGGCTGCGTCCAGCCGGGCGGTGGCCTCTTCAGGTGTTGGCGCCCGCGTGGCCAGCAAGAGCCGAAACGTGGCCTCAACGTGATAGGCGGCTGCTCGCGATTTGACGTAGACCTCCCGGTGTCGAGCGGCCACCTCGCGCAACAAGGGGGCCAGAACCGACTCATCTCGGCAGTACGCCCGGTAGTGGCGCTCTTGGAAGGCCGCCAATGGCACCAGTTCCCCCAAACGAGGGATGAGGTACTTCTGGACCATGGGTTGCAACTCGCGAGGGGGGCCGGGAAGGGCACACACCCACGTGCGCTCCCCCACGTTCAGGAGCACACCGGGGGCGGTTCCAACATGGTTGGGCAACGGCTCGGCGCCTGCCGGCAGGCGCGCCATTTTGCGCCGCTCAGGTGTCAGTTCGGGGGAGTCAACTTCGCCAGCTTCGTAGAGTTCGCGAAATCGCTGTTCGACAAGCGCGAGGGCTTGAGCGTTTTCCTCCAGGGGGCGGTTGAGCGCTTTCGCCAGAATCGCCACTGTCTGGTCGTCATCAGTGGGTCCCAGGCCGCCGGAGGTAATCACGAGGGCCGCCCGGCGCAGAATAGCTCCGCGGACGATGGCCTCCACGTCCTCGGGGACGTCGCCCACAATGGAAGCTTGTTCCACCACACCTCCGGCGCGGGTGAGCGTGCGGCAAAGCCAGGAGATGTTGCGTTCCTCAGTCAGCCCCAACAACAGTTCGTTGCCGATGGCGATCAACTCAATGTGATGCAAGGGGACATCCCTCCGTTTTGCGAGAAGCTTCTCTCTCTTTCGCGAGCCGAATGGGCAGTTGCGAAGGCTGTAGCGGTGGAGTTATACCGGCTCACAGAGGGCGTGGTAGTACGCAAAGCGGCTCAGCGGGAGAATCAGTGTCTCGACTTCGACGATGCGGTATTGCTTGCCGTGGATCGTCACAATCTCACCCACTTCAGGCGGGTGATCACGCATGGTGATGAGCCCCTTCTCATCTTCGGAACGCACCAGGTAGCTCACTTGGTATTCCATCTTGGGGGATGTGGTCTTTCTTCCGCGTCCCATTTTCTACCCCTCTCCAAGCTTGGTGTTTCCGTTTGAACAACACCTACCAGTCATTGACAAGACTTACGCCGTTGAATTTTGTGCCGATCGCAACGGGGAAAAGAGGATTGGGGGGACACCCCCTACGCCCCCCGGCAGGGGAGTTCCACCTCTGCATCCCCGGAATACGGCTGGGCAAAACCTTTTGCCCAAGGCAACAGGTACCTCCTGTCATTGACAATTGATTGCATTCTCCATTGTAAGCAGGTTTGCACAGAAATGCAAACCCACTCGGGGTATTAAGAGCGATAAAGAAAAGGGGTCGGCAGCAAAAGAGACAAAGGTGTATACACGCAAACAGGGCGGCTAAACCGCCCTGTTTGCGCCTTTCTCCTTGAGAACTCGCCCAGAACGTTCGTTTGGCTCCGGCTAACGGCTTCCAGATACAGGAATAACGATCTTCTGGCCAACCTGAATTCGGTCCGGGTCTGTAATTTCAGGGTTGACCTCCAAAATCTGGGCGACCGTCACGCCAAAGCGAGCGGCAATTTGGCTCAACGTGTCCCCAGGCCGGACGGTATACACAACTACCTCCGGGGTAGGTGTTGCCGAAGGCGTCGGCGTGCTTTCAGGTGTGGGCGTGATTGTGGGCTGCGGCGTTGCCGAAGGGGTGGGTGTAATCACTGGTGAAGGGACTGTCAGCGTGGGAGACGACGGGACAGATGTTGGCACGGTGGACGTGGGACTGCTCGGCTGCACATTGGGCGTACTGGCACGCTGACGTGCCATTAATACCCCAAACTGAAAGGCAAAGCCCAACACGAAGCACACAAGCATCGTCAACAGCACGACGGCCGTTACCGAAACGCACCCTTGGACGGTTAATCGGGATCGCATGGGCGCTTTTTCACCTCAGTTGCAGGATCTGTTGTCGCCAGTCGTCAACGGTCAGAGCCAGAAGTGCGAGGATCAACACGGCTGACGTGACGCACCAGGGACAAATGGCATTAATAACAAAAAGCTCGATATACGTCAAATACGCGGAGAAGGCGGTGCCCGCGATGAGGGTGGCCAGTTGCGCTCCCCACGCGAGTTCAGCCTGTGCCGGGGTTCCAGCTCGCCGCACCAGCAGGAGCACGAGGACGAAGGCGTACATGCCGGCCCCCAGAAGGGCTATGGGAACACCGCCAATCTCACTGTAGGCGCTGTTCTGAACAGTTTCACAATCGCCTACACCAGCACACAAGGCTGTAACACGAGCCAACTTGACCCACGTCAGGTAAAGAGAGACGAGCAAACCAGCCCCAGCCAGCCCAACCTGGCCCCAAAACCGCCAGTTCACGCCTGTGTGTTTGTGCACGGCACGCTGGGCAGCGCTCACGCTTTTCCCCTCCGGCCAAGCGTTCCTACTCGACGAACGGCTTCAGGTAGAGCTTGTAAAACTGCTCGAACGGTATGGCACCTTCCACCTTCGTTCCGTTGACGAAGAAGGTGGGCGTGCCGGTCACCCCGTTCCGCTGTGCTTCCCTGTTCAACCGTTCCACATCGCCGGCGTGCTGACGGCTGTCCAAGCAGCGAGAAAAGGCATTCAGGTCCAACCCGATTTCCGCCGCGTACTCCTTCAAGCGGGCTTCGGTAAATGCGCCTCGACCGTACTGGCGCTGGGCCGCAAAAAGGCGGTCGTGGTAGGGGAAGAACTGCCCCTGGTCTTGCGCGCAGAGGGCTGCCTCGGTGGCCAACTGGCTGGCCGGCCCGAGGAAAGCCACCGGATGAATCTCCAAGCGCACTTTGCCAGCCTTCACGTATTCGTTGAGCAGCGGGGTGTAGATGGTCTCATGGGCCGTAGCGCAGTGAGGACATTGGAAGTCGCTGTATTCGACAATCGTCACGGGAGCGTCGTCAGCACCTACTACCCGGCCCCGGACGGGCATTCCCGCGTAGGTGCTGCTGGTCACAGCAGGTTGGGCTGCTTGCCGCCCCTGCGCACTCAGCAGCCAGATGAGTCCCAACGCCAGCACAACGCCCACAACGACAGCTCCCCACACCACGGGGCGTTGCCACAATGAGGGTTGCTCAGCCGATTGCTTGTATTTCCGCTTGACCTTGGTTCGCTTGGCTTTGGTTGCCATCGTTAGAAGACCTCCTCTGGCCAGTCGAAGAGTTCCACGTCCACCGTTTCCCCGGCCGGAATGAAGGTCACCCCTTCGGGGACCACGACAAAGGCGTTGGCCCACACCAGCGAACTGAGAATGCCCGATCCCTGCACGCGCACGTCGCTGCCCCTTGTCGTGGCCAGCAACTCGCCTGTGGCCTCGTCCCGCCAGACGCGCGCCCGCATGTAGTGGCGTCGCCCGCTGTTTGTAATGTCCTCCTGCACGCGAGCGCGAAAGTGGCGCCGAAAGAGCGGCTTCAGGCCAGCCATCTTGCGGATCGTGGGCCGAACGAAGACCTCGAAGGCCACGAACGCGGCCACCGGGTTGCCGGGCAGCCCGATCAGGGGCACACGCTTTCCCTCGGTCACAATAGTCCCGAACGCCAATGGCTTTCCGGGTTTGATGGCTACTTGCCAGAAGTGGACTTCACCCTCAGCGGCCAGCACGTTCTTGACCATGTCGTAGTCTCCGACCGACACACCAGCCGACGTAATCAAGAGGTCCACATTCTCGTCGAGTGCCCGGCGGATTTTGGCGGTCAGGTCCTCCACGTTGTCGCGCGCAATGCCCAAAGGGACTGGAATGCCCCCGGCCAGGCGCACCAGCGCCACGTTGGTGTACTCGTTGGAGTTGCGAATCTTGCCGGGAGTCAGCGGCTCATCGGGGCCGACCAGTTCATCGCCCGTGGCCAGCACGCCCACGCGGGGACGGCGCACGCATTCCACGGTGCTGTGCCCCAAGGAGGCCAGCAATCCCACTTCGGCGGCCCGCAGACGGTCCCCACGGCGCAATACTGTCCGTCCTCTCTGCACGTCTTCGCCCGCCTCTCTCACGTTCTCCCCTGGCTGGACGGGGCGCAAAATAGCAATGGTTCCGTTCGGCGGACGCCGTTCAGGAGGCCACACCTCGCTGGTGTCCTCGAAGCGCACCACCGCGTTGGCTCCCGGCGGGACCGGAGCGCCGGTCATAATGCGGGCGGCAACGCCCGACTCCACCGTCATGTTGGGGGCCATTCCTGCGGCTACTGTTCCCACAACCCGCAGTAACACGGGATGCTCCGGAGAAGCGCTGGCCGTGTCAGCCGCTTGGACAGCATACCCGTCCATGGCCGAGTTGCGGAACGGGGGAATATCCTGGTCGGCCACCACATCCTCGGCCAGCACCCGCCCAACCGCGTCGAACAGGTGGACGGTTTCAGCCTCCAGTTCAGTAATGTGGGACAGAATGTACTCTCTTGCCTGGTCAACGGAAATGAGCGGCATCGGTTTCCTCGTCCAGCTCTCTATCATACCAGACTCGCCTGCAAGGCACAAAAACGGGCGACAGGCCGCGTGCCCAGCAGCCCCTTACAGCGAAGTATGCTGCTCGTTGGTTTCTCCAACTGTGTCGCGCAGCCACTTTTCGCCGTATTGTCGCATGCTTTCAATCAGGGGCAAGAGTGCCTCCCCCTTTGGGGTCAACGTGTACTCCACCCGTGGGGGAATTTCAGGGTACACCTGGCGGTGCACGAGGCCCTGCGCTTCAAGGTACTTGAGACGCCGGGAGAGCGTCTTGGGGCTGATGCCGGCCAGCGAAGCCATCAACTCGCTGAAGCGCCGTGGACCTCCCATCAAATCACGCACGATGAGCAGAGTCCACATGTCCCCCACGAGTTCCGCCGTCCGGGCGATAGGACAGCTTCCGTGTTTCTTTTCTGGGTGGGAACGCCGCGTCTTGCGAGATCCCATACGCGCTCACCGCCTTTCTGGTTGGGTTGTGTTGTAAGTATACCACGCGCACTTGACAAAAACAAATTTCTGGTTTATACTTCCCTTATGAAATTTGATATACTTATGAAACTTGCTCGCGGGTAAGAACGCTGCTTCTTTCAACGTCTGAAAAAGCACAAACGGAGAACATGGCCTTGCTGGGCGCCGCCCTAATGTCGCTGGCCATTCCCACGCCGTGGCCGCTGTCACTCGGCGGATGATACAAGTTGCCGACGGACGGAAAATCACATAAATATTACTGACCATGCCGGAGTAGGGGAATCTGACTTCTCGCCGGATTGAGTGTGCTCGTTCTGCGAGAGGTCTGACGTAGCGAACAAACAAACTACAAAACAAAAAGGAGGTGCGAACGATGCCGGAAGTTCAAACTCAGGGAACAGACCACCCGCTGACGACGGTCAAGATCAAGCCGGGCGAGAAGGTGGCCCTGTGCCGTTGCTTTGGGTCCAGCAAGTTCCCTTTCTGTGACGGGACACACATGCAGCACCCTGGCAAGGGGCCAGCTATTGTGGAGGCGGTCAAGGAAGAGGCATAAGGCCGCACCACGGGTCCGCCGACTTCCATCAGAAAAGGCGCGGTGGCGACTCGCCACCGCGCCTTCTTCGTGCCTGTTCTCCGCCCCGGCGATCAGGCGCGCTCCAGGGCCTTTTGGAGGGCACGGCGCGTGTAGACCTTCAACAAGTGTGCGCGGTAGTCAGCAGAGGCAAAGATGTCGCTCATGAAATCATCCGCGCTGAAGCCGTCCGTCGCGTGCTCAGCAGCCGACGCTGCTGCCTCGGCCGTGGCGTCGGCTCCGCTGAGGGCCTGCTCGACGCCCGCCAGGCGCTTGGCACACTCGAAGGCCCCGTTGGCTGCCACACGCGCCGTGGTCACTTTGTTCCCCGCGATGTCCAACACGGCCGCTACCCCTACCACCGCGTAACCGGAGGCGGGATGCGGGAACTTGACGTAGGCGCTCACGCGCGTGCCCTGGCCTGTCGGTACGCGGATGGCGGTGATAATCTCGTTTTCGTCCAAGGCTGTGGTGAAAAGGCCCTGGAAGAAATCGTCGGCGGCAATGGTGCGGGAACCGGCGGGGCCGCGGGCTTCAATTTCTCCGCCCAAGGCCAGCACAGCGGCCGGCAGGTCCGAGGCCGGGTCAGCGTGGGCCAAGTTGCCGCCAATAGTGCCCCGGTTGCGCACCTGGAGGTCTCCCACCACGCTGGCCGCGTCGGAGAGGGCCGTGGCCAGCCGCTGCACGTCCTCGGAGGCCGCAATGGCGGCGTGCGTGGTCAGTGGTCCGATGCTCAACGTGTCCCCTTCAACGCGAATGCCCTTTAACTCGTCAATGCGGCCAATGTCAATCAGGACGCCCGGCTGGGCCAGCCGCATTTTCATCATGGGAATCAGGCTGTGGCCGCCTGCCAGCACCTTGGCGTTGGCGCCGTGCTGTTGCAGGAGCGAAAGTGCCTCGTCCACACTGCTCGCCCGGTAGTAGTCGAACTTCGGCGGGTACATAGGCTCCTCCCTTCACCCTTATTTCCCGGCGCCCTGAATGGCGCGCCAGACCTTTTCCGGAGTGACCGGCATGTCAATGTGCTCCACGCCAAACGGCGCCAGGGCGTCCACTACCGCGTTGACAACAGCGGCCGAAGCGGCAATGGTGCCAGCCTCGCCAACACCTTTGACGCCCAACGGGTTGTGCGGGCATGGGGTCACCGTGCGGTCCAACTCGAAGGAGGGCAGGAAGCGGGCCTTGGGCACAGCGTAGTCCAGCAGCGTGCCCGTGACGAGGTTGCCGTTCTCGTCATAGACCGCACCCTCGTAGAGGGCCTGTCCCACCCCCTGGGCAATGCCGCCGTGGATCTGCCCCTCGACAATCATCGGATTGATGACCTTGCCGCAGTCGTCCACGGCCACGTAGCGCAGCAGCTTCACCTCGCCGCTGTCGGGGTCTACCTCCACCACGGCGATGTGAGTGCCAAAGGGGAAAGTGAAGTTGGCCGGGTCGTAGAAGGAGACCGCCTCGAGGGCCGGCTCGATGCCCGGTGGCAGGTTGTGAGCCAGGTAGGCTTGCAGGGCTACCTCCTGGATGGTCAGCGACTTGTCGGGCGCGCCCTTCACGTAATACTTGCCGGCCTCGAAGGCCACGTCGTCCTCGGCCGCTTCCAACAGGTGAGCGGCTATCTTGCGCCCCTTCTCGATGACCTTCTGAGCGCTGACAGCAATCGCGCTCCCACCCACAGCCGCGCTGCGGCTGCCGTAGGTGCCCCAGCCGTACTGCACTTCGTCCGTGTCGCCCTGAATGATCTCGATGTCGTCATAGGGGACACCCAGCATGTCGGACACGAGCTGGGCGAAGGTGGTCTTGTGACCTTGGCCGTGAGCGCTCGAACCACTGTAGACGGTGACCTTGCCGGTGGGGTGGACGCGCACGATGGCACTCTCCCACAGGCCTGCCTGGGCGCCCAGCGCTCCCACCACGGCCGAGGGCGCAATACCACAGGCCTCAATGTAGGAAGAGAGGCCAATGCCGATGTAGCGCCCCTGCTTGCGGGCCTCCTCTTGTTCCTTGCGCAGTTGTTCGTATCCAGCCGCCTCGAGGGCCTTGTTGAGGGCGCCCTCATAGTTGCCGCTGTCGTACTGGAGGGCCACCGGTGTATCGTAGGGGAACTTGTCGGGCGGGATGAAGTTGCGCCGGCGAAACTCGGCCGGGTCCATGCCCAGCTTGCGAGCCATGGCGTCCACCAAACGCTCCACCACAAAAGTAGCCTCGGGCCGACCAGCACCCCGGTAGGCGTCCACCGGCGTGGTATGGGTGAAGATTCCCTGCACGCGGCAGTGAATGTTGGGAATCTCGTACTGGCCGGAGAGCAGCGTGCCATAAAGGTAGGTGGGCACTGCCGGCGCAAAGGTGGAGTAATAGGCGCCCATGTTGGCATAGGTGTGGACGCGCAGGCCGATAATTTTGCCGTTTTCGTCTACAGCCAGCTCAGCGTGGGTCACGTGGTCGCGCCCGTGGGCGTCAGTCATGTAGGTTTCGGAGCGAGTGGCCTGCCACTTCACCGGGCGCCCCAACTGAATAGCACACCAGGAAACGATGGCTTCGTCCGGGTAGTGGTGAATCTTGCTGCCAAAGCCGCCACCCACTTCGGGCGCAATGACGCGGATCTTGTGCTCGGGCAGCCCCAACGAGGCCAAGGACATGAGCAGCCGGTGGATGTGCGGGTTCTGCGTGGTCATCCAAAGGGTCAGTTTGCCGTTAATTGGATCGTAATCGGCCAGGGCAGCCCGGGGTTCGACGGCGTTGGGAATGAGCCGGTTATTGACGAGCTCCAACGAAACAGTGTGCGCCGCCTGGGCGAATGCCTGGTCGGTGGCTTCCTTGTCGCCAATTTCCCAGTCAAAGGCGATGTTGTCGGGTTCGTTCTCGTGAACCAGGGGAGCCCCCTCCTGTGCCGCTTTGGCTGGATCGGCCACGGCCGGGAGCGGCTCGTAGTCCACCTCGATCAACTCCAAGGCGTCATGGGCCGTGTACCGGTCTTCGGCGACCACGACAGCCACCGCCTCGCCCACGTAGCGGACGCGGTCCTTTGCCAGCAGGGAGCGGGGCGGCATCTTCATGTTGGGCAACAGCCAGCCCACGGGGATCTGGCCGGGAACACCGCTTTGCTCAACGTCCTCCGCCGTGAAGACGGCCACCACACCGTCGAGCGCTTTGGCCTTGCTCGTGTCAATGCGCGTGATGCGCGCGTGAGCGTGGGGACTGCGCAGAATAGCGGCGTAGGCCATGTTGGGCAGCTTCAAGTCGTCGGTGTACTTCGCACGGCCAGTAATCAGGGCGGGGTCTTCACGCCGTCGAATGGCGGAACCGAAAAGTTTCTCAGCCATGTGCTTCCCTCCTTTGGGCGTTCAATTCCTACATGCGTTGAGCCGCTTCCTGGACGGCGCGAACAATGTTGTGGTATCCTGTGCAGCGGCAAATGTTTCCTTCAAGGCCGTGGCGGATTTCCTCTTCGGTCGGATTGGGGTTGACCTGGAGCAAGTGGTAGGCCGTCATAATCATGCCAGGTGTGCAGTAGCCACACTGGAGGCCGTGGTTGTTCCAAAAGGCTTCCTGGAGGGGGTGGAGTTCGCCGTCCTTCGCCAACCCTTCAATGGTCAGAATATCTGAGCCGTCGGCCTGGACGGCAAGCACCGTGCACGACTTGACCGCCTCACCGTCCATGATGACAGTACAAGCACCACACTGACTCGTGTCACACCCCACATTGGTGCCAGTCAGGTCGAGCACGTCACGGAGCAGGTGGACGAGCAACATGCGGGGTTCCACGTCCACAGTGTACGGTCGCCCGTTCACAGTAAGCGAAATCTGCATGACCACCTCCTTACGGGAAATTTGCGGTTAATACAACATTTATCCCCGATCTGCCTTTGCTGGTTAGGCTTTATCACCCCCTTTCCAGTAATCAGTAAACAGTAATCAGTGACCTGTACACTGTTTACTGATTACTGATCACTGATTACTGATCACTGACCACTGACCACCGCCTCGAGGACTTTGAGGCCGTCGTTGATCATCTTGCGGGCGACGCTCTGGATCAGGCGCTGGCCCACCTGGGCAATGCGCCCCCCCACGTCGGTCTCACCTTCGTACACAATTTTCGTGCCTTCAGGTACTTCAACGAGCGTGACGGTGCCGGTGCCGCGCACAAAGCCGGCGGCTCCGTGCCCCTGAATTGTCAAGCGGTAAAACTCAGGTGGACGTTGTTCGCTGATCTGAACTGTGCCCGTAAACGTACTGCTGATGGGACCCACGCTGGCTTTCATCGTGACTTCATACGTATCGTTACCCGTTCGTTCCAAACGCTGAACGCCCGGAATCGCTTTCGTCAGGAAATCAGGGTCCTGAAGCAACTCATAGACCTTCTCGCGAGCTCCTTTGATCACGTATTCGCCGTTGATACGCATTTAGCTTTTCTCCTCATCAAGATAGTGGAGTAGAAAACCCGCCGATAATCGGTGTGTAAAGTTGCGCCTGAAGGGTCTTAGAACGGATGGTCGAACTTCATACGGGGTGCGGAGCAGTTTTATTATACGAAATCTTATTCTTCGCGTCAACATGCGGACTGATGAGAAATTTTCAAGCGAAGCGCGTCACGTGCGAAGCTGCCACAGCCAGCGAACAGCGGGCCGAGCACCTGAAGAGGCTCTCGACGTATTCGGCAGATGCCTGCCAAAACGCAACCCGAATCCGGAGCCGAAAGTGGCCCAATAGCCTTGCAAGTGACGCGCGTGCACCTGGGGAAAGGCCCTGCCCTGGGGGGCCACAAGTACAGGTGGGCCTGCAAAATCAGCAGGCCCACCGTAGGAATCCAAGCTGAAGAACCTGGGCGATTCGGCGTTTCTGGTTCTCCCCGACTACAGTGAATTTTGGGCAAAACGCCGAGAGATGTTCCCGTTTAACGATACGTCTTCCAGTTACGCGCGCGAAGCGCGAAGGTGTACTAGTCGGATTGCGAGCGCGGGGCCACCTTCACGAAGTGCTGCCGGGCGCTCTCCCACGTGCTCAGCAGGACACGCCCCAGGCGGCTCCCCGTTTCGGCCACGTGGCGCTCGATCAGGGCGCGCACGCGCGCCTCGTCCGCCTCCGTGAGGGGCATGGGGTCAACGAACTCGCGGTTCAGCACGCGGGGCAGGCGGTTGTCCGGGTCGTAGAGGTAGGCCACGCCGCCCGACATGCCCGCCGCGAAGTTGTAGCCGGTGGAGCCCAGGATGACCACCACGCCGCCGGTCATGTACTCGCAGCCGTGGGCCCCAACGCCCTCCACGACGGCTGTCGCGCCGGAGTTGCGCACGGCGAAGCGGTCGCCCGCGCGCCCGGCGGCGAAGAGTTCACCTCCCGTGGCCCCGTAGAGGGCCACGTTCCCCAAGATGGGCGCTTCGTCGGACCAGGCGGCGTTCTCCGGGCGGGTGAGGACAATGCGCCCCCCGGCCATGCCCTTGCCCACGTAGTCGTTGGCGACGCCTTCCAACCGCAGCGTCATGCCGGGGAGGATGAAAGCGCCAAAGCTCTGGCCGGCCGCCCCCACGAAGTAAAGCTGCACCGTCCCGGCCGGAAGGCCAGCGTCGCCGTGACGACGGGCCAGCTCACCGGCCAAGCCGGCCCCCACCGTGCGGTCCGTGTTGCGGATCATGTAGGTGCGGCGCATTTGTCCGTTGCGGGCCAGGTCGCGCAGCCCGTCACGCTTGATGCGCTCGTCCAGGGTCACGTGGCGTCGGCCCACCACACGTCCCTCGAAGCGGCGTGGGCCGGGCAAGCGCGTGAGTAACAGCCGCATGTCCACGTCGGCGGGCACCTCGGTGGGCACCTGCACCAGCAAGTCGCTGCGGCCAATGACTTCGTCCAGCGAGCGGGCGCCAAGCTGGGCCAACAGGTGGCGCAGGTCCTCCGCGATGTAGAGGAAGAAGGCCATGATATGCTCCGGCTGGCCCGTGAACTTGGCCCGCAACTCCGGCTTCTGGGTGGCGATGCCCACCGGGCACGAGTTCATGTGGCAAGCGCGCGCCATGATGCACCCCTCGGCGATGAGGGCCGAAGTGCCGAAGGAGAACTCGTCGGCGCCCAGGAGGGCCGCGATGAGCACGTCGCGGGCCGTGCGCAGGCCGCCGTCCACCCGCAGGCGCACACGGTCGCGCAGGCCGTTGGCGATGAGCGTCTGCTGGGTCTCGGCCAGACCCAGCTCCCACGGCATGCCCGCGTGCTTGATGCTCGTCACCGGCGAAGCCCCGGTGCCGCCGCTGGCCCCGCTGATGAGCACCACGTCGGCGCCGGCCTTGACCACGCCGGCCGCGATGGTGCCCACTCCCGCCTGGGCGACCAGTTTGACGCTAATGGTGGCGTCCGGGTTGATAGTGCGCAAGTCGCTGATAAGCTGGGCCAGGTCCTCGATGCTGTAGATGTCGTGGTGCGGCGGCGGCGAAATGAGCGGTGTGCCCGGCTCCGTGTGGCGGATGGCGGCGATCTCGACCGTCACCTTGCGGCCCGGCAGGTGGCCACCCTCACCGGGCTTGGAACCCTGCGCAATTTTGATTTGCAACTCACGGGCCGACATCAGGTAGGCAGGCGTGACGCCGAAGCGCCCGCTGGCTACCTGCTTCACCGCGCTGTTGCGCTCAGTTCCGTAGCGGCGCGGGTCTTCGCCGCCCTCGCCACTGTTGCTCATGCCGCCCAAGCGGTTCATGGCGATGGCAAGCGACTCGTGGGCCTCGGCTGAAATGGAGCCGAAGGAAATGGCCGCCGTCGAGAAGCGGCGCACGATGGACTCCGCCGGCTCGACTTCGTCCACCGGAATCGGTGTGGCGGGCGCCAAAGCCAGGAAGTCGCGCGGTTCGACGGGCGGGCCGTTGTCAACGAGGTCGGCGTACTGGCGGTAGGCCGCAAAGCCTTCCTCAAACCGCCCGTTAAGCACCCCTTCGATGCGCACCGCCCGCTGGAGCGCGCGCACCACCTGCGGGTTGAAGGCATGGTACTCCCCCTGCTTCTTGTACTTGAAGTAGCCAAACGAGGGCAACGCCGGCGCCTCACTGGTGTCGAAGGCGTGGCGGTGCCACTCCAGCACTTCGCGGCCCAGGGCCTCGTAGCCCACACCGCCGATGCGGGAAGGTGTGCCCGCAAAGCACTCTTCCACGACTTGCAGGTTCAGGCCGATGGCCTCGAAGATCTGGGCGCCGCAGTAGCTCTCGGCCGTGGCGATGCCCATCTTGGTCATGATCTTGAGTAAGCCCTTCTCGGCCGCCTGCAAATAGTTGTGCACGGCTGTCTCGGCGTCCAGCGTTTCGCCCCGGTAGCCCTCGGCGCCGATGTGGACAGCCGTCTCCAGCGCCAGCCAGGGACAGACGGCGTTGGCGCCGTAGCCGATCAGCGTGGCAAGCTGGTGTGGGTCGCGCGGCTCGCCCGTGTAGGCGACGATGGAGCAGCGCGCCCGCAGCCCCTCGCGCAGCAGGTGGTGATGGACAGCGCCCACGGCCATAAGTGAGGGAATGGGCGCCCGGTCGGGGCCCACGCGGCTGTCGTCCAGAATGAGAATCACAGCCCCGTTGCGCACCGCCTTGGCCGCCGTCTCGCGGAGCGCCTGCACGGCTTTCTCCAGACCGGCCGGCCCCTCGTTCGCCGGGAAGGTGGTGTCCAGCCGTTGCGCGCGGAAACGAGCGTCACGTGCGCCCAACTCCTCGATCTCCCGCAACTGAGGCTCGGTGATGAAGGGGCTCTCCAGCACCAGCCGGCCCGACACATCCGGCGCCGCTTCTAGCAGGGGGGGCATACTCCCCAGGTGAACCCGCAGAGAAAGCACGCTGCGCTCCCGAATCGGGTCAATGGGCGGGTTGGTCACTTCGGCGAAGCGCTGCTTGAAGTAATGGAAGAGCGGGCGCGGCAAGCGGCTGAAGACCGCGTGGGGCGTGTCGTCCCCCATAGAGCCAATGGGCTCCTTGCCCTCCCACACCATGGGCTTGAGCAGCACCTGGATTTCCTCGGACGTGTAGCCGAAGGCAATTTGCTGCGCGTGAAGCGCCCGGCTCTCGAGGCGCCGCTCGGCGTTGGGAACGGGCGGCGTGCGCAGGCGTTGGAGCCGTTCCACCATCACTGTGTAGGGCTTGTGGCGGGCGAAATGCCGCTTGAGTTCCCCGTTGTGCTGGATGTACCCTTCCACCACGTCGGCGGCAATCATCTCACCCGCGCCCACGCGGCCATGCTCGACAATTTCGGACGGGTCCAGTTCAGCGGCACCAGCCTCGCTGGCCACCACTAACAGCCCGTCGCGGGTGACGTCGTAGCGCAGCGGGCGCAGGCCGTTGCGGTCCAGCCGGGCACCGGCCACGCGACCGTCCGTGAAGCAGACGCCGGCCGGCCCGTCCCACGGCTCGATGAGGGCCTCGTGGTAGGCGTAGAAGGCGCGGATTTCCTCGTCCAGGTCCGGGTGGTTCTCCCACGCATCGGAGAAGAGCATGAGGAGCACGTGGCGGATGTCTCGCCCGCCGTGCACCAGCATTTCGACCACGTTGTCCACCATGGCCGAATCGCTGCCCCGCTCGTCAATCACCGGGCAGAGCTCGGGGGGCAGGTCTACCTCGCGGGCGCGCATCCAGTTGATGTTCCCTTGGAGCGTGTTGATTTCCCCGTTGTGGCACAACATGCGGAAGGGCTGCGCGCGGGCCCAGGAGGGAAAGGTGTTGGTGCTGAAGCGGGTGTGGACCACGGCCACCGCGCTGCGGCAGGCCGGGTCTTGTAAGTCCTGGTAGAACGCCCCCAGGTGAGCAGGCTGCACCATGCCTTTGTACACGATGGTGCGGCTGGAGAACGAGGCAATGTACGTTTCGGTCACACCTGGGGTTCGGTGCAGGGCGTGTTCTGCCGCCTTGCGGGCCCGGTAGCAGGCCTGCTCGAACGCCTGTGGTCCCATGCCCGCTGGCCGTGCCACCACCAGTTGCCAGATAGCGGGACGGCTCTTGCGCGCTTCCTCGCCCAACACATCCTCGTTGATGGGCACCTCACGCCAGCCGAGGACGACCAACCCCTTCTCTCGGACTGCGGATTCGATGACGGCTTTAGCTTGCTCGACGGCCTGCGGTGGCAGGAAACACTGGGCCACAGCGACCGCCCCGAGTTCGGGCTCGTGCCCGTGATCTCGCACAAAGGGCGCCAAGACCTCGAGGGGGAGTTGCATTAAAATACCAGCGCCGTCGCCAGTGACGCCGTCGGCAGCGATGGCGCCGCGGTGGGTCATGTTGACCAGTGCGCGAAGGGCACGCTCCACGATTTCATGGGAGCGCCCGCCCTTCGTCTGGGCCAGCACAGCAATCCCGCACGCGTCGTGCTCGAAGCGCGGGTCATACAGTGTCTGCTCCAGGATATGTCCTGGGAAAAGCGCATGTTTCATTGGGACCCTCCTTTCATGCCGCCCTGAAAGGGGCAGCGTGATGCCCTTTTTAGTATAGGACAACAGCAGCAGCGCGTCAGCACACCCTTGGACCGTTCCGAAGGGTGAAATCCGGTGTTCGCCGGGTAATACTGGCGGGCCAAAAGGGTACCTGTGGGAATATGTATGGCCCAAGTGGGTGATTTTTGGCGTTTGGCGAGGAACCTCACCAATTGCTTTCTCAAACAACATGTTTCAATCCTGGTATAGAGAAGAAAAAATTGGGGAGCACTGGGGCGGCTTCGCCGCCCCAGTGCTCCCCAATTTTTTCCCTCTTTTGGTGCTCACACGGTTCTGGGCAAACTTGACGCTGCTTGTATCCCTTTTGAAGGCGCGTATAATGGCAATGCGTTCCCCTGCTGTGTTGGTGATGTGCCGGGCGCGTTGGCCCAACACCCACTCAAAGGGCACCGATCTCCAGCAGGGCGCGGCAAGCCGGCTGTTACAGGCCGGGCCAGACGCCGGGTAGGCGCCCACGTGTGAACCGCAGGCTCACACACGCAACCGGCATCCACGGCCCAGCGGAGGAGCGCCCTCAAGCCATCGGTGGTTCCCCTGCCGATGGCTTTGTTCTTGCCGGGAGTCCGCTTAGCCTGGAAGAACCTCATCGTTGTGGGAGCACTTTAGGGCGTATCTTCCACCGACGAGCCACGCGCCTGAAGGGTTGACATCCACCTTTTGGGGTGTTATCCTCAAAACAGAGGTGGCTTTTGTTCAAAATGACCGGCACTTCGAGCACGGAGAGATGCGGCGAGAGCGAATTTCCGAGGACATCCACATCTTCACGAGCGAACTGTACGCTCATGTGACGGCCACGGTCATCTTCACTGACGAGGGGGCGATCGTCGTTGACACGTTGCCCTTCCCGGCCGAAAGCCGGGAGATGGCCGAGTTCGTCCGCGCCCACAGTCCCCGGGGAGTGCGCTTCGTCATCAACACCCACTTCCACGCTGATCATGTCTACGGCAACTACCTGTTTCGCGATGCCGCCATCATCGCTCACCGCCAGTGCCGGCAGAAGCTGCTCGAAATCGGCGAGGAATCCCTGAAAGCCGCCAAGGCCGAGACACCGGGGTTGGAAGAGGTGGAACTGGTGTTGCCCACCATCGTCTTCGACCACGAGATGGGCCTGCGCCTGGGACACCGCCTGCTGCGTCTCATTCACCTGCCCGGCCACACTGAGGACGGCATCGGCGTGTTGGTGGAGGGCGACCGCATCCTGATTGCGGGCGACGCTGTCATGCCGCTGCCCTACTTCGCCTGGGGCGACCGGCTGCAACTGCGCCACTCCCTGCAACGGGTCCGCGAGATGAACTTGGAAAGCATCATCCAGGGACACGGTGATGTGCTCCTACGGGGCGAGATTCCCGAAGTGCTGGACCGTCACATTCACTACCTGGACTGCATCAGGGACTACGTGGCCGAAGTCGTCAGCCAGGGGAAGCCCCGCAGTGTGCTGAAGAGCTCCCTTCCCGAGGAGTGCGGTGAGAGCAGCATCCCGTTGGACGGGCTGGTGCGCCAGCTTCACTACGCCAACCTGTTGCGGCTCTACGAGGACATGACCGACCAGCGATCCATTGAGGCTATCCTGGCTTCGGCGTGAGGTGTGTGGTGGATAGACTTTTGACAACAGCGCGCGGATTTGCTACATTTAGTTGACTCGCACTTTCCAGCCGAAAAGCCCAAAGGCGACGACGGAAACGAGTAGGTGCAAAACGGCACGTCAGCGAGCCGGGGACGGTGGAAGCCCGGTGTGCACGCTGCACCGAAAATCCTTCCCGAGCCGCCACCCGAACCGCCGGACTGCGTGGCCTGGCGCAGTAGGCGTGGCCGGGGTTCGCCGCCCGTTACCAACGGCGCGGGAGTGATGGCTCCCGTCAGGAGGGGCCCGCTCAGGCGGGCAACGAGGGTGGTACCGCGGGCACACAGCGCCCGTCCCTTGGTGGGGCGGGCGCTTCTGTTTGGAAAAGGAGGGAACACGATGACCGAGTTGCTTTACATGACGGACAGTTACTTGCGCGAGTTCGACGCCACCGTAACGGCCACCCACCCGGAGGGTGTGGTGCTCGACCGCACGGCCTTTTACCCCGGCGGAGGCGGCCAGCCGCCCGACACCGGCCTTCTCCGCGCTCCGGACGGCACCACCTACCGCGTGACCGGCCTCAAGCGAGCCGGCGGCCAGATCGTCCACCTGCTCGAGGGCGAAGCGCGCCCCGCCGTGGGCACGCCCGTTCACGGCCTGCTCGACTGGGACCGCCGCTACCTGCTCATGCGCACCCACACGGCGATGCACATCCTCTGTGGTGTGGTGTGGCGCGACTACGGTGCCCAAGTGACCGGCGGAAACATGCAGCCGGGTCGGGGGCGCATGGACTTCGAGTTCGAGCGAATGCAGAAGGAGTTGGTGCAGGAGATCGAGGAGAAAATCAACGCCGAGGTGGAGGCTGCCCGCCCCGTGCGCGTGCGCATTTTGCCGCGCGAGGAAGCTTTCCAGATCCCCGACCTCATTCGCACCAAGATCAACCTGCTGCCGCCCCACATTCAGGAAGTGCGGGTGGTGGAAATCGTGGGGCTCGACTTGCAGGCTGACGGCGGCACCCATGTGGCCAACACGCGCGAAGTGGGGCGCATTCGCATCGTAGACTACAAGAGCAAGGGGCGCATCAACAAGCGCCTCGTCGTTGCCCTGGACGAGGAGTGAGAGCATGGCCTCAATTCACCCGCCTCGTCCAGGGGAGCATCCACGGGCCACAGGCCAATATCACATCGTTGGCCCAAAGGTTGATGCGCTCGAAGAGTGGGAGC
>WFWG01000357.1 GCA_015491235.1 Ardenticatenaceae bacterium
GGCCTGCAGTGAGCCACCCGAAGGGCGGGCCTGCTGGACCATGTACCTGTTGGCCGAGCGCTTAGTGGAATTGGGCGTGGTGGAAGCCATTTCGGACGAGACGGTGCGCCGTGTGCTCAAAAAAACAGCCTTAAGCCCTGGCAAAAGCAGCACTGGTGTTTCAGCCAGCTGACGGCCGATTTCTTCTGGCGGATGGAGGACATCTTGGCCCTGTATGCCGCGCCCTATGATCCCAACCAGCCCGTGGTCTGCTTTGACGAGCGACCGGTGCAATTGCGGCGTCATGTCCACCCGCCGCAGCCGGTCGCGCCCGGCCAGGCCTGGCGGGAAGACGACCAGTACGAGCGCTGTGGGACGTGCAACCTCTTTCTGGCCTTCGAGCCCGCGCGGGGCTGGCGGCAGGTCATCGTCACGGAACGGCGCATGGCTCACGCCTTTGCGCAGGTGATGAAACACCTGGTGGACGAGGTCTATCCTGAAGCGGAGGTTATCCACATTGTGCTGGACAACTTGAACATCCACACACCAGCCGCCTTCTATCAGACCTTTGAGCCGGCCGAGGCCCGGCGGTTGACCAAGAAACTGGCATTCCACTACACGCCCAAACATGCCAGTTGGCTCAACATGGTGGAGATCGAGTTTTCCATTTTGGCCCGCCAGTGTTTGAAACAACGTTTGCCCTCCATTGAGCGGGTCCAGGAGGAGGTGCAGGCGTGGGAGGCTGCCCGCAATGCGGCCCAAGCCACCGTCCACTGGCACTTTACGACCGCCAACGCCCGCGACAAGTTCCATCGTCGCTACCCTCAGGTGAATCCATGATTCTCATAATATTCATTGTGGTCAAGTACTAGGCGAAACATGGCTAAAAGAGATACCGCCTCTACGGGCCATAAGAACACGGTTAGGAGAACAAGCGTGGATATCATCTATGACCGGGACGCAGGACAAACGTGTGTTGTATGGCGTGATCAACTTTAGCCAGGTATACTCTTACTCCTCAATATTCGAATCGAAAGCTTAGAAGTTTCGTAGTTGGATTTTCTTCGCGTATAAAATTGCTTCACACGAAGCAATTTTATGTTTCTACTGCCTCATTGTAACGATTTCTCGACCTATTCCTTCATATTGAACGGCCAGGCGTTTGGACTGACGTGCAACGTGTACGGTATGAAAAGGGATGTTAAAAGGGAAAGCTTCGGAAGCGTTTACAAGGTCTCGAAGATCCCACGAATCGCGGCCTGCCGCACGTATCAGTACTTCTATGAACCACTCCAGAGCTTTATCATTTTCAACAGGGCACATAATGTTTACTGTATAACTTCCTTTAACTTTTTTTATCACCTTCCATTCGTTCATGCTTTGAATAATTCGCGCCACCGCTCGCGGTATTGTGCCAACATTGGCATGTGTTTCTAAAACACGTTGAATAATATCTTGACGCCGGAATTCTCCTTGCAGTCGAAGTAACCTTCCTGTGGTTTGGGAAGTAACATGAAACAAGGGGAAATTTACCAGTGCCATTCCCCAATGGAGCAAAAGCCACTCTTCATGTGGCATTTCCAGGGCTAACTCTAAAGCTCTTCTCCGCAGGTCTCTGGTCTGTGGATATTCATAAATCCACCATCGTTTTAAGACGCTCAAGGTTTTTCGAGCCGCTTCCCTTCCTGTGATAACTTCGTGTATCCGTTCTTCCATTGATGTAATAGGTTCCTCCACAAGTGCTAATTCCAGCACACGATCAAGCCATTCGCGACGTATAAAGCGGTCAAATCCCACGAACGGCACCCTTTTTTTGTTCATGTTCATTTCTCCCCGGTCAGGATAACAGCTGGTATGATAACTTCCTCTAGCGATGCACCGCCGTGCGCGATGGCACGCTTTCCGCGTTTAGCAAAGAGAGAGAGGTCACTGGCCAGGACTACGGTTCGTTCCGTGGGAAGTCCAATGTTCGGCCATTGAACCGCATGAGGATGTTCGACCGTATGCGGTTGCATCTCCCGTTTGAAAATTCGTGCCCGTAAGGCTCTCATCTCTGCGACCTTTCCGAGCGCAATATCGCCTACGCCCACCCCCTCTACATGGCCGTGGTCACTGGTGAGAACAACGATATCAAAGAAATTGCTCAACATATCCAGCCAGGTTTTCAGGTACGCATAGCGAGAGAGAGCGGCCTTCCACTGGGCGTGAAAATGTACCGGATCCTCTGCATGATGCAACATCTTGTCAAGTGTGTCAATCACAATGGCAATGACGCGATATGATGCTCCTGTAAGTACCTCCCGGATATTTTCCCTGTCGTCCCATCCAACACCACGCCAGTACCCTATTTGATGACGATCTAGCCCTTGCTCCAACCAGAACTCCGACCATAGCCCTTGCTCGCCGTCTGTTGTTTCAAGTGTACTCGCGAACTCCACAGGCTTTTTACCGGAAAGTAAAGCCTGACGCGAGACGGCCGTGAGCGTCGGAATATATGCCGCTAATGTGTGTTCACGATAGTGCCATGGTTCCAGGTCAATGTAAGAGCGCGCAAGGAACCAATCTTCAAGGGCCATCCCGTCGAGGACTACAATAGCCAGGGTGTGCGCCTGGGGGATTTTATACGTTGCCGTTAAGAAGTGCAGTAAATGGTGTACTACATAAGGCTGAAAGGCAAAAGGTGTAGTGAGAAGATCGCTATAGTGATCAAGAAGCCATGCAAAGAACTCTTGTTCAACATGCCGGTGAAAAGCATGAAACCGAGTCTCTAACGTGCTGGGAACATTTTCTTGACTACTATCGTAGTATCGGGTTCGGAACTCTGCCCAAGCAAGTGCAAATGAGGTCCACATATCCCAAGAGGCCGTCCTTGAAGGAAGTTTCTGGATAAGGGACTCCAATTCTTCTTCCAGTTTTCGTTCCCTTCTTTCGACATAGTGAACGTTCGGCATGAGCCATTTCTGGGGCGGCGGCTCAATCACCTCCCATTTGGGCAAGAGATTGGCACGACACAAACAAGTGAATACGGCCTGCATTTCAGCAGATTTGTCGAGCAGGGCAGCAGCTTCGATCAGGAAAGGTGAATGCTCACTCTCTTCGATTTGCTTGAGCTCACCAAGTGCAGGAGTCGTCATTCTGCGGTACGTTTCCCATACTGAGCGCAAAATGTTCTTTGCTTCAGCCACGTCGAGAGGAGCGGAAATTTTTAACAGACGTTTCAAGTATTGGTTGACCTCTCGAGTAATAGCTCTTGGCAGATGGATGTGAGCCTGGACGAGGTCAGCTAGGAGGCGAAAGTAGTCAGGAAGGGTTGGATGAGCAGGAATGTTAAGCCCATAGCATGCTTGCAAAACAAAGGCTAATGTGCTTTCGCGCAAAAGGGGCTCTTTCAAAGCAGATGCTTGATTGTATCGAAACAAGGTTTCATATTTTTCAGGCGGCACAAGTTGCAGGATAGAGGCGTCCAAGGCGGGAAAGAAGTCCGTCATCTCGACATTGATAACTGGGTTATCACGCTGGACGTCAAAGGGCAGTAGCACTGTCTCTTCGCCCTCATTCTCAACAAGAAACATGATGCGCTGTTCCAACTGCGGCCATTTGGTACGATAGTGGCACTCATATGTGTGGCGGAGGGCCATAGGTTCACCATGAAGTCGTTGTGTTTGCCATCCTGCGCGCCGCAACTCTGATTCAACCTCAGGATTCACTAGATGCTTCGAGCACACCAGAATCACACAGGCGGAAGCACTCCACTGCTGGAGTCGGCCCATAATGTGCTCGTATACTGCTTGAGACCATGCCGAGCTTGTCATTTCAACGTTTCTCGCAGTACTTCGATAGCAGCCCCACGTTGCAACAAGTCATGGGCCCACTGATTCTGGTAATTGCGCAAACAATTATAGCAGCTCGTATCCCAGCCACACTCACAACGCTTCAATCTTGCCAGCGCGGCTTCCACTGTAGGACGCAGGTCTTCGTGCACTCTTTTTACATGTCCAGCCCCTCCCGGCACCTCGTCGAAAAGGACAAACGAGGGAGGCTGACCACCAGCCCGGTAGTAGAACGTGCCGTTGATATCGTTACGCTGAATGTCCAAGGCTTCACTTGCGCCGTCCAGGAGCGCGTAGAGAACGGAGAGAATCGCTTCTACCCCACCAAAGTACACGTCGAAGGAGAGTTCCAGCACGTCGGTCATGAAGAGGTGGCCCAGATGGAAAGTTTCCATGAGGCCCGAGCACGACTTGCCTGTGAGTGGGTCGCTGTGCCCCTTGCCTCGGCGGCGACGGCGGCCTGCGGGAACGGGCTCAACGGGCTCTGCGTAGCCACAGACTGTACACACGCGAAAGCCGCGCATGGCCTTGTTCACCACGGCCAACCACCCATAGCGAGAGTACCGTTTCCACACTCCCAAGGAGAACGCGGGATCCAGAACCTGTTCGGGATCCAGCGCCTCCGCTTGTGTCCCCCCCTGGTCGGGCAACGCGTAGGAAGCGAAATACACACGGCCAGCGTGGAAGCGCAAGGGTAACTCCTCACGCGCCCGCTTCGTCTCCTTACCTGCCACAAACCCATACTCTGGCACCACGAAGAAGACTTGCCGGTGTCCATGCTCTTGCAAGGGGGTTCCGCACGTGCACGTCGTGGGTAGGTTCTCCTCCACCGCGTAATTGAAACGCTCGCACTCCGAACAGATGGCGTACTCGTAACGTACCCATTCCCGCTGGGGTAATTTGCGTAGTCCGATGCTCTTCCAGATTTTCTTGGCGGCCACAATCTCGGCTCCCGGGGCATACTCCGAGATAGCAATGCGCAAGTCTCGACTCAGGTCCAGGTCCTGAGCTTCACCGATGTTCAGGTGGTCTGTCTTCAACTCCACCACATCGGTGGGGAACCCGTACTTGGGCAGCACGTTGTGTGTGCCCAGATAGCCAAGAAGATCGCGCCTGCGCAGTGTGTTTTGGACCTGGGAAAAGCGGCCGGCATCCCTGTATTGCCGTCGACGAGCTGCTTCCAGTTCGAGTTTCTCGAAGGTCTTGATCTCTGATAGCGTCTTCAGTTCTGCCAGATCCAGTGCCCCTTCCTTGCCTCCAACCAGTCGGCTGATCCAGGACCAGTCGGTGTCGAAGTTGAGTTCGCGGCGCAACGTTCCGTCCTTCGGGAGAATGCGGTCCAGCGTTTCGTACACTTCGGCTGGTCGTGTCGCGATGTACTCATGCAACAACTCTGTGCCTCGCGGTCGGTCCTCTGGTGCAAAGAATTGTCCCACATTGCGGTACGTTACCCCGTGTGCCTCTTTAGCCCATCGGAAGAACGCGGCCATGAGGACAGAGTGCATATGCCGACGAATAATCTTGGCGTTTTCCAGGACAACCGTTGGTGGTCGAATGTGCCCAGCCACCATGCGCTCCGGTTCAGCGTAGAATGTGAAATCGTGAGAGCGGCGTTGTGCGAAGGTCAGCACAAACGCGGCCGCGTCCGCGCGCCGGCCCGCGCGCCCCGCGCGCTGGACGTAATTCGCCGTCGTTGGGGGCACATTGCGCAGCACCACCGCCTGCAACTCGCCCACATCCACGCCCAGTTCAAAGGTGGTGGAGCAACTGAGCACGTTTACCTCCCCGCGAATGAACTCATTTTGCACCTGGGCGGCTTTCTTCGGTTTCCACTGGGCGGTGTGCTCCTCCACCCGCATGGCCACAGGGGTGCTGTAGAGGTACATGTGCCGATACAGGTTGGTCCTCAGCACCTCCTGTTGTGTGTGCAATGGCACCAAGCGCCCGTCACAGCCATACGTCGGGCAGACGTTGCCCACGTTCGTTGGCGTGATGCTCTGGCATCGCTGGCAGACCCACCAGCCTGCGAGTTCTTCGTCCGGCGTGAAGTGCACGGTCCACATCTCGTGCTTGAGCCGATAGACGGTTCCCTCTTTGGCCAAATTCTCCCTGAGGAAGTACCCCTGCCAAGGGCTGCCGTTCCCTATGAGATATCCCCACAACTCGTACAGAAGGCGTCGTCCGTACCTGTCCACCTCTTCGTCGCTCATGATGTGCTCTGGCACCCGGGGGCGAATCAGGCGGCGAAGGATGTCGAGCCGGGTGTTACTGTACCCGTCCGAGGGGACCCAGCCGAATATCTGATACCGTCCAGATCGGGCTCCCCCTTGCTCGCGCACATACCCCGGCCTGTCCCGCGGCTCGAATTCCTCCCGTTTGTCGGTGAGGAGGTCCACCTCTCCTTGCAGGAGATATGTGGTCACGCCGCGCTGACGCAGAGTGTTGAGGAGTGCCCATATAAGGTAAAACGCTTCCTCCCGCTCAAGTTCGAGGGGAGGCTCTGTCAGGAAGGAGGGGAGCGTCCAATCAGGTTCCACCGGCCGGAATTGCACGAGTCCCACCCCTTCCAGGCTGATACGACGGTCAAAGGCCAGGAACTCTTGCATCAGCCAGGTGGCAGCCCAGCGCCTGCGCTCGTCCGCGCTTTCCTCTTCCCTGAAGACATGTGCGCGCTCGGCCTGCATGAGCAGTCGCGGGAGCACATCCCTCAGCCGTAGGTCGTGTGCCCCTCCCGCGGCCGCCTCTGTCAGCGTCTTCACGATGAGGCGGCGGCGCAAGTTGCGACTGTGGCGCCACTCCAGGTAAGCGGCAAAGAACGCGGCGTCCTGACGGTTGTCGGTGAAGATGAGCATTTTCCGCCCCTGGCCAGGATATGAACGGGCATTCTCCTCGCGGGCGGGCGGCACGTACTGGTACAGGGTTTGGGCCAGAATGCCGACCGGCGCGTTTTGGCCGGTGAGGAAGCGGTAGACCACCCCCTGTTTGGAGAGAGTGGAACAACTCACGCAGCGCTGCAGCACCGTGGGGGCGTGAGATTCTCCCTTCACCTGGAAAATTGGCAGCAGGGACTCTTCACATCGGCAGCGACACGGCTCGAAGGGAGCGTACACAGCCCCGCAGCGCGGACACAGCCGCATCTCCTCCACCTTGGTCTCATCCGCGAGCCTCACATCCCCTTCCTCAGCCAGCGCGTCCTCGTCCACGAGCACCGAGCGCGGCTGCAGGACAAAGTAATCAACCCGCTGGGCAACTTCCTCGATGTAGAGGCGACTGTCCTGGAAGAGATACTCGACGCCCGGCAGGATATCCTGTTCTCCCTCGGCTTCGTGTCCGTCTTTCACCTTCCCGATGAGATACGTGGTCCCGCACTGGGTGCAGTTGGCCAGTTCGAACACGCGACTTCCGCAGTGGGGACAGCGCTTGTGTCGGCTTAGGAACAGGCGCGGCTTGGCGTTCTCGCCCTGGTGGACATCCGCGTCGCGATTGAGGCAGACAAAGGCCCCTTCCAGTGCGCGCGCGAACACGTGATACCGGGCTGGCAACAGCGGCGCGTCCTGCGCGCGTGGCCGGGCCAGTATCGCTGCCGATACCAGGGAAATGAGCACCTCCGCATCACCGCCGAAGAGTTCGGCCGCCAGCGTGCTCAGTTGGGTGGGCCCATGCTGGTCGAGGTACTCGCGCACTGCTCTCAGATGTCCTTCGCCCCGGAGCACGCGGTAGAGGAAGCGGGGGATGCTTTCGTTGGGCTGCTCGCGCGCAAACGCGAGGGCATCCTGCCACACCTGCGGCGGAACCTCAGGTGCTGGGGACATGCCCTCCAGTGCAGATAAGAGCCGCGGGCGATCCGCGTCGGGCGTGCTTCGCCACTTCTCCGCCAACTCGTGCAGGTGGGTGTATAAGGATTTACTCGCCTCCCCCCACCTTTTCCCCAGGGCCGAAACCGGGACGTGTTCGGCCTCGATGATGTCCTGGCGCTCGGGATCATCCTCGACCCATTCGAAGGGGACCGAGAACAGGTTGCTGGCAAATTCCGCAACCTTCGGGAAATCGGCGCGGCCGCCGCCCAGCGTGGCGCTGGTGGCGAATGCCTGTAACTGCTTGCCGTGGCGCCAGGCCACACGGTCCTGGAGGCGACGCAGGAGCATGGCAATCTCGGTAGCATTGGCCCCGTTGTACACGTGCGCCTCGTCCAAGACGATGAAGCGCCAGTGCATGCCGGTGGGGCCGTCGAATAGCGGCGAGTCGTCCGGTCGCAGGAGCAGGTATTCCAGCATGGCGTAGTTTGTCAGCAGGATGTGGGGTGGCGTGGCCTGCATTTCCTCGCGGCTTTTCAGCTCGTTTTCGATGTCTGGTTCATCGGGGTAGTTCTCCTTGAAGTAGCGGAGTGCTTGCTCCCGCTCATATTGGGTCTCGCCGATGTAGCGACCGAACGTGATGGCGGGGTAGCGGGCCAGCAGGCGTCGCAGGCGCTTCATCTGGTCGTTGGCCAATGCGTTCATGGGGTAGAGGAGGAGCGCGCGCACCCCGGGTTGGCTCAGCGTCCCTTCCTCTTCTTCGCGCAGGAGGGCGTCGAGGATGGGCACGAGAAACGCTTCTGTCTTGCCACTCCCGGTCCCCGTGCTGACCACGATGTTTCGCCCCGCGACGGCCTTGCGAATGGCCCGTTCCTGGTGCACGTACAGCGGACGCTCGTAGGGAAGCGCCTCGTTGTCACGGCAGAGCGCGGCAAACCGCGGGGAGAGGACGCCCTCTTCCACCAGGCCGCGCAGGGACTTCCCCGTGCGGAAGGGGGGCGCGATTTCCAGAATGGGCCCCTTCACCAGCCGTCCCGGTTCTTCCAGGGCCTGGGCAAACTCGCGGCGCAGTTCAGGGTCCTGAAAAGGCTTGATGGTCTCCAAGTAACGGATGTATGCCTCACGAATGGCTCCGGTGACTTCCAGCGGGTGCAAGGCCATGATGTTGCCTCCACAGTTTTTTTCTTTACCGACATGTGCTTTCCGAAGTGGCCAGCGATTTCAGCAACTTAATTGGGCCCTTCATCTGCCATGTATCGCCTTCTATAAAGCGAATTGAGAGGCCTGGCTGTTTGTGGACTGTACGATGGTGCTTATCTACAACGGCACTAGAGGGAGAAACAAACTTCCCACAACTCCCACACCAGTAGAGCCTGCGAGCGTCAGGGAACTGAATTGTGCCACGCGTGCAATCAACAATCGCCTCTCTTTCCAGCCCATATTCGTCTTTAATACGTATACTGATGCATAGAGCCGCTTCGTCTGAAAAAGCACGTGATACGTAACGCTCACCTATTCGAATTTTGGCAATGGTGCCAATGCCTGCATCTGTTTCTATCAGTGCATCTTCTTTAAATACCAGTACCTCTCTCAGATACGGGAC
>WFWG01000358.1 GCA_015491235.1 Ardenticatenaceae bacterium
GCTCAGCTTTTGGCTACTCTACACGAGGAATCGGCTCGCGCGGCTGATGTCACAGCCCTGAACGAGACGCTTGACCGAGTCGTTGCAACGCTTGAGCGTGTCTCCGAGCGGTTGGATCAAGTTGTTGAATCCCACGAGGAGACGCGCGCCGAACTGCGCCAACTGGCCGAATCCCACGAACGGCTAGCCGCGTCCCACCAGCGCTTGGCCGAGTCCCACGAGCGCCTGGCCAAATCCCACGAGGAGACACGGGAGGAACTGCGCAAGCTGGCCGAATCCCACGAACGGCTGGCCGCCTCTCACCAGCGCTTGGCCGAAGCTCACGAGCGCCTGGCCGCCTCTCACCAGCGCTTGGCCGAGTCCCACGAGCGGCTGGCCAAATCTCACGAGGAGACGCGGGAGGAACTGCGCAAGCTGGCCGAGGCTCAGCGGCGCACGGAGGCAGAGGTGCGCCGTTTGGCCAAAGGGATGTCCAACATTCGCTCCGAACTTGGCGGGCTTGGCCGCACGCTGAGTTACGCTTTGGAAAACGAAGCCTTCCGTGTGTTGCCTCGACTGCTCAAGGAGCGATACCACATCGAGATTGTAGAACGCTTCGTGCGCACATACGTCGGTGAGCGCGAGGTCAACTTCTTCGCCGAAGGCCAGCGCAACGGTGAGCGTGTCCTGATCGTCGGCGAAGCAAAATCCCGGTTGGACACCGGGGCATTTCGCCAGCTCGGGCGCACGCTTCAAGCGGTGCGGGAAGCTCAGGATGCGGGTGAACTCCCCCCGTATCAAGTGATCCCGTTGTTTGTAACCCACATGGCCCACCCGAAAGCCCTGGAACGGGCCAAGCAGGAGGGTGTCATTGTGGTCCAGAGTTTCGAGTGGTGACCGGAGCACATATTTGAAGCGGAGGGGAACGATGACGGGCGAGAAAGAGGTCGGAACGTGGCGCGTCAAAGTCGGTTTGGCCCAGATGTTGAAAGGCGGCGTGATCATGGACGTAACAAACGCGGAGGAAGCCCGCATTGCCGAAGACGCGGGCGCATGTGCGGTCATGGCTTTGGAGCGCGTGCCCGCCGACATTCGGGCCCAAGGCGGCGTGGCCCGCATGGCGGACCCGGAGAAAATCCTCGAAATCATGGAGGCCGTGAGCATCCCCGTCATGGCGAAGTGCCGCATCGGGCACTTCGTGGAGGCTCAGGTGCTGGAGGCGTTGGGCGTGGACTTCATTGACGAGAGCGAGGTGCTCACCCCCGCCGACGAAGAACACCACATTGACAAGCACCAGTTCAAGGTCCCCTTCGTCTGCGGGTGCCGCAACCTGGGCGAGGCCCTGCGCCGCATCGCCGAGGGTGCGGCCATGATTCGCACCAAGGGCGAGGCTGGCACGGGGAACATCGTCGAGGCGGTGCGCCACGCCCGGGCGGTGCTGGGAGAAATTCGGCGCCTCCAGTCCATGCGTCCCGAGGAACTGATGGCCGCGGCCAAGGAGATGGGCGCTCCCTACGAGTTGGTCAAAGAGGTGGCTGAAACCGGCCGTCTGCCGGTGGTCAACTTTGCGGCCGGTGGCGTGGCCACGCCTGCCGACGCGGCCCTGATGATGCAGTTGGGCATGGACGGTGTCTTCGTGGGCAGCGGCATTTTCAAGTCCAGCAACCCTTACGCCCGCGCCAAGGCCATCGTGGAAGCCACCACCCACTACAACGACCCCGAGGTGATCGCGCGCGTCTCCCGCGGCCTGGGCGAGCCCATGCCCGGCATTGACATTCGTCAGCTCGAAGAGACCGAGCGACTGGCAACGCGAGGGTGGTAACGTGAGTGCTATCGGTGTGCTGGCTCTCCAAGGTGACTTCCGCGAACACGTGGAAGTGCTCGAACGCTTGGGGGTAGAGGCCCGGGAAGTGCGCCAGCCCCGCGACCTGGAAGGCGTGGGCGGGCTTATCATTCCCGGCGGCGAAAGCACCACCATCGGCCGGCTGGCGGTCAAATACGACCTGGTGGAACCCATCAAGGAGATGATTGCTGAAGGGCGCCCTGTGTGGGGCACGTGCGCCGGCCTGATTTTCCTGGCACGGGACATCGGCGGCTACGAACAGCCCCTGCTGGGCGTGCTGGACGTGGAGGTGGAGCGCAACGCCTTCGGGCGCCAGGTGGACAGCTTCGAAATTGACCTGGAAGTGCCCGACCTGGCCGAAGTGAGCGAGCCGGAAGAAACCGGGCGACCGTTCCACGCTGTCTTCATTCGAGCTCCCATCGTGAAGGCAGTGGGTCCAAAGGTGCGCGTGCTGGCGCGCTTGCCCGACGGCACAATTGTGGCCGTGCGGCAAGAGCACCTGCTGGGAACGGCTTTTCACCCGGAACTGACTGACGACACGCGCTTTCACCGCTACTTCTTGCGCATGTGCCGGGTTTCTGCCTCCGTTTGACAAAAACATCGGGGCAAAGCATAATCTTGTCAGATGACCTGAAATCATGAATTGAGGAGGGGCAGCACGAAGAAGACGTAAACCCTCACAATTCCATAGAGGTGTTGTGATGCAAGTTCGCGCCACAGCACCGTTCACCTTCGGGGCAGGGTGAGCCGTGAGAACGTTGTCCTCTCGTCGAAGCTCACGGCAATTCCCGACCGGCGGTATGTCTGGCAGGTATCCCCTGACCAGGCGAGCCCGCGACCCGCGCAAGCGGTGGATCCGGTGAGAGGCCGGAGCCGACGGTATAGTCCGGATGGGAGAAGGTGACGGGCAGGTGGCATCTGTTGCCCCTGGTGCTGTGACAGGTGCCACTTGAGCAGGCGCCATGCTGGTGTGCCAGTTGGCGGAACCGGCATGTTGTGGCCTTCCACGTGCTTTCCCTGCCCCCGGAGCCCACGCCAGTGGTTCCGGGGTTTTGTTTGCGTACCCTGAAAAAGCACGTGTTCCGTCATTCGTAAACAGGCCCGCCCCAGGTGAAACGGGGTGGGCCTCTTTGTTAAAAGCAAGACACTATGAATCAGTCAAACCAATCCATTCACCGCCAATACATGCAGCGAGCCCTCGAACTCGCTGCCAGGGGACGAGGTCGAACCAGCCCCAACCCCATGGTAGGAGCTGTGCTGGTCAAGGAGGGACGCGTGGTGGGAGAGGGGTTCCACCCGCGAGCCGGCGCGCCCCACGCCGAAATCTACGCCCTGCAACAGGCGGGCGAAGCCGCCCGGGGGGCTACCCTCTACGTCACCCTGGAGCCCTGTTGCCACTACGGGCGCACGCCGCCCTGTACCCAGGCGCTCATCGCGGCCGGCGTGGCCGAAGTCCACATCGCCATGCTGGACCCCAATCCCCGTGTGGCTGGAAAGGGACGCGCCGAACTGGAGGCCGCTGGCATTCGCACGGTGGTTGGCGAGTGCGAGGAAGAGGCGCGGGCACTCAACGAGGTCTTCGCCCACTGGATCACCACGGGCCGTCCCTTCGTCATTGCCAAGTTTGCCATGAGCTTGGACGGCAAGATTGCCACCCGCACGGGCGACGCCCGCTGGATTTCGGGCCCTGAAGCGCGCCGGCTGGTGCACGAGGTGCGCGACCAGGTGGACGCCATTCTGGTCGGGGCCGGAACGGTGATCGCCGACAACCCCCAACTGACGACCCGGCTGGAGAAGGAAGATGTGCGCCACCCCTTGCGGGTGGTGCTCGACAGCCGGGGGCGAATTCCGCTGACGGCTCGCGTCTTCGACCCCGCGCTGCCAGGCCGCACGCTGGTGGCTACCACCGAGGCAGCCCCACCCGACTACCGAAAGGCCCTGAACGAGCGGGGCATCGAGACCCTGGTGCTCCCTCCTGACGAGCGAGGGCGCGTTGACCTGGAGGCCCTGCTGGACGAATTGGGACAGCGCGAGGTGACCTCCCTCTTGGTGGAAGGCGGCGGCACTGTGCTGGGCAGCTTCTTCGACAGGCGGCTGGTGAACAAGGTGTTGGCCTTCGTGGCCCCGCTCATCATCGGGGGGCACGACGCGCCCCAGCCAGTGGGCGGCGAGGGCGTAGAACGCTTGGCCGACGCCCCCCGCCTGGAGCGCGTGAACTGGCAACGCGTAGGCAACGACGTGCTGGTCACAGGCTATCTTCGAGCGGAGGAGAACCATGTTTAGTGGCATCGTGGAGGAAGTTGGACGGGTGAAGCAAGTGGAGCGCCGCGCAGGACTCACTGTGCTAGAAGTCGAGGCCCGCACGGTGCTGGAGGGCACTCGCGTGGGCGATAGCCTGGCCGTCAACGGCGTCTGCCTGACAGTGACGGCCTTCACGCCCCACAGCTTCACGGTCGAACTGGCGCCCGAAACCCTGCGGCGCACCAACTTGGGACGCCTGGAAGTCGGCGCTCCCGTCAACCTGGAGCGCAGCCTGGCCGTGGGAGACCGCATCGGCGGGCACTTCGTGCAGGGACACGTGGACGACGTGGGCACGGTGAAGGACCAGTGGCAGGATGGGGAGTCGGTGATGATGGCCTTCACCGCTCCAGAGCGAGTGCACCGCTACATCGTTCCAAAGGGGTTCATCGCCGTGGACGGCGTGAGCCTGACGGTGGTGGAACGTTTGCCGGACGGGTTCAGCGTGGCCTTCATCCCACACACACTGGCCCACACGATTGCGGGCACGTACCGGGTGGGAACCGTGGTCAACCTGGAAGCCGATATCCTGGGGAAGTACGTGGAACAATTTCTGACCGCCACCCGCTACGCAACTTCACTGCCACACAACTCGGAATCATAAGCCGAAGGGAGGAAACCATGCCATTCGCTTCCATAGAAGAGGCCCTTAACGAACTGCGAGCAGGCCGCATGATCATCGTGGTAGACGACGAGGACCGGGAGAACGAGGGTGACCTCATCATGGCCGCCGAGAAGGCCACACCCGAAGCGGTCAACTTTATGACCAAGTATGGCCGGGGGTTGATCTGCGTGGCTCTTCCCCCCGAGCGGGTGGACACGCTGGGGTTGCCCCTCATGGTTCCCGAGCACCTCACCACAGCCCCTTTGGGCACCGCTTTTACCATCTCAGTTGACGTGCGCCACGGAACCACGACGGGCATCTCCGCCCACGACCGGGCGCGCACTATTCGAGCCCTGGTGGACCCCCAGGCCCGCCTGGACGACTTCGTTATGCCAGGCCACGTCTTTCCGCTGCGCGCCCGGCCGGGTGGCGTGTTGGAACGTCCAGGCCACACAGAAGCAGCGGTTGACCTGACCAAGCTCGCCGGCCTGCGTCCGGGTGGTGTCATCTGCGAGATTCTGGCCGAAGACGGCTCCATGGCGCGCCGCCCCCAACTGGAAATCTTCGCGCGCCAGCACGGCCTGAAGATGATCACCATCGCGGACCTCATTGCCTACCTGCGCCAGCGGGCCAACCCAACGGTCCACCGCGTGGCAGAAGCCCGTTTGCCCACTCGGTACGGTGAGTTCACCGTCTACGCCTACGAGGAGGAGAACACGCACGTGCATGCGCCTCACCTGGCCCTGGTGTACGGCTCCCTGGAGGGCGACGAGCCGGTGCTGGTGCGCATCCACTCCGAATGTCTCACCGGGGATGTCTTCGGCTCCTTGCGGTGTGACTGTGGCACGCAACTGGAGATGGCCATGCGGCACATTGCCGCTGCCGGCCGGGGTGTGCTCCTCTACATGCGCCAGGAAGGGCGCGGCATCGGGCTACGGCACAAGTTGCACGCCTACGCCCTCCAGGATCACGGCCTGGACACAGTGGAGGCCAACACCTGCCTGGGCTTCCCGGCCGACCTGCGCGACTACGCCGTCTGTGCTCGCATGTTGGCCGACCTGGGCGTGTCGCGAGTCAATCTGCTGACGAACAACCCCCTGAAAATCACCGCGCTCCGAGAGCACGGCATCGAGGTGGTTCAGCGTGTCCCGCTGGTGGTGAAACCGAGCGACGAGAACCGGCTCTACCTGGCGACGAAGCAGCACAAGTTGGGCCACCTGATGGGGCTGGACGTGTCCACCTGACGCCACGAAAGATGGCACGCTGGCGTTTACGTCACTCGCTTGAGGAGGCGATATGGGAAGAACGTTCGAGGGCACCTTGGTCGGAAGTGGTTTGCGTTTTGGCATTGTTGTCTCTCGCTTCAACGAGTTCATCACCCGACGGCTCTTGGAAGGCGCCTTGGACGGTCTGCGGCGCCACGGCGTAGAAGAGGACGCCGTGGACGTGGCGTGGGTTCCGGGCTCCCTTGAGATTCCTGTAGTCGCCCGCCGTCTGGCCCAGAGCGGCCAGTACGATGCCGTGATTTGTCTGGGAGCCGTTATTCGCGGAGCCACCGCCCACTTCGACTACGTGGCCGGGGGCGCTGCCAACGGCATTGCGTCTGTGGCCCTGGAAACGGGCGTGCCTGTTATCTTCGGCGTGATCACCACCGACACGATTGAGCAAGCCATCGAGCGGGCCGGGACGAAGGCCGGCAACAAGGGATACGACGCGGCGCTGAGCGCCATTGAGATGGCTAACTTGATGCGTACTCTGCCGTAGCCGCTCAACGGCCGGCCTCCGTTCCGTTGAGCCAGTGCTGCGTGTGCACCAGCCGGCGCGTGCGGGTCTCCCCGCGAAGCAAGAGGGAGTGGGTTTGGGCCCACTCGCCGTGGTACACCACACCGTCGAGCAGGGGGCCGTCCGTAATGCCGGTGGCGGCGAAGAAAATCCGCTCGGTTTTGACCATGTCGTCACAGCGCAGAACTTGCCGGGTGTCCAACCCGGCCGCTTCCACAGCGCGCCGTTCCTCCTCGCTCTGTGGGGCCAGCCGCCCCAACATTCCCCCTCCCAACGCTTTGACTGCACAAGCGGCAATCAGGCCTTCAGCCACGCCGCCAATCCCCATGAGCGCGTCCACTCTCCCGTCGCCCATCGCCGCCAAGATGGCTCCGGCAATGTCGCCGTCAATGCGGAGCATTACGCGCGCGCCGGCCGCCCGAATCTCCCGAATGAGATCGCGGTGGCGGCGACGGTCCAACACGAAAACGACCAGATCACGAATTGCTTTGCCCTTTGCTCGGGCAATCAAGGCCAGGGTCCACGCGGCTGGTGCATCCAGACACTCCGGGACCAGGGCAGGGGCAACGGTGGCATCCACAACCAGTTTTTCCATGTAAACCGCCGGCACGGCAGCCCACAGGCTTCCTCGTGGCGCCACGGCCGCCACGGAAATGGCGCCGGGCCGCCCTTGGGCCACCAGACGCCGACCGTCAATGGCGTCCACAACCACATCCATGTCAGGACCTTCACCCGTCCCGACAAGCTTTCCGGTGTCAAGCGGAGAAGTAACCCCCAACTTGGCCTCCTCGCCCACTACGATGGTACCTCGCATGTCCAGCACATTCAGCGCCCGGTACATCGCCTCGGCGGCTACGCGGTCGGCCTCCTCGGGCTGTCCCATTCCCATGTACCGGCCAGCGGTGAGAGCGGCTTCTTCCGTGGCCCGCACCAAGTCCAGCCCCAGGTTTCGTGGCGAGAAAGGTTCTCGAACCTCCATGCTCTTCTCCTGTGCACCATTCTTCTTTTGTTCGGAGTTCATCCTTTTACCGTTTCTGATTATACTCCCATAACGAGCACTTGCCCAGTGCTCCACCCCAGAACTATTTTGTCTGCAAAGCGCCACAGAACAACCGACCCCAAAACGGGAAACCCGACTCGTGACCGGAGTTTGCCTTTCGGGCAATTCGCTCTACACTATATAGCGAGTGTAAGAAACGGTCCGTCCACCGCCACAGAAAAACTATGTGGCTTTGAACATACGCTTAGGGGTGCTGTAAGGGACAAGCGTACAATCTCCCGAGCGTTTTACGTGCTGGCGTCCCAACCAACTTTAATAGTCAACGACGACAGGAGCGAACATTGCAGGCGCTGATTCTGGCTGGTGGACAGGGAACCCGTCTACGGCCACTTACCGACCTGTATCCCAAACCACTTCTCTACTTGCCTGGCGGTCGGCTTGTTGATTACCTGTTGGCCCAAGTCGAAAAGATTGGCGTTCGGGAAGTCGGGATCGTCGTTCACTACGCGGCAGACCAGGTTGTCGAACACGTCACCAAAACGCATCCCCATATTGCCATTCTTCCTCAGTCTCCGCCTTACACGCTGCTCGGTGCACTCGCCAGTGCCGCCGAGTGGGTGTGCAAGCCGACTCTCGTCCTTCACGCGGACAATTACTTCAGCTTCTCGCTGCGCCGCTTCGTCCGGCTGGCACCGCCCGATGTGGCCACATTCCTGGTGGACCGGCCAGACGAGCCCGACCCGATAAAACGTTTGGCCTCGTCTGGGGCTTACGTGCTGCCACCCCGTGTCTTTCGTATCGCCGCGGAAATCGCGGAGGCCGATAACTTGGCAACCTTGGTGAGTGAGCTCTACCGGCGGCAATTTCCGGTCTTTTCGATTCCAGCTCCCGGCTGGCGGCGCAACATCAACCAGCCAGCCGACCTGTTGCGCGTCAATCACTACCTTTTGAGCCGCTGGCACGACGCTGAACACCCCCAGCAAGCTAACCAGGGGTACGACCCCATGATGCTCTCGTGGGTAGCCCCAAACGCACGCGCGGAAGAAAGTCACGTTGGGCTGTACGTGACGGTAGGCGAGGGGGCCGTTGTTCGGCGAAGTGTCCTTCAGAACGCATTGGTGTTTCCAGGCGTAGAAGTCGAAGACTTCGAGGGGGAAAACGTCATTCTGGTGGAAGCTCCAGATCAAATCATTACTGTCTACGTCCCCAGCCACGTAGTGCCCAAAATCGTGTGAACAGGTGCTCTCCCCCTCATGAGATTGTCGCCCAAACGTGTGAGGGGGCACGCTATGCCTGAAGACCAACCCTTTCACCCACCACCTCCGCCTCGAGGCTGGAAGGCCATTCCGTGGCGGCTACCAGTGTGGCTGTACCGTTTGGGCTTGGGCGGCCTATTGGGCCGACGTTTCCTGCTGCTGGAGCACATTGGCCGCAAAACCGGTCGTCGGCGGCAGAACGTGTTGGAAGTCGTCCAATACGCCCCCCAAGGCCCCACCTTTTACGTCGCTTCGGGGTTTGGCCGTCGCTCCCACTGGTTCCGCAACGTTCAGGCACACCCTGAGGTTACCTTACGGGTGGGGCGGAAGCGCTATCGGGCAACGGCCCAAATTCTGGAACCAGAGCAGGGCGCCCAGGTGCTCATGGCGTACGCCCGTGAACACCCAAGAGCCTTCCGAACCCTTGCCCGTCTGCTGGGCCGCACCGAGCCCCAGACGCCGGATGACTTCCGCCGCATGGCCAAGGCAGTGCCGGTGGTAGCGTTCCATCTTCTAAAGTCACAGGAACCGAAGCGGTGAAGCCGCCTCGGTTCCTGTGACCCAGACTCGGTAGCGAAAGAAAAGAGCCATCTGCATTGGTATTATTTGAACGTGCGCAGGAAGTTCACGATGTGCCAGCGCTCCTCCTCGGAGAGCGCCTTGTCCCAGGGTGGCATAGCTGTCTCAGGCACGCCGTGGCTAATAACCCAGAAGAGCATGCCGTCGGGAACACCCTGAACATGGTCCTCGTGCAAGTTGGCTGGCTTGGGATCGAGTGCTGCCGCTGAGGGGCCGTCTCCGTATCCCTGCTCGCCGTGACACACAGCACAGTTCTGGAGATACAGTTGACGTCCCTTCTCGATAGACTCTTCGGTTGCTGGAATTGGGTTCTCCAAGGCGAGCGCCTCTTCGGGGACACTGTGTTCACCAGCCACGTGTTGTTCGCCCGTGTGGCCCTCCAGTTCTTCCTGGTGGCCAACAGGTTCGTCCTGGTGGCCAGCCGCTTCATCGTGCTCTTCGACTTGAGCTGTCGGTTGTGGCGGTGCTGCCTTTGGTTCCGCTTGTCTCCCACCACCGCAGGCAGCCAGGCTAATTGAGAGCCCCAACACCAACACAAACAATACCCCTACTCGTTGCCACCGCAGGAATTTCAACCTGGAAGCCATTCCTTCTTCCTCCCTTTGATTTCTTTTGGAAAGATGTTATCCCAAGAACAGCTTTGCCGGTACTGCCAAGTATCATGCCTATGAGGTGACAAACGTCACATTTGGCGCCGGGGACGAATTTGACATTTGGACCAAAAGGGATATAATCGCTCCCCAGAATATATGAATATATGCTCAAGTATTCATTCGGCGGGCAGGAAGACATCTCTTATCGGGAGAAAGTATGCCCCAAACAGAAAAGGACACAATTCGCACTGAGGTTCTGGACGAACAGACGGCTGCCCGCCTGGCCGAACTGTTTCGCGCGCTGAGCGACCCCAGCCGGGTGCGCATCCTTTCGGCCCTGGCCAAGGGCGAACTCCATGTAGGCGCGTTGGCCCAGGCTGTGGGGTTGAGCGAGTCGGCCGTGTCGCACCACCTGCGCGGGCTGCGCCAGATGCGGCTGGTGCGCGCCCGGAAAGAAGGGCGACACGTCTTTTACACCTTGGACGACGACCACATCGCCGACCTTTTCCAGTGTGGACTCGACCATGTGTTGCACGGATAATTCTGTCGAATTTTCTTACGAGAGGGACAACCATGAACGATAGTACACTACAACTCGAACTTCCTGTTCTCCTGCCGGGTGTTGACCACGAGAAGGATCAGTGTGTAGATCGCCTCCAGGAATTGCTGTTGGAGCACAAGGGCATCCGGCGGGTTCACGTGACTCGCAAGAACGGCGAAGCCCTTTTCTGCTTGCACTACGACCCCGACCTCATCACCCTCTCTCAGGTGGAACGGATGGCCATGCAGGCCGGCGCCCAAATTACTCGCCGCTACCGGCACGAGACGCTGCACGTCACCGGCATGGACTGTGCTGATTGTGCTCTCAGCCTGGAACACATCTTCACCCGCTTGCCAGGCGTGTTGACCGTCTCGGTCAATTATGCCGCCGAGACCATGCGCATCGAGTACGACACGTCTGCCTTGGACCACAAGCGCATTGTGGAAACACTCCGGCGTATCGGGTATGACGTGGAGGAGCCGGAGCGTCCCCGCAGCCGAATAGAAGAAAACTGGCCCCTGTGGCTGAGTTTGCTTTCCGGCCTGCTCCTGGCAATTGGATACGTTGGCGAGCGGTTTTTAGGGTGGCCCCCACCGCTTTTAGTGGGGATCTATGCCCTTGCCTACGTGGCCGGCGGCTTCGACGCGGCTCGCCACAGCCTCCACACCCTGCGAAGCCGTCGGCTTGACATTGACAGCCTCATGATCGTGGCCGCGCTGGGAGCGGCTGCCCTAGGCGAGTGGGCTGAGGGTGGTTTGTTGCTCTTCCTCTTCAGCCTGGGCCACGCTCTGGAGCACTACGCCACCGACCGGGCCCGCGCAGCCATCCGCGCCCTGGAGAAACTCGCCCCCAAAACGGCCCTGGTGCGCCGAAATGGCCGCGAGATAGAAGTCCCCGTTGAAGAGTTGGTACGGGGTGACATCGTTATCGTGCGGGCTGGTGACCGCATCCCGGTGGACGGTGTGGTGCAGCGTGGTCGCTCAGCAGTGGACGAATCGTCCCTCACGGGCGAAAGCATACCCGTCGAGAAGAACCCAGGCGACCAGGTCTTTGCCGGCACGGTCAATCAGCTTGGAACGCTGGAAATCGAGGTCACTCGTCGGGCCAAGGACACCACGCTGGCTCGCGTCATCCGCCTGGTAGAAGAAGCCCAAACCCAGAAGTCCCCTACTCAGCGTTTCACCGAGCGCTTCGAGCGCGTCTTCGTGCCGGCCGTACTGGGTGGGTCCGCCCTGTTGATCGTGGTGCCGCCCTTGTTGGGCCTGATGACCTTCTCCGAGGCGTTTCTGCGCGGCATGGCCGTGCTCGTGGCCGCCAGCCCGTGTGCCCTGGCAATCGCCACGCCCTCAGCCGTGCTCTCCGGCATCGCCCGGGCCGCCCGAGCTGGCGTGTTGATCAAGGGGGGCGTCCACCTGGAGAACCTGGGCACCGTGCGCGCGATGGCCTTTGACAAGACCGGCACGGTGACGCGCGGCCAGCCGGCGCTGACCGACGTGGTCCCCCTTGACGGCATCTCCGAAACCCACCTGCTGCGCGTTGCCGCGGCTGTGGAAGTCCGCTCGACCCACCCGCTGGCCCAAGCCGTCGTGGAAGAGGCCCAAAAGCGCGGCCTCGAGTGGCCAGAGGTGGACCAACTCGAGACCGTGGGCGGCCGCGGGCTGCGGGCCACGGTGGACGGTGTGCCCATTTACGTGGGCAACGCCGCCCTCTTCGAGGAAATGAACATCCCTATTCCGCCGGCGCTGCGGGCCCGCATGGAAGCCCTCGAACAAGCGGGCAAAACGTCCATGCTGGTGTACGGCCCGCTCCCGGACGATCCCCAAAGGGCTGACTTTCTGGGCTGTCTGGCCCTGGCCGATCAACCGCGCCCGGAGGCTGCCCAGGTCCTCCAGCGCTTGAAACAACTTGGCATCCGAAAACTGGTGCTCCTGACAGGGGACAACGAACGTGTAGCAGGCGCCATAGCCCGGACATTGGGGCTCACCGAATACCGGGCGAACCTGTTGCCCGAAGAGAAAGTGCAGGCCATCGAGAAACTGGAAGCCGAGGAGGGAGCCGTAGCCATGGTGGGCGACGGCATCAACGACGCGCCCGCCCTGGCTCGCGCGACTGTGGGCATTGCCATGGGTGCCGCTGGCACTGACGTGGCTCTGGAGACGGCCGATGTGGCGCTCATGGCCGACGATCTCACCAAACTCCCCTTTGCCGTCAGCTTGAGCCGTCACACGCGCGGCATTATCCGCCAGAACGTGGCCGTTTCGCTGGGCGTCATCGCCCTGCTGATTCCTCTGGCTGCCTTGGGCGTGGCCAGCATTGGACCGGCCATCACTGTCCACGAGGGAAGCACGCTGGTTGTCGTGCTCAACGCCCTGCGCTTGTTGCGGTATCAGGACCAGTAGAATAGGAGTTTGCTCCTCGTCCAAATCCCGGTACAATTCCGGAGACCCGATAGGCCCCCTGGGCTGGTGGGTTTTGACAACATACACAAGGGCATACCCCAGGTGAGACCCCGCGTTTTGCGGGGTCTCACCTCGCACGGAACCACGGGGAAGGATGTACGACTGCTTGCGGGAAGACAGAAGTCCGTTCTCATCACAGGAGCTGGTCACATGACAGAGTTGTCCACCCCGGACCGCACGATCCACGAACGACAGGCCGCCCAAAATGGCCCCCGACTGACAAGTATCAACCCGTCCACCGGTGAAGTGCTGGGATACGTGCCGCTCACCGACCGAGACGGCTTGGACGCCGTCATCCGCAACGCGCGCGAGACGGCTCGTGTGTGGGGGCTTCTCACGACCACCAGCCGCCGCGTTTACCTGCGCCAGTTGCGCCAGGCGATTCTGAACAACGGCGAGGAGATCGCGCGCCTGGTGGTCATGGAGCAGGGCAAGACGCTCTCCGAAGCCTACGCCACTGAACTCATCCCTGTGCTGGCTACGCTGAAGTGGCTGGAGCGAGAAGGGCTTGACCTGCTGGCGACTCGGCGCGTTTCGCCGTCCACGCCCATGCTGGGCCACAAGCGCATGTACGAGCGCTATGACCCCTTGGGTGTTGTGGCCCTGATTACTCCCTGGAATTATCCCTTTAGCATTCCGGTCCTGCAGATCGTTGCCGCGCTGGCCGCGGGCAACGCCGTGGTGCTCAAACCCTCTCCCATCACGCCGCTGGTGGGACAGAAGATCGCCGATTTGTGCCGGCAAGCAGGGCTGCCGGCCGGCGTGGTCAACGTCGTTCACCTGCGCGACGAGGATGCTCCGGCCCTCGTGGAACACCCGGACGTGGCCAAAGTCTTCTTCACGGGCAGCGTAGCCACGGGCCGGCGCGTCATGGAGACAGCGGCCCGAACGCCAAAACCCGTGGTGCTGGAACTGGGCGGCAAAGACCCGGCCATCGTGGCCGCCGACGCCGACCTGGAACGGGCCGTGCCGGGGATTGTCTGGTACGCGCTGGCCAACTGCGGCCAGACGTGTGCAGCCGTGGAGTGCGTCTACGTCCACCGCGCCATTGCCGAACTCTTCACCCAGCGCGTTGTGGAATTGGTACGCCAACTGCGGGTTGGAGCCCCCCTCGACCCCGACACGGACATCGGCCCCCTGACGACCGAGGAACAACTCCAAACGGTGGAAGCCCACGTGCAAGACGCCATTGCCCAGGGCGCCCGAGTGCTCACGGGCGGACACCGCCTGGACCGGCCGGGCTTCTTCTACGCCCCCACCGTGCTGACGGATGTCAAGCCCTCCATGCGCATCCTGCAAGAGGAGACCTTTGGGCCTGTCATTCCCATTGTGGTTGTCGAAACCGTAGACGAGGCTGTCGAACTGGCCAACCGCTCTCCTTTCGGGCTGACGGCCAGCGTGTGGACCACCAGCCCCACGTTGGGGCGGGACCTGGCCGTGCGGCTGCGGGCCGGCGCCGTTCACGTCAACGACCACGCCTGCCACTGGGCGGAGCCACGGGCGGCGTGGGGAGGCGTGCGACAGAGCGGGTTTGGCCGCGTGCTGGGTCCCCACGGCCTGATGGAGATGGTCAACGTGAAGTTCATCACCGAAGAGTATCGCACGGGCACCGTCGAGGCGTGGTGGTATCCCTACAACAAACACGTGGCATCCCTGCTAGCCGACACCAGCCGAGCGCTCTACGGCCCGCTTCTCCGGCGCGCGTTAGCGCTCTTCAAACTGCTGCTGAACCCCAGAACGCGGGAGCGCGTCCGCCTTTCCAGTTACCTCCGGCGTCCGTGGACGTGGTTGTAAAATTTAAGGCCGCTCATTTGAACTCCACCAGCACCACATCGTCTCCTCGTCCGTCGGCCAAGGGGATGCGGGTTCCGGTAAGCGGGTCGTACAGGCCCAGAATGAGGGTGGCGGGCTTCTGGAGCGGCAGGGCGTAGGCGTCGAAGACGGGTTCACCGGGCCGCCAGGCTGTGGTCGGGCGCTGGCCGTTCTGGGGCTGACGGTTGTGCTGGGCGAGGACACGGCCATCGGCGCCGAGAAGTTGCACGAAAACGTTGAACGGATCTCGAATTTGTGTGCTGCTCTGCCAGATACAGCGCACCACGACGAGGTCTCCCATGCGGGCAACGCCAACCCGCACGGTGATGCCCCCCACAAAAGGGTACTCGCGATCGGCCTTCAGGTCCAACGGCAAGGGGACGAAGCGCACCAGCCGCCACTCCTCCACCCAGCGGTCGTCCAGCAGGGCCATGTGCGCCAGCAATTGTTGCTCCACCTGGGCGGCCGGGTCTCCGGGCGGCGTGCGCTCGGTGACGAACCACAGGCGGCCATCTCGCATGGCGGCCACGTCGGGGGGCAGCGCGTCGCCCCGCACCACAGTGCGGTAGGGCGGGAAGGCCTTGTAGCGGTTCATCCAGCCCTGGATGGTGGCAAAGTAGTCGAAGTAAGGGACCAGTTCAAGGAGCACCACGTCCCCAGGTTTTGCCTCTTGTGCGACGATGGTGCTCACCTGGGCTGCTGTGCGGTCGGCTGTCCCCCACGGGTGCTGTCCCAGCCCCCACACGCCGACGGCCAACATACCCGCCACCAGGAGCGCCCGGACACTCCACCACCGGCCTGAGCGCCCCCACCTTCCCAGAAATCCTGTTGCCGTCAGCGCGGCCAGCGCCCCCACAACTGCCCAGTCCGGTTTCGGTTGCCACCACACCAGGTCGAGGCGCCGTTGCCAGAGCGCCTGCCAGTGAAGCCAGGGCGGCCAGCAGGCCCACTGCCAGATGACAACCGTGTCGGGCAGGCCCCGCTGCACCAGGTCCACCAGCGGGGCATTGAAGTCCACCGCCACGCCCAAGGCATTGACGGCTAAACCTGCCGCCGCTGCGCCCACGAGCAGAGGGCGCTCCAGGCGGGGACGCCAACGCCCACTCCAACCCAAGGAAAGGAGAAGGGCGGGCAAGACGGCCACCCAGTAGCGGGTTCCCCACGACCACCCGCCCCACCACATGAACC
>WFWG01000359.1 GCA_015491235.1 Ardenticatenaceae bacterium
CTTTTTCGGAGGTGATACCCCCTCAACCGGACATCGTTCAAGCCAAGTCGGCTAATCTAACAATGTCAAGTTAACGCCTCCTTCCGAATTCCAGCACGGTGCCGAGGCACCGTGCGTTAACAAGGAAATACTCGGCCACAGTGAATTTTGGGTAAAACACCGACAGAGAAAATTCTCTATTGTACCGAAAAAAACTAACGATATTTCTTCAAATGGCGCGCGAAGCGCGCCATTTGAAGAAATATTCCCTTTTTGCTGATAAACGACCACGCAGATTTGCACAAAAATCAGCGTGGTCGAGTAAAATTTCTTCAATCCGTGAAATCTGTGAAATCCGTGGTTAGAAAACCGGAAAGCCCCAGGTGGAACAACATTTCGGCAGATCCGCTTTCGCCTAAGAGACCGGGCAGTCGCTTCCCGTCGAGTTTGGAGGCATCCCGCGTTGTGAGTAGAATCCTGGCAGGAACACGGGAGCAAGCGCCTTGAACAGAAGGGCGAATGAGCAGGGGTGCCAGGAGAGAAGAATGAACAGCCGCAGATATTTTCGCGAAGGGTGGTTGATCCTTGTGCTGCTGACAGCCGTCTTCCTGACGGTCGTTTGGTCACTCCAGGCGGCCGGGTGGGCAAAGGACCTCGACCTGCTTAACTGGGTCGTTTTGGGGGGCGTTCTGGTGGGCGTGCTCCTGGCCAAGAGCCCCCTGCCCGGCGGTGTGGCCCATCCCCTGGCAACGCTCCTCGGCTTGGGGTGGATTACGCGCCTCGCCTTTCGCTTCACTCCGGAGACGCTCCCGTGGGACCAGCGCGCCATTATGGTGTGGGAGCGCGTGGTGCGCTGGCTCGACGCCGTTGTGGCCGGACAAGCGGGGGGCGACCAAGCCATTTTCGTGCTCCAGATGGCCTTGCTCATGTGGCTGATTGTTTACACGGGCACCTGGTACCTCTTCCGCGCGTACAGCCCCTGGAGTGCGCTCATCCCCGCTGGCACGACAATTCTCATCAACACCTACTACGCCCAGGCCAGCGTGACCGGCTTCTTCTTGCTCTTCATCCTCTTCAGTTATCTGCTCGTGGCGCGCACCAACTTGCTGGAGCGAGAGGAGGAGTGGCGCCGGGCCAGTGTGATCTATCCCCCTGACATTGTGATTGACTTTCTGCGCGATGGAACGATTTTTGCCGTGGTCGTCCTGGCGCTCGCGTGGGCGGTGCCCTCGATAGTGGACGGGGCGTGGTCGAACCCCACGCTGGCCAAGCTGGGGCGACCGTGGGGAGAGGTGCAGCGCACGTGGACCCGCCTCTTTGGCACGCTGAACTACCGCGGCTCGGGTGGCACGGCCGTGGGCGGCGGGTGGTTTGGCCAGAGCATGACCTTCCGGGGGCCGCTGAATCTTTCCGACGAGGTGATTATGTACGTCTACGCGCCTGAGGGGAAAGGGCGCTATTGGCGAGCGGCGGTGTTTGACACGTACACTGGCGCCGGTTGGACGACCACCAACGCCCGTGTGGTGACTGTGGATCAGGAACCGGCTCGCATTCCCCTCATCGAGGACGCGGGTGGACGTGAGGCGGTCGAGATGACCTTCGAGATGATCCGGCCGGCCGGCGCGTTGCTCTTTACTCCCGCCCAGCCCGTGCAAGTCTCCATGCCGGTCAAGGTGCTCTTGGCCGGTCCGGCGGCCGAGAGCGGGCCACTGGCGGAGACTCCCGAGACGGCTGTCACCCAGATCTACGCCCGACAGCCCCTGGTGGCCGGTGACCGCTACACGGTGGTGGCCGCCATCCCAGAGGTGGACGAACGGAGTTTGCGCCAGGCCGGCACGAATTACCCTTCCTACATCGTCCCCCACTACACCGCGCTTCCGCCCACTGTTCCCAAGGAAGTTATCCGCCTGGCAGAGGAGTTGACGGCTGGCCTGGAGACGCCCTACGACAAGGCCAAAGCCATCGAGCGCTACTTGCGAAACATCCGCTACGACGAGAACATCCCCGGCCCCCGTCCGGGAGAGGACGGGGTCTACTATTTCCTCTTCCGCGAGTTGGCGGGCTACTGCGACTACTACGCGGCCGCGATGGCGGTCATGTTGCGGGCGGTGGGCATTCCAGCCCGCGTTGCCCAGGGGTATGCCGTGGGCACGTATGACCCGGACGCCCAGGTGTACGAGGTGCGCGGCGTGGACGCCCACACGTGGGTGGAAGTCTACTTCCCCGGCTACGGCTGGATCGAGTTCGAGCCCACGGCCGCCGAGCCGCCTCTCGACCGCCCGGCCAGCCTGGAGGAGAACGAAGGGCGCCAGCCGGGTGCGGACCGAGAGCGTGCCCCCCGCGACCCGCTGGACCGTTTACGCGATCTGCAGGAAGCTTTCGAGCCGCCCGAATTGCCCACCAGACCGGCTTTGACCCGCATTCAACGCCCGTCGGTGCGGGTGGTAGCCGTCCCGGTGGGCGTGGTGCTGGGCAGTGCCGTTGCGCTGGGGCTGAGCGTGGCTGTGCTGCGCCGCCGCTGGCGGGATTTTCCCTTCGTCGAGCAGGTGTACGACCAGCTCGTGCTGCTGGGACGGCTGGTGGGCCTGCGCCCCTCGGCCACGCAGACGCCTCGCGAGTACGTGCGCACACTGGCGCAGAACGTGCCCGGCGCGCGGGAGGTGCTGGACCGCTTGGGGCTGCTGGTGAGCAAAGCTCGCTTTGCCCGTCAGCGCCTCACAGCCGAGGACGAAGAGGAAGCTCGCCGGCTGTGGGACCAGGGGCGCGACAAGGTGGTGGTGTGGGCCCTCCGCCAAGTGCCACGCCAGTGGCCGCACCGGGCCCGTGGCGCGGTGAGCGCGTGGTGGAAGAAACGCCGCCAGCGCCGGAAGAAGTGGAACGTGTAGCGAGCCTTCCTTCCGGCGTTAGCGGCGTGAGCGGGAAGGCCGGCCGCTCAGGAAGTTGATGATGGCCACGAAGAGGGCGCTGCCGGCAATAGCCCATATAACCGGAAAGGGCCGGCGGCCGATTGAGATGGTCCAAAGCAGGGGCAAGTCGAGCACGCGGGCCAAGTAAATGCCGATCAGGCCGCCGATATACCCCACGGCCGCCGAAGCCAAACACCCCAAGTTCGAGCGCCCGGCAATCTGGGCGCCGATGCTCCCCACAATGGCCGCGATCGCAAAAGCCAGGAGCAGGGAAAGAAGCGACATCGTCCTCCTCCGGAATGCGCGGTTTGGCCGGCAAACGTGGCCAACGTTCCCCACTATACCACGTTTGCGGCGGAGGTCAACACAAGAGCAGGGTGGCTTCAGCGCCCCAGCACTTCCCGGACCTTGACAGGACGCCCTTCGCGGAGTGACTTCTGCGCCGCCAGGGCGAGCACTGTGGCCATGCGACCGTCTTCACCGGTCACCGGCACCGGCTTGTCGTCGCGAACAGCCTCCACAAATGCCTCCATCTCGGCCAGATAGCTGGCCGTGTAGCGTTCCATGAAGAAGTGCAGCGGCAGGTCGCGACAGACGGCGTGGGCCGTGCTCACCACAGCCGTGTTGGGGTGCTCGTTCTCCGTGCGGATGCATCCCCTGCTGCCGAAGACCTCCACGCGCTGGTCATAGCCGTAGACAGCCCGCCGGCTGTTGTCAATCGTGCCGAAGGTGCCGTTCTCAAAAGTGAGGAGCACCACAGCCGTGTCCACGTCTCCCGCCTCGCCGATGGCTGGGTCCACCCGCACGCCCGCCACAGCGTAGACTTCTTCCACCTCGCTGCCGATGAGGTAGCGGGCCATGTCGAAGTCGTGGATGGTCATGTCCAGGAAGAGCCCTCCCGAAACCTTGACATAATCAACGGGTGGGGGCTCCGGGTCACGGCTGAAGATGTGGAGGATGTGGGGCGTGCCGATTTCGCCCCGCTCGATGGCCTGGCGGACACGGCGGTAATTGGCGTCGAAGCGGCGGTTGAACCCCACCTGGAGTTTGACGCCGGCGCGCTCGACGGCGGCCAGCGCGCGGTCAATGTCGTCCAGCTGCAGCGCCAGCGGCTTCTCGCAGAAGATGTGCTTGCCGGCCGCGGCCGCCGCCTCGATGATTTCCACGTGCGTGTGGGTAGCCGAGCAAACGACGACGGCGTCCACGTCGGGACGGTCAATCACTTCGCGGTAATCGGCAACGGCGTGGGGCACCTGGCACGCCCGGGCGCAGGCTTCGGCGGCCTCGCGGCGCACGTCGGCCACGGCCACCAGCTCAGCCGAAGGAATGTGAAAGGCCAGGTGTCGGGCATGTAGCTGGCCGATGCGGCCGGCACCAATCAGCGCAAGGCGCACAGGTACAGTCATGGGTGAAATTCCTCCTCTACATTGGATTGCAATTAGACCCCTATTCGCCTCAAGAACTCCCGATTTCGTCGGGCACTCTCCTTGGGCGTGCCCATGCCCGGCAACACGTCCTGCTCGACGACGATCCAGCCCTGGTAGTCGCGCTCGCGCAGAGAGCGCACCACGGCCGCGAAGTCCACACATCCCTGTCCCAGTTCGCAAAAGAGCCCACGGCGCACGGCCTGAAAGTAGTCCCACCCTTCCCGGCGGGCCTCACGGGCCACCTCTGGCTGACAGTCCTTGAAGTGAACGTGCCAGATACGGTCGGCGAAGCGGTGCAGCCCTTCCAGAACAGCTTGGCCGTCCTCGCAGCCGCTTCCGTAGGCATAGTGGCCCGTGTCGAACGTCAAGCCCACCAGCGTTGGGTCGAGTAACTCCAGCAAGCGGGCGATTTCATCAGGGGTTTCCACGTAACCAGCACAGTGGTGGTGGAAGGTCGTGCGCAGGCCGGTTTCGTCGGCGACGGCGCGGGCCACCTCCGTCACCCCGTGGGCAAAAGTGCGCCACTCGGCGGGGGAGAGGCCCAGCGCCGGCGTGATGCGTCCGGCGTGGCGCGTGCGGACCGGGTCGCGGCCGTTGTCGTCGGCCAGCACCAACAGCGGCGACCACTCGGGCGAGGCCGCCCCGGCCAGGAGGCGGGCCACCTTCAGGGCCTGCTCCCGGCCGGGGGGGTGAGCCGCCGGCTCCTTGAAGGCAATCGGCACGAAGGCGGCCACCAGCACCAACCCGCGTGCCTCCAGCGCTTCCCGCAGTGCGGCGGGATCGGTGGGCAGGAAGCCCCAATCGCCCAACTCGGTGCCCTCGTAGCCCGTTTCGGCCACTTCGTCGAGAAACTGCCCGGCTGTGACAGGCACAGGCGCCAGTCCCTCGAATTCCAGCACGCCCCACGAACACGGTGCGTTGGCAACTCGAATGGGCATGGCTTTGGCTCCTACAGCCAGCGCTCGACGACGACCTTCGTCTGGGTGTAGAACTCGATGGCGTGCTGGCCTTGGGCGTGCAGGTCGCCGAAGAAGCTCTCGTTCCACCCGCTGAAGGGATAGAAGGCCATAGGCGCGGCCACGCCGATGTTGATGCCGATGTTGCCGGCCTGGGCCTCGTAGCGGAAACGTCGCGCGTGGGCACCGCTGGTGGTGAAGATGGAGGCCATGTTGCCGTAGCGCCGACTGTTGACCAAGCGGATGGCCTCCTCGATGTCCCGCACGTGGAAAACGCTGAGCACCGGGCCGAAGATTTCAGTGCGCTCGATTTCGCTTTCCGGTGACACGCGGTCGAGGATGGTGGGGAAGACGAAGTAGCCCGCCTCGTAGCCGGGCACCCTTTTGCCGCGCCCGTCCACCACCACGCGGGCCCCCTCGCGCTCGGCCAGGCCAATCAGCCCCTCGATGCGCTCCTTGCTCTGGCGCGTGATGACGGGGCCCATTTCCACGCCTTCTTCCAGCCCGTATCCCACCTTCAGGCTGACCGCCCGGTCGGCCATCATTTCCAGGAAGAGGTCGTGGGCGTCGCCCACGGTGACCGCGTCGGCCAGGGCCAGGCAGCGCTGTCCGGCACACCCGTAGGCCGACTCGGCCACCACGCGCACGGCCTGGTCCATGTCGGCGTCGGGCATGATGATGACCGGGTTCTTGGCGCCGCCTTGGGCCTGCACGCGCTTGCCCTGCTCGGCCGCTCGCCGGTAGATGTACTTGGCCACCGGGGTGGACCCCACGAAACTAATCGCCCGAATGTTCGGGTGGTCGAGAATGGCGTCCACCGTCTCCTTGCTGCCGTTGACCAGTTGCACCACGCCCGGCGGCAGGCCAAGCTCGTCCAGCAACTCGAAGATGCGCTGGGCGGTCATGGGGGTCTTCTCGCTAGGCTTCAGAATGAAACAGTTCCCGCAGGCGATGGCGTAGGGCAGGAACCAGAGGGGAATCATGCCCGGGAAGTTGAACGGCGTGATGGCCGCCACCACGCCCACGGGCTGGCGGAACATGTGCTCGTCAATGCCGCGGGCGATGTCCTCGTTGTTGTAGCCCTGGATGAGCGTGGGCGTGCCACAGGCCACCTCCACGTTCTCGATGCCGCGCCGCAGTTCGCCCACGCTCTCGCGGTAGGTTTTGCCGCACTCGTTCGTGACGAGGCGGGCCAACTCGTCCATGTGCTCTTCCAAGAGCGCCTTGAGCTTGTAAAGGTACTGCACCCGCTCCACCACCGGCACGCGGCGCCACTCCTGGAACGCTTCGGCGGCCGCCTGGGCGGCTTGATCCACCTCGCTGGCCGGCGAAAGGGGCACGCGGGCCAGTACCTCGTCGGTGGCCGGGTTGGTCACGTCCAAGTATTCGCTGGCGGCTGAGCGCTGCCAGCGACCGTTGATGTAGTTTTGCAACTCCTGCATCGCTTCTCTCCTTTCTAATACCAATTGCTTTATCGAACACTATGTTTCAATTCTGGTATCCTCCTGAAAATGTGGAGCGGTAGCGTGTCATTTCAGCGGCTTGAGCAGAGATACGGCTCGGCGCCGCCCCAGTTCTCCACAATTTTTCCCGCTTTGGGTGGGCGGTTGGGACGGCGGCGCCGAGCCATTTCGGTGGATACATGGCATTTGCAGACCCAACTGGTATTACAAGTAGTACCGCTCCTTTGCCCGCATCTCCTCGTACTCCTCGCGGGCGGCCTGGACCGAGGGCATCTGGCTCACTTCGGCCACGGGCACGTCCCACCAGCTCTCGTAGTTGGGCACGCTCTCGTAGCGGTCGCTGCGCACGTAAATGACCGTGGTGCGGTCCATCTCCTTGGCCCGCCGGATGGCGTCCACGAGCTGCTCGTAGGAGTCGCACTCGAAAACGTGCGCGCCCAGGCTGTGGGCGTTGGCGGCCAGGTCCACCGGTAGGTACCGCACGTCGTTGCCGGCCTCGTCGCCGGGCAGGTGCCCCTCCTTGGGGAAGACGTAGCGCGTGCCGAAGCCGCCCTGGCCCAGGGACCGGCTCAGGCCGCCGATGCTCTTGAAGCCCTGGTTGTCAATCAGGATGATGGTGAGCCGGTATCCCTCCTGGATGGACGTGATGATTTCGCTGTTCATCATGAGGTAGCTGCCGTCGCCCACCATCACGTAGACTTCCCGCTCGGGGGCGGCCATCTTGACGCCCAGGCCGCCGGCAATCTCGTAGCCCATACAACTGTAGCCGTATTCCAGGTGGTAGTGCTTGGGGTGGTGAGCCCGCCAGAGCTTGTGCAGGTCGCCGGGCAGGCTGCCGGCCGCGCAGACCACCACGCCGTCCGGGTCGCCGTACTGATTCACGGCGCCGATGATTTCGCTCTGGCTGAGCAGCGGCTGGAGGTGAAGGGCGTAGAGCCGGTCCACTTCCTTCTGCCACTCGTGGTGGAGCTGTTCGGCCTCCTGCCGGTAGGCGGGGTCCACCTGCCAGCCCTCCAGCAGCGCCATCAGTTCCTCCAGCGTGACGCGGGCGTCCCCAACGAGGGGCAAGGCGGCGTGCTTGTAGGCGTCGAACTCGGCCACGTTGATGTTGACGAAGCGCACGTTGGGATGCTGGAAGGCCGTCTTGCTGGCGGTGGTGAAGTCGCTGTAGCGCGTGCCGATGCCGATGACCAGGTCGGCGTCGCGGGCGATGCGGTTGGCCGCGAAGGTGCCCGTCACGCCGATGGCCCCCAGGTTGAGGGGGTGGTCGTAGCGCAGGCTCCCCTTGCCGGCCTGCGTTTCGCCCACGGGAATGCCCGTTTGGTCCACGAACTGGCGCAGCGTCTCGTGGGCCTCGCTGTAAATCACCCCGCCGCCAGCCACGATGAGGGGGCGCTTGCTGGCCTTGATCCACTCGGCGGCCTGCTCAAGGGCGTGGCGGTCGGGCCGGTTGCGGGGGATGCGCCACACCCGCTTCTTGAAGAACTCGGCGGGGTAATCGTAGGCCTCGGCCTGCACGTCCTGGGGCAGCGAAATGGTGACGGCGCCCGTGTCGGCCGGGCTGGTGAGCACCCGCATGGCTTCCATCATCGAGGTAATGAGCTGGTCGGGCCGGTTGATGCGGTCCCAGTAGCGGCTCACGACCCGGAAGCAGTCGTTCACCGAGATGTCCTGGGTGTGCTCCCACTCCAGTTGTTGCAGCACGGGGGCCACGTTGCGGCGGGCGAAGATGTCGCCGGGCAGCAGGAGCACCGGCAGGCGGTTGATGGTGGCGCCGGCTGCGCCGGTGACCATGTTGGTGGCGCCGGGTCCGATGGACGAGGTGCAGACGAGGGTTTGCAGGCGGTTCTTCATCTTGGCGAAGCCGGCGGCCGCGTGTACCATGGCCTGCTCGTTGCGGCCCTGATAGTAGCGGAGCTGTGGGTACTCCTGGAGCGCCTGGCCGATGCCGGCCAGGTTGCCGTGGCCGAAGATGCCGAAGCACCCGGCGAAGAAGGGCATCTCCTGGCCGTCCCGCTCCACGTACTGGTTGATGAGGAAGCGAATCAGTGCCTGGGCTGTGGTCAGGCGAACACGTCCCTGAGTCATGTTTAGCCCTCCATGTACTTTAAAATCATACCTGTCGTCCGCCAAGACATCGTTCCGGCGATAAGGGAGTAAAACCGCCAACAGATCGTTCCGCACCTTAACAAGCAAATCGCCAAGACATCGTGCCGCATAGGTGGTATCCTCTTGCTCACCAGCACATGTTCAACAGGAGGTGACAGGTGAGCGAAGAGGGATTGCAAGCCCAAAGGGAACGGGCCATCCATCTGCTCCGAAGAGGGCGCTCGGTTTCCGAGGTGGCCCAGGCCCTGGGCCGCTCCGAGCGGTGGGTGCGCAAGTGGCGCCGGCGTTTCGAGGAGGAGGGCTGGGAAGGGCTCAAGAGCCGCTCTCGCCGTCCCCACCGCTTGGCCCGCCAGTTGCCTGATGAGGTGCGCCAGGCCATCCTGGAAGCCCGCAGTGAACTGGAGGCCGAAGCCGCCCGGGGGGAAGGCCTCAAGTTCATCGGTAGTCCAGCCATTCGCACGCGTCTCAAAGAAAAGGGGATAACGCCGCTGCCTTCTCGTCGCACCATCGAGCGGGTCCTGCAGCAGGCCGGGATGACGCGTCCTCGCCAGCCCTCCAAGGCCCAGGAACCGGACTATCCCCGGTTGCGCCCCGACTACCCCCATACCCTGGTGCAGGTGGACATCTATCCCCGCTACTTGCAGGGTGGGCAGCCGGTGGCCTGTTTCAACGGCCTGGACGTGGTCTCTCGCCATCCCGTGTGCCAGGCCTACCCCAGGCGGCGGAGCCAGGAGGCGGCCGACTTCCTGCGTCACCTATGGGCCACACTGGGGGTGCCGCGCTACACCCAGGTGGACAACGAGGCCTGCTTCAGCGGCGGCTTCACGCATCCTTGTGTGCTGGGACGGGTGGTGCGTTTGGCGCTGATGGCGGGCACCGAGTTGGTCTTTTCCCCGCCGCGCCACCCTCGTAGCCAGGGCGCGGTGGAACGCTTTCACCGCACCTATGCCCGCCACGTCTGGGAAGACACCCTCCTGGCCGACATCCCTCAGGTGAACGAGCGGGCCACGCGTTTCGTCCAACGTTATATTCGCCGGCCCCACCCCCAATTGGACGAGCGCACGCCGCAGCAGGTGCACGAAAGCCGGCCAGCCCGTCCACTCCCGGCCCACTTCCCTGACCCTGCCGAACCCTTGCCTGAGCGTCTGCCCTTGTATGCCGGCCGGGTGCATTTCATCCGCCGGGTGGATGAGGAAGGGCGGGTGAACGTGTTGAATCACGCCTGGGCCGTACCGGGGGCCGCCGTGGGGCAGGGCGTGTGGGTGACGCTCACCCTGACCCCGCAAGGCGCCTATCTTGAGGTGTTCGACGCGCCCCCCGATGTACCCCAGCGGCATCGTTTGGTGCGCCATCCGTTCCCGGTGAAAGAGCCCATCCGGCCTTGGCCTCAGGCCTCACCCAGGAAGGGGTCCTCCCTCACCACCGTATTGGCCCAGTTCGGAAACCGCTTGCGCGCACCGATAGCGGCTTGGCTTTCGGCACGATCTCTTGGCGGTTCACCTGCTTGTTAAGGTGCTCGATTCCCGGAACGATCTGTTGGCGGACGACATATAAGGAGAAAGGAAGATGACGAAAGGGAAATGGTTCCTATTGATGGCCCTGCTTCTGGCAATAAGTTTAGGGTGCTGGAAAGCGGAGCCGCCGGCACCTGAACGGGACTTTCCGATTGAAACCTTACTGGTAGACATCTCTGTGTTTCCCGAAGGGTGGGAGGTGATTCAACCACCAAAACCATATCCCTTGGAAGAAATGCCTTTGGTAGATGAAAGCATGACGATTCGATTTATTTACGCACCAGGTGATCCTGAAAGGAGACTAAGAGCTGGGCATTTTGTATTCAGGTTTCAATGGACAGACTGGGCTGCTGAGGAATTTCAAAATCAACAGCGGATTGTATTTAGTGCTCAACCAAAAATACCAGAGAAATTTTCTTATCAAAGCATTATAGCGGACCAATTTCTTTTCGGTTGCTCAGAAAATCGCTCTACAGATCGGACAGGTTGTGATTTTCTAGGACAGTATGAGGAATATTTAGTTCTCTTTGGCACAGATTTAGGTGAAGGTATGAGTTATGATGACTTGGAACGGATATTGAAAGAGATTGACCACAAGATGTTCACTTATTTGAAGGAGAAAGGGAAATAAATACCTGTACTCAGGGCGAAGCGGACTCGCCTACCGCTACGACGCCTACGGCCGCCTCATCCCCGCCCGTGGCAACTTCACCGACCCGCACAACCACTACACCTTCCTGGGCAAGGAGTGGGACGAGCACCTGGGGCTTTACGAATTCGGTGTGCGGCTTTATGACCCCTGGGCGGGCGTGTGGCTCACGCGGGAGCCTTTGCCCGGCGAGGCGTGGCGCCCCCGCACGTGGCACCGGTATGCGTATGCCTTCGCGAGCC
>WFWG01000360.1 GCA_015491235.1 Ardenticatenaceae bacterium
GGCAGCGCTCAACTGACGACTGGCCCGGTAGAGCCGAGCGGTTCGATCCAATGCCTCTTGCACGTTCTGAAACAACCGCAGGTTCTCCAAAATCACGGTCGCCTGTGGAACAGCGGCTTCCAGCGTCCGCACATCGTCCCGTTTGAACGCCTGAGGCTCCTGCCACAAGAGGAGCAAACCGCCGAGCCAGCTTGTTCCCGTGTGGAAGGGGTAGAAGGCGAGGGCTTGTGCGTCCAGGCTTCGCAGGAACCCCTTCATTCCGGGCCGCGCCAGCAGGTCCTCGTTCACCTGAGGGGCAAGGAAAGGACGGTTGGACGGCAGGTGAACGACGAGCGGAAGCTGCTCCGCCGAGAGTTGGGTCCCATCCGGGAAGGGCCAGGCCGCCTTGCCGCCAGCACGCGCAAGGCGAACGGTTTCCGGGTGTTTGTCAAGGGGCACTGGCGCGTCGAAGGTCAGAATGCCGGCCCGGTAGGGTTCAAGGGCTTCACAAGCCTCCAGCAAGACAGCGTACACGTCTTCCGCGTTCGTGCTGCTGACCAGCGCGCTGGCTGTCTCGTAGAGTTGTTGTGTTTCTTCGAGCGCTGCTCGCGTTTCTTCGAGCAAGCGGCGGTTGTTCATGACCAGGCTCAACTGACTGACGATCGTCTGCCAGCGCTGGATGTCGGCTTCAGTAAAGTGGGTTGGTGTGCGGAAGCTGATGTGGAGCATGCCGTACCCTTCCCCAATCGGGAACGCGACGGCGAACACGCTCCGCACGCGCTGGCGTCGGTAGGAAGCCTTGTCAGCGTCGCTTAAGTGGGGAGAAAGTTCCACATCCTCCACGATGAGCGGAGGGAATCCGGGCTCAAGGAGCTTCTGTATTGAGGGGAATTCCTCAACCGTGAAGTAGCGCCCCACATGAGGACTGCGACGCCCTCCTGGCAAGTAGTTGGCCAACACCGTAAAGCCACGCAGGTTGCCGTTTTCGTCCACGTCAAGTTCGTTGATGGCTACGAAAACCTCCCGGTGGGGGATCAAGTGTACGGCCAGTGCTTGCGCCATATCGTCAACAGTAGAAGCGGCCATCAGCGCCGATGAAGTCTCATACAGCGCCTGGGTGTGCTCCAAGTTCGCTTTGAGCTGGTTGAGCAGCAAAATGGTTTCCAGGGCAACACCAGCTTGCTCGCAGACGGCCGTAAACAACTGTTTGGTTGCTTCGTCAAATTGGCGGGGTTTCAAGCTTGCGAAGAGGAGAATGCCAGAGATCTGATCCCGCGTCATGAGGGGGCGGCTCAACAGGGATTCAAACACGATTTCACGATCAAGGTCATTGACCAGCGCATTCAACGCGAACTTGCCCCCGGATTCCACGGCAAACACCGTCTCCCGGTTAGCCAACAGTAACTCTGCCAAGTGACGGGTTTCCGCCGTCAGGCGGAAGGCATACTCCACGTCGTGCAGGTCGGGGTGAATGGCATAAGCGTACACACGAAACTCACGGTCGAGAAGGGCGTCCACCTCCGCAGGCAACGCCCCCGGCAACACGGCCAGGTGAACGGCGTCGAATCCGAGGTCACGAGCCACCTGAAGGGCCACGGTGGCCACTTCTTGGGGCGATTCGGCTTGGGCAAATCCGCTGGCGGCATTGTACAACAGGCGGGTCTGTCGCAGGGCCTCCTCGGTGCGGGCGAAGAGGCGGCGGTTATGCAGCACCGTGCCGGCCTGCTCCACCAAGGTGCGGAACGAGGCCAAGTACTCTGGGTCGAACGCGTAGGAGCGCGCGGAAGCAAGTATGATGGCACCAATTACTTCTTCTTCTACACGCAGGAACAGAAAGGTCACCGAGGCCGCATTCACTTTCTTCAGATATTCTCTGAGGAGGAGTTTCCTGCCGTCTCCTTCCAGCCAGAAATCGGCTATCACTTCATCCTCTGGTTCGGCGAGCAAATACCATTCATTGAACACCTCAGGGTTCACGTTGTCAAGGTGCAATATCCCATTAGTGAGCGACACATCCGAGGGGCACCCCGTCCGGCACCACTCGGTGACAATGCGCGCGTCGGTCAGGTTCTCGTCCCCCGTGAAGAGAACGGAGAATGCACATGTTAGATCGAGTACGCGCTCTCCTATTTCCACCAGTCCGCCCAACGACGTGGTGAGCACTTCCTCTTCACTCTCGGCTTCGACAAGCCATTGACTGGTCGTGTAGAGAGAGTCGACCAC
>WFWG01000361.1 GCA_015491235.1 Ardenticatenaceae bacterium
GCGACTCCGGCCGTACCGTTAGGTCCGGAACGGCTGGTGGCCGTTGGGGGGTCTTCGCCCACACCGACGTTTGCCGAACCGCCTCCGCCGCCGACGCCGGAGCCGGTCCCGACACCACGCCCGGTCACGCTGCCTTCAGTACAGGAAGTGCAACAACTGACAGAGGCTTGGGTGGTGTTCGAGAGCCCCGAATGGAGAATTCGGTTCAAGCATCCCGTTAATTACCAGGTCCAGGTGCAGGAGGGGAGTGGATGGATCACTTTTTCCATCAATCGTCCTGTGGCGGGTTCCATTTCAGAGACTTTCGTTAGCCTTTTCCTGTGGAAATATCAGGGCCCACCTGTAGTGACGGCAGAGGATTTGTTGCAATGGGTATCCTTACTTCCTCCTGAGAAGGACCCGGTTGGTGGAAAAGTGTTTATAACCGGTGAATTGCATCTACCCCAGATCGGAAAGGGGTGGGTGATCCGGTGGGAGCCGCTTCCTGGGAATAGCGAAGTCGTTGTAGATAGCGTTGTCTTGCCAGCAGGCGAACGAATCCTCTGGGTCAATCTCAGCAATCTCGTTGCCGGGGATTGGCAGTCGGAAGATGCTCTTTGGTCCCGGAAGATGGCTTTTCTGGCGACGCTGGAAGTGACCCGATAGGAGGTACAGCTATGGTTAACAGATGCGTTTCTCCTGTTAGGTCTATGGGGCAGTAGCATCGCCGGGGCTGGCATGATGGCAAACACCTGGCGCCGTCAGGCTGTCTTCAAGTTTCTGAGCATAGTGGTTGGTGGAGCGCTGTTACTGGGGGGATGTGGGCAGCCGTTAGCAGGGCAAGTTTCTACTCCTACTGACATACAGCCTTCAAGTCCGTCCTCTACAGCCGTGCCGCTGGGCCCCGACCGTCCTGCCCAACTGGTAACGTCTGCCCCTCTGCATCCTACGCCTCTGCCCCCGCCGCCGTCTACACCAGAGCCTCGCCCCACACCGCGGCCGGTGGTGCTTCCCTCAGAAGCGGAGGCCGAGAAACTCACGGCTGGCTGGAAGCACTTTGAAGACCGGAACCTCGGCTTGCGTTTTCGCTATCCGCCAGAATATGCGGTGCGCACAGAACAGGTCGGGGAGCGACAGGTTTACATCTCCATTGATCGTCCGGCTACCGACCCGCTCCTTGGGGAGTATCGTGAAATCTTCAACGGCTTTTTGCTCTTTTATCTCAAGCCGGGGGACCTATTCTCTCTTTCACCGGAAGGCGTCGAGGCCTGGATTCGGACCCTGCCAGCAGACGAGAGTCCGGCTTTCGACCCTGATCGGATTCATGTTGAGCACACTCTCCGTATAGGCAAAAACACAGCCTTTGTGATTACAGAACCGGCGTGGCCAGGTGATACAACTTGGGTGCAAACGCTCATTATTGTGGGAAGAAACCGGCTCGTTTGGGACACGTTAGGAGACGCAGCTATGGGCCCTAACCCCAAGCCTTTAGAAGAGGTGTGGCCCCTTCACATGGCCTTCTTGGCCACGCTGGAAATCACACGGTGAAAGGGAGGGCTGGGCGGTGGGCGGCTGGGGATGCGGAGCCTGCGCGAGCCCAAGGTGCAGGCGCTGCTGGACCGGTGGAAATATCAGGGCCCACCTGTAGTGACGGCAGAGGATTTGTTGCAATGGGTATCCTTACTTCCTCACTGAGAAGGACCCGGTTGGTGAAACCGGTGAGCGGAAAAGGGAGTGATGTTTCAGGGTAGATACCGGCTTGAAACACGGTGAAACATGAGATGTGGTAAAATGGAGACAGCTTGGTCGCGCGAAAGAGGCAGAAGAATGGACAACTGAAAGCCACATGAATCTGGGGGAGCTATGCTCCACATCGCCTGTGACTTCTGCGAAACATCCCCACGACGGTGGGTTTGCGCGCTTCTGTGCCTCGTGTTGACCCTTCTCCTTCCTCTCCCACTCCACGCGCAAGCCAACGTGTTGCAACAGGGAGAAAGAGTCCCCTTTGAAATCTGCCTTCAGAACCCTACCTGGACCCGCCCGACCGAGGAAGAGCAGCGTGAAACGGTGTGGCGCGACCCACGGTACGCCAGCGCCGGAGAGGAAGCTCTTAAAACCCACCCGCGGTGGGTGGAAAATTTCGTGCTGTACGGGGGTGGCGCTCGAGATGAAGGGCTCCTTCTTGAGTGGGGCGGCTTCTGGAAAGGGGACGAGCACATCGAACGCCGGCAAGGTGGTTTGTGTCAAGAGCGCCAGTACGCGGTTTCCGTCGGGCGGCAAATTGAGATTTGGCTCAAGTATCACCACGTGTTGCGCATACAGCGGTTGGAGAAGACCTACGTCTTGGTCGTGGAACCTCGGGCGCGGGGCTTTGAAGTGGTGGATTTTGTGCGGGCTGAAGGGGAGCCACTGGTGTTCATCTTTGTCACCCCGGAGGGGAAGGAGCTTCGTCGCATCACCTTGCGCTTTACACCACGTTGGACAGAAACGTATACCACCGGACCGGAGTTACCGCCGCCGGCCGAACTGCCCACCACCGGGGCTGGTCCACGAAGGCCTCTGACGGGGTGGGCCGGCACGCTCCTGGCAATGGGGAGCACATTCATCGTGCTGGGGGTGATCGCCGCTCGCCTGAAGCGTACCCAGCTTTAGATGAGCACTGAGCACAAGACGGCTATAGCCGGATGGCCGCTGGCTCGCTGCATTGACAACTGATGGCACGATCCGGATTAGGTGCACCATGTGATAGACCATAACACCCTGGAGGTTGCCATGCCCCCCAAGGACCAACCCCGCATCCTGCTAGTGGACGACGAACCCGACCTGCTGGCGGAGCTGAAACCCTTGGTGGAGCGCGCCGGCTTTCGGGTGCTCACCGTCCGCGATGGCGAGGAAGCCTTGCACCGCATCGCTGAGGAACGACCAGACCTGGTCGTGCTGGACGTGCTCATGCCCCGGCTCGACGGCCGGGAGGTGCTGCGTCGCCTGCGCCAGATTGGCGACTGGACCCCCGTCATCCTGCTCACCCGGGTGGGTACCCCGGCAGAACGTGCCCTCACGTTGCAGGAAGGGGCGGACGACTACCTCAACAAACCCTTCGAGCCGATGGAGCTCATCGCCCGCATCCAGGCCGTGCTGCGACGGGCGCGGCGAGGCCAACTGCCGCTGACCGCCTTCCGCCACCTGGTGTGTGGGGAACTGGTTCTGGACCGCCAGACGCGCCAGGCACGCCTGGCCGGAAGAGAGCTGCTCCTCACGCCCCGTGCCTTCGCCTTGTTGGAGTTCCTGATGCTGCACCCCGGCGAGGTGATCTCCCGGGAGCGGCTGCTGGAGGAGGTGTGGGGTTGGGCCTGCGCGGTGGGGCCGCGAGCAGTGGACATCCGGGTCGCCGAATTGCGGAAGGTGCTGGAAGATGAACCGAATGCGCCCCGCTACATCGAGACGGTGGTGGGCCAGGGGTATCGGTTCATCGGCGAGGTGGAGGGCAAGCCATGAGAGGCCATTTGCCCGTCGCGCTGGCTGGTGCGCCAGCTCTGCTGGGGGTGGTGCTCTCGGCCTTGCTGGCGTGGGGCGTGCTGCCCAACTGGGTTTTGGTTGGCACCTATCAGGCCGACCTAGCTACACTGGCGGCCGGGGTTGGCGTGCTGTTGAGCCTGGCGGGGTGGAGTGTGCTGGGGTTGCGGGCCTGGGTACACCGCCGGGTGAGGGAAGCCCGCGTGGCGGAGCGAGAAGCCCGGGCGGCCGCCCGACGTCGCTTCCTGCGCCGACTGGACCACGAACTGAAGAACCCACTGGCGATCATCCGCCTGGGGGTGGCAAACCTACAAGCTCGCCCGGCGTCCTCATCGGGCAGAGCCGACTCGCTGGCCCGGGTGGCGGAACAGGTGCGGCGGTTGGAGGGAGTGGTGACGGGGCTGCGCCGGTTGGCGGAACTGGAGGAACTGGAGATCGAGCGGGAGCCGGTGGATATGCAGACGGTGCTGGAAGAGGCGTTGGCTCTGGCGAGCGCCTCCGATGGGCGAACGGGACGAGAAGTGGATGTGCACGTACAGCAGGTGCCCTGGCCGGTCGGGCGGGTGTGGGGAGACCGCGACCTGCTGGTGTTGGCCTTTCGCAACCTGCTGGACAACGCCCTGAAATTCACGCGGGGGGGCGACCGGGTGGAGGTGCGGGTCATGGAAGATGGGGGCTGGGCGGTGGTGGAGGTAGCGGACACAGGGCCGGGCATCCCGGCGGAGGAGTTGCCGCACATCTTCGAGGAGCTGTACCAGGGGAAGAACGCCCGGGATGTGCCAGGCAGCGGGCTGGGGCTTGCACTGGTGCAACGCATCGTGGCGCTGCACGGCGGGGAAGTGACCGTGTGGAGCCGAGAAGGCCAGGGCACAGTGGTGAGGGTGCGGCTGTCGCTGGTGCCGGAAGAAGGGTGATGTTTCAGATAACTTAGTCGCCGCTGCCAGAGAAAGAGGTTCAAATGCAGCGAATCGTGGCTATTCTGTTCATCTGTGTCGGTATCGTGAGTTGCGCATTTCACCCTTCAACAGATGCGCAACTTCCCACTACCACTACATCCATTCCTCTGACTGTCACGCCTGGACCTGCCGGCACAGTGACGCTGCCGCTGGTGCCGACCGCAACGCATAGCCAGGAGCCACCTTCGACTGGCTTCCCTGGTGAGTCCGAAAAGCGCCCCCTTCGTGAGTCGCCTTCAACTTTCTCTATCGGGGAGCCAAAATGGCTTGGCCGTGGCGAAATTGTCAGCGCCTCTTTCACCCCTAATGGCACGGCGGTCGCAATTGGCTGGGCCAATGGTGTCTCCTTTGTGGACATGGAGACGACAACAGAGCGATGGTGGCAACCTACAGATGTCCCCATCGTCGCCATTGATGTCCACCCCGAGGGCAAGGCGGTGGCTGCTGGCCTGGTCGATGGCAGCATTATCCTCTTCGATGCCGCCACCGGCAGTACCAGGCGCTTCGCGGGGGCCGGGTCCTATGCCCGGCACGGAGATGTTGCCTGGTCGCCCGATGGCAGGTGGATCGCCTTTCAGTTCGTCGGACCGAATCGCCAGGATCCCATCTATGTGCTGGATATCAAGCGTGGGACGCTCCACACGGTACCCGGCTCGCAGATAGCCGAAGGGAAGATGCCGGCACTCATCTGGACACCGGATGGCAGAGGGATTACCCTGACCGACTTCGGCGAGAAATGTACAGCGGTTCTGGACATCCAGACGGGAGAGACTCTGTTTACCCTGCAAATCGGCGGTAAGTGTTACTTCCCGTACGCCATGACATGGTCACCAGACGGCAGTCGGTTCGCGCTGGCTGGAGACAGTGTGATACTGGTCGATCCGCACACCGGCAAAATCACTCAGACGCTGCCTGGCTCAACGCTCGGGTTCACTTTGTCCGGAGGTGCATTCTCCAGGTTTGGCCATCCCCTTTTGTTCAACGAAGACGGAACTTTCATGGCCGGCAAAGGCGGAATAGCCGACCTGGGCAGTGGGGGCGGTTTTAATAATATGTTTCCGCTTGTGGTGTGGAACATCGAGACGGGCGAACAGGTGGCACAACTCGGCGAGGTCGGCAATGCGTATCGGTTAGGCCCTGAGCACAAGAACCGACTGGCAATTGCCTTCAACGGAGACACCGTGCTCAGCCTGTACGCAAACGGTGAGCTCACCCGCTGGGCCTTCACAACCGACTCAGAAGAGGTCACTGTTGGACACATCCCGGTGATCGCCGCCCGTCCGCCCCTGACCTGGTCGGCGGACGGGCGCAAAGTGGCGGCGCTGAACCGTTACGGCGGTGTGGCGGTGTGGGACGTGGAAACGGGTGCGTTGGTCGCGCAGTTCGATGCCCCTCTGGAAGCCCCGGCCCTCAGCCCCGACGGGCGCCGCATCGCCCTGACGGACCGGCAGGCGAACATGGTGATTATCTACGACCTGGACACCGACCGGGTCGTCCAGACCCTGACCGAGTCCACGTCGTTGCCCCAGGCTACGGCGTTTTCCCCTGATGGAACCCATATCGCTTACGGCTCGCGCAGCCAAGTCATCGTCGCCGATGTTGCCACTGGTGAGCGGGTAGCTGTGCTGACAGGCTATCCCGACGATCAGATCATCACCCGGGTGATGTGGGGGCCGGGTGGGGAGGCTATCATCGCAGCCAGCGGGGATCCGCTGGACAGCGCTGCCGGATCCCTGATCCTATGGGAGCACAATGGGGACGGCTCTTTTACGGAGTCCTTCCGAACGAAGACGATCCACACCAGCAACGAAGCCTGGAAGGTTGCGCTATTCAACCCCGGCGGCAACCTGGTCGCACTTGAGCAGGCACCAAGTCCTCAGGGGCCCTTTGATACCCTGGTCTATGATCGAGAGGCCGGAAAGGTGATCCTGAAGCTGAGGGGATACCGTCTGGCCGCTTGGGCCTCTAGCGAGGTGCTGTTGACCTCGGAAATAGCAAGCTGGACGCGACTCACCCGCTGGAATGTCCGCACCGGTGAGAAGGAAGTTGGCGCACGGGGTGCGGACGGCGGCGATATTTACGCGCCTACCGGTCTGTATTTTGCCAGACCTGTCCCTTTGGGTGGGATGACGATTTACGACTGGGCAACGGGGAATCGTGTCGCAAGCGGCTTCCTCGGCAGTGACCCGATGGAGATCGCTTGGTCGCCGGATGGCCACTGGCTAGCTGCATTGGCAACCGATGGCATGATCAGGGTATGGCCGGTCAAGACGAACGAAGGACTCTCCCAACTGCCCGGCGATCATCAATCTGACCCCTAATACGTTCTCCAAGATCGCCAACTCTGCGTAGAAAACAACGATCATTGAGGAGGGATGAAAGAGGTGTTTTTATGTTCCGACGAGCAAGGCAAGATGGCGCTGTCTTGCTGGCTTTTCTCTTTCTCACATTTCTCCTTACCGCCTGCGGCACGCTTGAGGTCAACGCCCGCCTCATGCGGCCGGCCGAGGCCACAGCCACTGCCCAGGCCGCCCTCACGCCTTCCCCCACGCCGGTGCCGCGCCTGGGCAAGATCGCCTTTGTGCGCGGCGGCGACCTGTGGGTTCTTGACCTGGATGCCGGCCAGGAGCGGCGCCTGACCCAGGGGATATGGAGCAGGCGCTCTTCCTGGTCGCCCAGCGGCCGGTGGATCGCTTTCTTCAAGGCCCATGAGTTGTGGACCGTGCCGGCCGATGGCGGAACTCCCCGCCGCGTCTCGGAGACAGCCGTCGCGCGGGCGGTCTGGTCTCCGGCCGAGGACCGGCTGGCCTACGTGACCCGCAGCGGTGGGCTATGGGTGGTCAACGCCGATGGAAGTAGCCAACAGGAACTGATCCCGGGACCTGGGGACCAGACAGTGGCAGGCGCAGGTGCTGTCACCTGGTCCCCGGATGGTCGGTGGCTGGCCTTCAGATGGAGGGAAGGTCAGCATGGTGAGCCCCCCACGTATGAGGGCCTCCGCCGTATCCGCGCCGATGGAACCCAGCCCGCTGAAGTCTACGCCGCGCTGCGCCCGCCCCAACGATACGACGGGATCGCCCTGGCCTCGTGGTCGCCGGATGGTTCCCACTTGGCCGTCTGGCTGATTCCCTCCTTCTCCGCTTCCCTGGCCGCAGACGGGGGGCCGCTCCTGACCGTATCCGCCGGCGTGGGAAGGGCGAAGCGGATCGCGGAACAGGTGCTGCCCTACCCCGATTTCGCCGCCTGGTCACCTACCGGGGGGCGGCTGGCCGTTGTGGTCGGCGGGCCCCGGGAAACGTGGCTGAACAAGCGGCTGGTGGTCGCCACAGCCGATGGCCGAGCCACCCAATTCCTGACTCCGCCCACAGAGGCGGTCCTTGCGCCGGCCTGGTCACCGGACGGCCAGCGCTTGGCCTACGTAAGCGCGCCGGCGATGCCGGGCGTGGCCGGAGGCGAAGCCGCCTTTTCCGCCATGGCCGGCCGGCATGTCTGGACAGTTCGGGCCGACGGGAGCGACTCACGTCAGCTCACCCAGGACGCGCGGTTTCGCGATGAAGCACCCCAATGGTCCACCGACGGCAGCCACATCCTGTTCGTCCGTCTTCAGGGCGGAGCGGCGAACCTGAAAACCAGCCTCTGGCTGATGCGTGCCGATGGAAGCGAACAGCGGGCCGTGGTTGAGGAACTCGGCCCCCTCGACAACCCTTTCGGCTACTACGGCTACATCGACTGGAGAGAGTTCTTCGACTGGTGGACCGGCCCGCCGCACCCGAAGGTGACCGTCCACGTCCCACCGCCCGCCCCGGCGGCTACAGCGTCGCCATCCGTCCCGGTCACACCGACGGTGGCGCCATCCCCAACTCCGACGC
>WFWG01000362.1 GCA_015491235.1 Ardenticatenaceae bacterium
GACCGGCAAGGGCAAACGGGTTCGTGGTCCACGGTTGCCCTTCCAGCTTCCGCCTGGCTTTGGATTATAAGAAACGGGGCGGCTTTGCCGCCCCTTCGGCGTTTTAAAAAGAGGGGGCTGTTTAGAAGATTTCTACTACAAAAAGAGGCGACACACATGTGCCGCCTCCCTTCCTCTCTGGTGCCGGCGGTAGGACTCGAACCTACAACCTAGGGCTTATGAGTCCCTTGCTCTACCAATTGAGCTACGCCGGCATAAAAGGGGACCACTTCTACCGGCCCCTTATCAGTAGCGGGGGTGGGATTCGAACCCACGACCTTCGGGTTATGAGCCCGACGAGCTACCACTGCTCCACCCCGCATTGCCACCAACAAGTATAATCAAAATGCTGATCTTGTCAAGCGGCCCAAACCTGTTTGTCTAAAAGCACGCGGCCGGCGAAGCATTCCATTCCAAGGGCTGCGGCTGGCTTATGCCCGCCTGACAAGGAAGCGCGCAATAGTCCAAGGGCGATCGGCGCGGCCCGTCTGGCGCACGGCCAGGTAGCGGGCGGTCACCGGCCGCTCGAAGGTGATCTCCAGGCGCCCCTCGTTCTCGGGCACTTCGTGGACTGTGCGCCACTCCTTGCCGTCGTATGAGGTCTGCACCCGCACGCCCCGCGGATAGTCGGGCCTGTCCCCGTGGTCGAGGCTCAGGCCCTCCAGGGTGAGCACCCGGCGGAAGTCCACCATGAACCACATGCCCGGCTCCTGGGGCTGGCCCGTGGTCCAGGCCGTGTCGGGCCGGTTGTCCAGGGCGTTGACCGCCAAGTGAGGGTTGTGGCTGGCGTTGGCCCGCCAGGGCACGGCCGGTCGGGTGGCAATCTCCCGAATGAGCCAGGGGGCGTTGTAGGATGGCCGGCCCGTCTGCTCGACGCGGATGTAGCGCACGGACACAGGGGTGAAGGTGGCCTCGATGTCCTTCCAGTTGCGCGCCCGCTCGTCCACCAGCACCCACGTCTGGCGGTCCCGCGAGATCAGCAGGCGATAGCCCACCGCGTAGCCGCGCCCCGGGCTGCGCACCTCGACCGCCTCGATGATGCGCTCTTTGCCCATGTCCACCTCAAACCACATGCCCGGCTCCTGGCGCACCTGGCTGCTCCAGGCGGTGGCGGGGTCACGGTCCACGGCCAGGCCGGCCGCCTCGGGGTTGTGGCTGGCCGTGGCCTGCCAGACGGGGGCTTCGCTCACCTCCACCTCGGCGATGCGCCAGGTGGCCCGGTAGGCGGGCTGGCCGGTCTGTTCGATGCGCACGAAACGCACCGGCCGGGCGTCGAAGGCAGCGGCGGCGTCGCGCCAGTTCTGGGGCCGCTCGGCCACTGTGACCCACGTCTCCCCGTCCCGGCTCACCTGGATGCGGTAGCCCACCGGATAGCCCCGTCCGGGGCTCAGGAAGCGCACGCCGTCCAGCACCCGCTCCGCGCCCAGGTCCACCTCGAACCACATGCCGGGAGCCTGCACCTCCAAGCTGTCCCAGAAGGTGTCGGGGTTGCCGTCCAGGGCCAGGGCGGCCTGCTCCCCGTTGTGGCTGGCGCGGGCCTGCCAGGGGCGCTCGCGGGCGGGCTGCACCTCCACCGCCACGCTGAGGGGCGGGCTGCCCATTTCCGAGAACCACCCGTCCTCGCCGCGCACCAGGTCCCACTCCAGCCGGTAGGCCCCCGGCTGCCGGGGCACGGCCAGGGCGGCCATCAAGCGCACCTCGCCGCCAACCCGCACGGGGTGAGGCAGGGCCGTGCGCAGGCTCTCCACGTCGGCCACCTCCTGGCCGTCGGCGTCGTACCAGCGGTAGCCCACCCGCACCGGCGTGCGGCCACCCTTGGGCCAGCCCTTGGTGCCCGTGTTGCGGACGTGCAGCCCCACCCGCACGGTAACGCCAGCCGTGAGGGTGTCGGGCGTCTCGTGGGCCAGCCAGGCCACGGCCCACTCGGGCCGGGCTACCACGGTGACGGGCACCTCCAGGGCCGGGGCCCCCTTGGCGCTGAACCAGGCCACCCCCTCCTGCACCAGGTCCCAGCGCAGGGTGTAGGCGCCAGGTTTCTCCGGCGCGCGCAGGGCAATGCCCTCCACGCGCACCGTCTCGCCGGGGGCCACGGCGCGGGGCAGGCGGACGCGGAAGGCGTCCCACCAGCCGGCCACGTGGCCGTCGGGCGCCATCCAGTGGTGGGCCAGGTGGACGGGCGCCTCGCCGTCCGGTTCCCAGGGGAAGGTGCCGGTGTTGCGCAGGGTGAGGGCCACGGTGTAGGGTTGGCCCGCCTGCACCGTAGCTGGCACGGTGTGGGCCACGTACTCCACGCCGTAGCGCACCTCCGGCACTTCGGGCTTGGCTGGCTCCACCTCCACGAGGAAGCTGCCCGGCACCTCCGGCGGCGTCCCGAACCAGGCCACGCCCTCCTTGACCAGGTCGAGGTCGAGGCGGTAGCGCCCCGGCGCAGCGGGGGCGGCCACCCGCACGGGGTCGAAGGTTACCTCCTCGCCAGGGGCCACGTCGCGAGGCAAGGGGGTGCGCAGGTCGGCCCAGCCGCTGGTGGGCCGCCCGTCGGGCGTGCGCCAGTGGTAGCCCAGGCGCACGATGCCCCGCCCATCGGGGCGTTGGGCCACCCAGGTCTCGCGCCCCGTGTTGCGCACGGTCACGCGGCCGGTGACCGTCTCGCCGGCCGTCATGCGCGTTGGCAGGTCCACGGAGACCCACTCGAGGGCCAGAGCTGGACGGGCCGGCTCCACGGCCACCTCCACCAGGAGCGGTCGGCCGCCCACCTGGTGGAACCAGGCCACCAGCTCGCTCACCATGTCCAGGCGCAAGGTGTAAGTTCCAGCCGCTTCGGGCGCCACGATCTCGACATCCCGCAGGGTGACCGTCTGGCCGGGCGCCACGTCGTGGGGCAAGACGCCCCGCGTGGCGCCCTCAATGGCGCGGCCGTCGGACGCCAGCCAGTGGTAACCCAGGTGTACGACCCCCTTGAGGGGCTCCCCGCCGGCCCGCCAGGTGGCGCTGCCGGTGTTCTTGACGGTGACGGTAATGGGAACCCGGCTGCCGGCCTCCACCCGCTCCGGCACCTGGAAATCTCCCCATTCGGCCCGCAGAAGCGGTCGTTTGGGCGCGCGGGGCTGCACCTTGACGCGGTAGACCAGGAAGGGCGCCCCATACGCCGTGAGATACCGATTGCCGTTCACGTCGTACATGTCGAAGCGCAGCAGGTAGTCACCAGGCTGGGACGGCACGGTGACCCGCAGGTTCAAGCGCGCCTCCCCTGAAGGAGGCACGTCGTGGGGGAGCAGAATGTAGAGGGGGTCGCCCAAGCGCCGCTGGCCGTCGGCCGTTAGCCAGCGCTGGATGAGGATGACGCGGCTGGGGCCATTCTGGCGCCAGGGACGCCGGCCAGCGTTGGTTACCGTGCCGCTCACGGTTAGCGCCTCCCCCGCCGTCACGGATTCTGGCAAGCCAAAGCCCTGCCACACCACGCCCCACTCGGGCGGCAGGGGCGGCCGGCGCACCTGCTGGCCCACAGCCTGCACCACGGGGAAGAGGCGGCCCGCGCGGTCGTCGGCCCACGTGAAGCGGTCATTGATCCACTGCTGGTCGGGGGAAGTGGCGATGAAGGCATGGGCCGAGCCAATGTACGGGTACTGCTGAATGTGGTTGAGCCACCAGACGTACTGCCGGGCCTGCTCTTCAGCAGGTAGGGGCAAGCCGCTCTGGCCGTTGGAGTTGCCGTACTCGGTGATCTCGATGAGCTTGTTGGGATACTTGGCGTGGTAATGCTTGAAGCGCAGACCCCACGTGTCGCTCTTATACGTCTCCGGCGCTTGGGGCGGCGTCTGCCAGTAAACGTGGCACCCCAGCCAGTCACTCATCTCGATGGCCTCACGGCACCAGTCCAGCCACTCCAGGTCCTTGTGAGGAATGGCCAGGCCGGGGAAGCCGAAGAGGGCGAAGGGGTGGCGTTCCTTCAAGATGGCAAAGACGCGCTTGTACCACTCGTTGAACTCGCGGGCAAAGGGTTCCTCCTGGCCCCACCCCTCCAGGCCGGTCAGGTGGTTGGGCTCGTTGTGCACCTCAAACTTGACGACGCCAAACGTCTCGTAGAGGCGGTTGATGATGTCGCGGAACTCGTCGGCGAAGGCCTGGGGGGAAACGGGGCCAAAGTTGGGACGCGGCGGCTTGACAGCGCGGGGGTCAACCGGCATGTGCTTGTAGAGCCGCACGATGAACTCCATCTTGGGGTTGATTTGCCGGCAGCGCCGGTAAACCTCCGGCCTGGTGATGCTCAGCATCTTGAGGCCCTCGATGCGGGCCTCGGCGATGACACGGTAGTCGGTCTCCGTGAAGGTAGCGTCGTTGCGGGCGTGCAGGCCCACCAGGGGGCGGTTGACCACCAGCGTGCCCACCCGCTTCGTCTCGCGCTCCAACTCCGCATAGACGCGGTCGAGCAGGCTCTTCACGTCGAGCCCCCGAGGGTCAACCTTTCGGCCCTTGGGAACAGCAATCTGAGCGTGGGTGACGACGTTGCGGCGCGGGACGTTGTAACGCTTGATAAGGTGCTTGAGCAGGCGCACCAGCGTTTCGATTTGAGCGGACGGATACGGGTCACGCCCGTCATCGGCGTTCTCCAGTTCGATGCCCACGGAGAAATCGTTGACATTCCAGCGGTTGTCGGGCGGCGGCATACGTGATTCACCGGCGTGCCAGGCGCGCTCGCGCTCGTTCACGAGCTGGAAGATGCGGCCATCTTTGGCAATCAGGTAGTGGGCCGAGACCTGGCTGCGGGGGTTGAGGAGCCAGTTCAGGGAAGGTTCGAGAGCGCCTCCTGTGGCGTGCAACACCACGGTGTCCACCTTCGCATTCGAGGGACGCGGTTCCTTGTTGGGTGATGGTCGCCAGATAGCACCGGGGAAGTCAGGCGGCACGGTTCTTCCTCCTTGCATCAAAACCACGGATTCCAAGGCGCGACGCACTTGGCAAGTGCGTCGCGCCTGCTGGCTAGGATAAGCCCAAGAACAGCCGAAGGCGCGCCTCCAGATCGGCCAGGGTGGCGGGGACGAAGCGCTGCACCTGTGCGCCCGTTTCGCGAAGTTGGGCCTCGACGGTCGGTGGCACCTCCTGCTCGTAAGCCAGAATCAGCACAGCCTGAGCACCGGCGGCTTCCTGGGGGCGGAAGCCCAGCACACACGCGGCCGCGGCCAGCCACGGCAGCACCAGCCGCACCGTCGCCTGGGCCAGCGGACGGCTGGTACGCCCCACGAGCACGTACCGGCTCAAGGGGGCCGACGCTCGCCGGGCGACCATGCCCTCAAGGCGGCGCGTGCCGGGCCACACCAAGCCAACTTGGCACGTCTCGTCCGCCTCCACTTCCACCGGCCAGTTCACCCCTTCCACGTTTGCCAGCCGCACCACGTACCGGCCGGGTGGCACGCGGTCGAACCAGAAGTTGCCATGCTCGTCCAGGGGACGCTCGGCTACCAGCACGTCGTCGGACCAGAGTTGGACCACGCGGGCCGTCTCCGGCGCGTTCTCCAAGCGGCCCCGCACGGTTCCAAAGGGCCGCACGCGAACCTGCGCCCAGCGGTCGGCCAGACGCTGCAAACGGGCGCCCAACTCCAGGGGGTCGCGGCCGATGACGACTTCGGCTTCCGCCTCGAGCGCCGGCGGCTGGCCTGCCAGCGCGACGACCGCTGCACGCCGGGCCACGCGAGCGGGCGCGGCCGAAAACCCCAGGCTCCAACCGTGCTCCACGGCAAAGGGAACGACTACGTCATAGAGCAGGGCTGGCTCCCCCTGAAAGTCCGGGGGGAACCACAGCCAAAGGTACGTGTTCAGCACGGGAGCACCTGGAGCCTCACCGCCGGACGCTGAGGTTGGTTCCGGCGAAGGGACAGGAGGCGCCCCCACAGGCAACCGGAACGCCAACGCCGAGCGTCCGTCCAACTCGAACGGGGTGCTCTCCACGTTCAAGGAGGGCACGAAGAGCGTGTAGCGCCCGGCGGGCAACTCCTCGAAGATGAAGCCCCCGCCCGGGTCGGTCTGAGTGCGGGCGTATTCCTGCCCCTCGCGCCGCAGCACCACTTCCACACCCGCCACGTTCTGGCCCTCGAGGAGCCCACGCAGGCGGCCCAGCGCGGGCTCCTCGACAATCTCCTCAGGCTCCAGAAAAACCGTAGCCGTGCTCTGGCCGTCCAAGAAGAGGGTGACGCTGCCCGGCACGCCCTCCACCTGAACGCGGTAGGTGCCCGCTGGCAGGGCGTCGAGCACGGCGGCGCGGGGGTTGATTTCTGGCTTGTTGCCGACACGCGCTGTGAGCACGGCCCAGGGCGCGTCCACCCGCACCGTGGGGCCCACGCCCTCCGGCAGCACCACCACCAGCACCGAGCGCCGCTGGTCGGTGGGCTGCTGGCCGCTGGGATTCTCGACGCGGTAGCGCCACTGGCGGCGCGGCACCACCAACTCCACGCGATGTTGGTTGCGCCCGTCCAACTCGAACGGTTCGGACTCAACGGGTGGGTCGGAGGTGAGCACCAGGCGGTAACGCCCCGCCCACAGGCGATCGAAGGTGAAAGGTTCTCCTGGCCGCACGCGCGCCCGCCGCACGAGGCGCTCCTCGCCGTCGTCCTGCACCAGCAGGCGCACCTCCAGCGGCTCCTCGGCACCGTGTACCTGCCCCTCGACGCGACTCTGGCGGGGTGGAGCCGTGAGGGTCAGGAGCACCTCGCTGTCATTTATGTCAATATCATTGGATTCCACCCGTGCGCCCACAATCTCGGCGCGATAACGCCCCGGCGCCAGCCCACCAACCCGTGCGGTTCCCGTGGCGTCCACTTGCGCGTCGGCCACGAAGTGGCCCTCCGGCGCGCGGCGCACGACCACCGTGTGGCCAGCGCCGCCTTCGATTCGCACGGCCACCGCGCCAGGCCGGTGGCGGGCTGGCTTGCGCTCGGGCCAAGGGGCCCGCTGTTTGATCTCCTGGACGATGGGCAAATGTCCGCCCGGCCAGCGTTCCGAGTACCAGGCGTCGTTTTCCCAGGCCAGGTCACCGTGGCCCAGAAGCTGGTTGGCCAAGAGCCAGGGGCAGTTGCAGAAGTAATAGTCGGGGGCATCGGCCATGTGGATGAAGCCGAAGAGGTTATAACGGGCGTGCAGGTCGGTGTTGATGGGCGGGTAGCGCAGGTCCTGGGTGCGCCCCATCACAGCGCCCCCCTCGGTGGTCAGCACGGGCACCTCGAAGCCGAAAATTTCCACGAAGAGGTCCCGGTACGCGCGGTACTTGAGGAAGCCGTTGCTGTCCTCGCGCAGCGTGCGGCCGGGCGCGCGCCCTTGACGGCGCCGCCGGTTGACCACGTCGAGGGGTTCGCGGAAGTTGTAGCGTTCCCACTCTTCGGCGGTGAGCGGCTCGCCGTACTGGTTGACCGGGTCGTAGGGATAATCGGGCGGGTGGTTGAAAAAGTAGTTGTGGACGGCCAGCCAGGCCCCGGCCTGAAAGAGGTCAGCACGGCCGCGCTCGGCCACGTAGCCCAGGGCCCGGCGCATGAAGTCTACGTCGTCCCAGTGGCCGCCGGGCGTGGGGGCTGGAAAGGCCGGCAGGCCACCTTGCTCCAAGACGTACTCGGCGTCGGCAATCCAGTGTTCGGCCACGATTTCGGGCAGCCGCTCCCCGGCCGCCTCCCACTCACCAGGGCGCCACTCCTCCCGCAGGTTGGGCTCGTTGTTGACCTCGAAGTAGACGGCGCCGGCCGCCAACAGGCGCTTCACCCGCTCCTGGAGTTCTCGATCCAGGCGACCGGGATTCGGCTGGTAGCGGTAGAGGCGCACAATGGGCATCATGTCGTTGGCCCGCAACTCTTCCACCAGCCCTTCAGCGCCGTCGTGCAAGCACTTGACCCATTTGATGTTCATGGCGAGGAGTTCGGGGAGCCAGCGCCGGCGAATTTCGTCCAGGGGAACAGCGGCCACCGGACCGGCTGACCAGTGAATGCCAAGCCCTGTGTCACCGGGCGGGCGAGGATACTCGCGGATGTCCATGAACGCCCCCTTTTCTAAGACACAGAAGGCTACCTTCCACCTTGTACGCACATGTTTGCCAAACGAACGTCAAAAGGAGACTACTTTGGGCACCTTATGCCCTGCCTTCACGACGATACCTGTGAGGGAACCGGAACACAAGGTTTTCTTGGTTATACACTGGAAGGAGCAAAAAAGCAAGTGGGAACTCGGGAAAAGCGCAAACAGGAAATTGACGGGCTTTCTGCTGAATGATACAATCGAACAAAGCGCCGGGTCAGGAGGGGGAAGTGAACACTGTCCCGTTTGTGGGGTCCTTTCGCCGACATGTCTTGCGATTTGGGCGAACAAGATTGCTGGCCGCTTCAGCGCTGGTGGCCTTGTCGCTGACAGGGCTTCACGTCCTGCTCGGTCGCTTTTCCGAGGAATGGAACGTTCTTCCGCTGTGGCTTGCTTACGGCCTCGTAGTCACGTTGACAGTGGTATGGGCGGGGTGGTCCTGGCTGAAGCACGTGAGCGCCAGGCAGGAACAAACGGAACGGGAACTCGAGCGGGCCCGCGCCGAACTGGAGCGCACGCGCCGCCAACTCGAGACAATCTTGGAAGTGGGGCGGCGGGTTGCCAGCGCAGCAGACGTGCAGGAACTCCTCGAAATTGCGGCGCGAGTGCCCGTCGCATTGTTGAACGCCCGCGCCACCACAGTTGTCACCCTCGACCCCGAAAAGGAACGCGCTGAACTGGAAATGGCGTGGGGGCTTGACGAAGCGGCCGTCTGTGCTCTTCGCCACTGCCTTCAGCACAACTTTCCCGCCGAACGGTGCCGGCAATGCCGCCCGCTTACCGCCCTGCTGGTGCAGGATTGCCCGCTGTTGATGGCACTGCAACAAGCAGGGAGGGCCAGCTTCGTCCAACAGGTCGTCTGCCTGCCACTGGGACGCGGCCAGGAGCGCACCGGCATCGTGGCCGCCTACCTGGAACGTCCAGCCCCCCTTACGACGGACCAGTTGAACCTCATCAGCATCCTGGGCGCCGAAATCAGCGCAGCCCTGGAAGGAGTGCGCCTGCGATCCCGCCAGACGGCCACGTTCTACGCCGTGGACCGCATTACCCAGGAGCGTCAGGACTTGGACGTTCTGGTCGAGCGCGTGTTGGAGACGACGGTGGCAGGGTGGGGCGCCCAAGCCGGCGCCATTTTGCTGGCCGAAGGGGACGAAAACACGTGGACGGTGCGCGCTCACGTGGGGTTGGGGGAGGGCTTGAGCGCCCCATCGTTTGGCGTGGTGCTCCGTGCCGTGGCGGAGGCCCGGCAAGCGTCCAGGGTGCTCACCGTTCGCGAGCGAAGTGATGAGGAGGGCCTGGCTTCGACGGCCACTGTGTTGCTACAAGCAGAGGGAGAAACGCTGGGGGCACTCTTCCTGGGCGCCACTCGTCCTGGCACATTTTCGCACAAACACGGCGACTTGCTGCTGGCCATTGGCCACCAGATCGCCCTGGCCATCCGCAACGCGCAGCTCTACTCCCGCCTCCGCCAGATGGCGGTCCTGGAGGAGCGGTATCGCCTCTCCCGGGAGATGCACGACGGCCTGGCCCAGACGCTTGGCTACCTGAGTATGCAGGCAGAGCGCCTGGAGCGGCTGCTGGCAGAAGGGCAAGAGGCACAGGTGAAGGATGAGGTAGCGGAGCTCCGCCGGGCCATTGCTGAGGCATACCTGGACGTGCGCGAGGCCATTGACGGGCTGCGCCTGAACGTGGAAGAGGACGGTGACCTGGCGCGCGCCCTGCAACTCCAACTCGAGGACTTCGCCCGCCGCACAGGGCTCACTGTGGACGGCTCCAACATCCAGGACCCGGGGAAACTTCCGCCAGAGGTGGCCCTCCAGCTCCTGCGCATCAGCCAGGAAGCGCTGACCAACGTGCGGCGCCATGCCAGGGCGCGTCACGTGTGGGTCCACTTGGTTCGGGAAGGTGACTACGTGGAGTTGACGGTGGCAGACGACGGTCAAGGGTTCGACCCCGCGCTCACGTGGGGGCGGCACCACGTGGGCCTTGCCAGTATGCGTGAGCGCGCGCGGAGCGTGGGGGGACAGTTCACGCTTGCCACCCGCCCTGGCCAGGGCACGCGGGTTATCGTGCGGGTCCCGGTCTCACCTTCAGGCGTGGAATACCAATTGGGTCTACAAACGCCATGTATTC
>WFWG01000363.1 GCA_015491235.1 Ardenticatenaceae bacterium
AGGGGGTTGCCAGCCAGTTCACGCAGGCCGGGGCGGTTGGGGTCGTGGATGGCCCGTTGCAGGGATGTGGCCTCGGCCGCGGCCCGTTTGGCCACCGCCTCCTCGCTCTCGCCGGGGTCGGCCAGCAGGTGGTGGACGGCCAGCGTCTAGGCCTCGCAGAAGCGGTTGATGGCCGCGTCGCTCATGGGCTGGATGGTGACGTGGGTCAGGCGGCCGCTGAGGGGGGCAGCGTGGTAGCCGGCGATGCGGCTGGTAATCACAATCTGGTTGCCGCCGCGCTCGGCGGGCGCATCGGCCGGCAGGGCGTGCCAGGGGCGGTCGGGCCGGTCGAAGGGGGAGAGGCCGCCCGGCGTGGTCACCCAATCGCGCAGGAAGGATTCGACTGCCCGCACGATCTCGGCCCGGTCGTCGGCCGTCGTGATTTCGTCCAGGCCGTCGAGGATGATCAGCGCTCGACCGCGGTCCAGGTGCTCGCGGATGAGGTGGTTCAAAGCGTCCGGCGGGAGGCGCTCACCCTGGTGCTCGTGCCCTCGGGGGAAGGTGGGGAATTCCCCCTGCCAGCCGTGCCGTCCCAGGAACTCCAGCAGGGAAGGCGGCGCCTCGCCCCGCTCGGCGGCGTTGCGGCGGGCCTCGGCGTAGTCGGCCACGCGCACCAGCACCGGCAGGCGGGCGGGGCCCAGGTCCACGGGAGCGGCGTCCTCGTTGGCCTGCGGGTCCACATGGTGGGCGGGGACCAGGACGCGAGGTTGCCCGTCGCGCAGGGCGCGGGCCAGTTGCAGGGTCAGCCAGCGAGCGAGGGTGGTCTTGCCGCTACCGGGGTCTCCCAGGATGACCAGCCAGCGATAGCGGCGCACGGCCTCGGCCAGGTTGAGCGTCTCGGGCTCCCGGTCGCCGAAGAGGCGGGGGCGATCGCGCTCCTCCAGGGCGGGCATTAGGGGGTGGCCGGCCAGGAAGCGCCAGCGGTAGCGGCGCTTCTCCACCTCGTCCAGGTGGTCCAGGCCCCGGCGCTGCAGCCACTCGGCGAACTCGTCGTCCAGCAGGCGGCGGCTCTCCTGCCACTCGCTGGCGGCCACGGCTTCGGCCTGAAGGGCGGCGTAGACGCGCTCCAGGGGCACGGCGGGGGCATGGCCGGCGCGGCGGATGCCGCGCAGCTCTAGGGTGCTGTGCTGGCGGATGAGCCAGTCCAGGTAAGGGAGGAGTAGCTCGGCAGTGGGAATGCGAGGTCGGGGTGAGCCGAGGAACTCGGCAAACACCGCACGTAGTGTCTCGGCGCTAGGGCCTTTCACCACTACATTCTGGTCTCCGATGATGATAATTACATCATTCGCATTTCCCCCAATCGCCACAGCCCGTTCGCCGGTTACCACAATGACCTGTCCCCGTTCGATGGCGCGGCGCAGGGCTTCCAGGTCCTGGTCGGTGTGCGTTCCGTCTTCTATTCGCTTGAGAACGTCCTGAAGGTTCACCGGTTGATCCGTCATTTTCCTCTTTCTCCACCCGATTCCGGCCGCCGGTACCGTAGAGGACTCACACAGAGACACGGAGAACACAGGGAGGCTGTTTCCCTCCTCTCCGCGTTCTCTGTGCTCCCGTGTGAGCATCATGGCTCCGCCGAACGGTGACGGTAGCTTTCATGTGGGTTTCCGAACACTTTCAGGAGATTAACACGGCCCGCGACGATACGGATACACATCAATGATGTCTGCTCGCATGAAGCGTCCCTTCGATTCCGCGGCCATCAGGGCCTCGTAGACCTCGGGCGGGACATCCTCGTAGCAGTACACCCGGCCGCTGTTGAAGACCACCTCCAGAAGGCGCCGTTCGGGGTCGTACCCCACGGCGTGAATCATGCTGGACTCCACCGGCTGGAGAACAATGCCGCGGGGTTTGTCCGCTTTTGTGCGGGGCTGATCCCCGGTGATGATGGTGCTCCCACTCACGTCCCCGCCGACGGCGACGGAACGCTCGCCGGAAGCGATGACTGTTCGCCTGCCGGGCATCGCCCCCGCCAGCAGGCACGCCACCTCGGCGGCCAGTTCCGGGTCGTCGGCCAGCAGTTTCTTCAATTGCCAGCGGAAGGCCGCCAAAACCTCCTCGTCTTGTGGGGTGGCCTGGGCGTCGGCCAGGGCCTCTTTCAGGGCGGGCCTGTCCTCGGCTTTCTGCCGGATTTTGTCGGCCAGGGCCTTCAACCCGTCCCAGGCGTCGGTGCCCAGGTTCTTGCCCAGTTCGCCGGCTGCACTTTTGGCGAGTTCCACTCCGCCCTTCAGCAGGTAGGGCACCAGTGGAGCCAGCGTTTGAGCCATTCGAGCGATGTCCATCGAGGTCCCTCCTTCTTTTAGGTGCGTTTAGGTGCGACGCACCTGCGAGGTGCGTCGCACCTAATACCACCTAAAGTTGTGTTTGGGCCGTGTTGAGAATAAGATATACTCGAAGGGCGAAAAAGAGCAAACGGGAGAAAGGGTTTTTCCCATGATCCAGAGTCGCCTGCGCGTTGCTCGCCTGTTCGGCATTCCGATTTACATTGACGCGAGCTGGTTGCTGATTTTCGCGCTGGTCACCTTCTCGCTGGCCGCCTCCTACTTTCCGGCCCGCTACCCGCACTGGCCCACACCGGCCTACTGGCTGGTGGGCCTGGTTACCAGCCTGCTCTTCTTCCTCTCGGTCCTGCTCCACGAGCTGGCCCACAGCCTGATGACGCAGGCGCTGGGGCAGCGGGTGCGGGGCATTACCCTCTTCATCTTCGGCGGCGTGGCCGAGTTGGAAAGCGAACCCCGGCGGCCTGGCGACGAGTTCATGATCGCTGTTGTGGGACCGGCGACCAGCCTGGCCATTGGATTTGTATTTCTGCTGGTTGGGCTGCTTGTTCCCGTGATCTACGTGCGCGCGCTCGCCCGCTACCTGGGCCTGGTGAACGTGCTGCTGGCCATCTTCAACCTGATTCCCGGTTTCCCGCTGGACGGAGGGCGCATCTTCCGCAGCCTGGTGTGGGCGGCGACGGGCAGCTTTGCCCGGGCCTCGCGAATCGCCGCCAGTGTGGGGGAACTGGTCGCCTGGGGGTTCATTCTCTTTGGGGCGTTGTTGGCCCTGCGCGGCCTGGTCTTCAACGGCCTGTGGCTGGCCTTCATCGGCTGGTTCCTGCTGAACGCCGCCCGCATGTCGTACCGGCAGGTTCTCCTGGAGCGGCTGCTGAAGGAGGTGCTGGTGCGAGACCTCATGCGTTCTCACGTGCCCCTCACTTCGCCGGACGAGACGCTGGCGGGGCTGGCCGAGCGCTTCTTGCACGAGGGCGAGCGCGCCTACCTGGTGGCCGACGACGGCCGCATCGTGGGCATCGTGACGCTGAGGGACATGCGCAAGGTGCCCCGGCCCAACCACGGCCACACCCCTGTCGTGCGCGTGATGACGCCCTCCGAGCGGCTACGGACCGTTTCCCCCACGGACACCCTGTGGGACGCCTTCCAGTTGATGACGCAGGCAGACATCCACCAGGTGCCGGTCGTAGATGAGTTTCACCGCCTGCTGGGCCTCATCCGGCGCAACGACATCCTGCGCTACATGCAGACCCGGGCTGAGTTGGGGGAAATGTGAGCCCCTACCGCTGGTAGCGCTCCACGTTCTGGAGGTGCTCCTCCAGCGTCTTGGCGAAGACGTGGGTCCCGTCGCCCCGCGCCACGAAGTAGTAATAATCCGTAGGCGGGGCCAGGGCCACGGCCCGAATGGCTGCCAGGCCGGGGTTGCAGATGGGGCCCGGCGGCAGGCCGGGATGTTTGTACGTGTTGTAGGGCGAGTCCACCTCCAGGTCTTCCAGCGTGAGGGGGCGCTTCCACCAGGTTCCCTGCTCTTCCTGGTAGCCCAGGGCGTACTGGACCGTGGGGTCGGCGTTGAGCAACATGCCGTCGCGCCAGCGGTTCAGGAAGACGCCCGCGATCAGGGGGCGCTCATCCTCCACCACGGCCTCCCGCTCCACGATGCTCGCCAGGGTGATGGCCTCGTAGAGGGTCATGCCCTTGTTGGTGATGGCCTCGCGCAACTCGCCGCTCACCCGCCGGTCGAAGGTGGCCAGTTGCATGCGGATGAAGGCCTCGGGGTCAGCCTCGTTCTTCACCACGCGGTAGGTGTCGGGGAAGAGGAACCCCTCCAGCGTGGCGCCGGGGGGAAGTTCGCTCAGGAAGGGGAACTCGTCCCGGAAGCGGGACGGGTCGCGCACCAGGGCCAGGTAGGCGTCGGCCGGGAAGAGTCCCTGGGCCTCCAGGTGGGCGGCGATCTCCTCGGCGCGCCAGCCCTCGGGGATGGTGACGGCCACTTCTTCTGGCCGTCCAGCTTGCAGAGCCAGGATGATTTCGTCCATGGTCATGTTGCGGCGCAACTGGTAGGTGCCGGCGGCCAGCTTCTGGTCGGCTCCGCGATAGATCAATAACCGGCGGAAGAGGGTGGCGTCGGTAATCAGGCCCTGTTGCTCCAGGCGGTGGGCAATGGTAACCGCGGTCTCGCCTGGCTCTACCACGAAGACCACGGGCGTGTCGTCGTCGCCGGCCGGGCGGGCGATTTCGTCACGGCGTAAGGCCAGGTAGAGGCCGATCAGGCGCTGCTCCAGCGTTTTGGGTTCCTCCTGGAAACTGGCCTCGGCCTCCCCTGCCTGCGACACGACCCCTTCCACGGGCGGCGGGGCCAGCAGGCGAGTTACCCCCCACAGGGCACCCAACCCCACGCTCACGACGAGGCCGAACACCAGCAGAAACGCCAACACCGCTCGCCCCAGGGGAAGCGACCGGTGGCCCGGTTCAGGGGGCACCGCGACGGGCGAGCTATCCTGGCGCGGACGTTCTGTTTTTCCGGCCAGGCGGCGGCGCAGGGTCAGGTGGCGGTCCTGCAAGGCGTTGCGCTGCTGGCGCAGTTCGGCCAGGCGGGCTTCGAGTTGGTCCAGGGCCCGCTTGTCCGGTTTCTCCTCTTCGCGCAGGGCGGCGTACTCGGCTGCTGTCTCGCGCAGAGCCTGCTGCACGCGCCGAAGTTCATCTGTAACTTCGGTCAGTTCTCGTTCCAGTTCCTCCATCGCTCCTACCTTTTGGGCGAAATTTCACATGTCAGCATATGCCTCGTGTGGGCACGACTCCGACTGTTTGGCCGGAAAAGGGGCTTCACGCGGTGCTTCTCGCCAGCCACGCCTCCAATGCTTCGAGGGTTGGGGGCAGGCGTACCGCTTTCCCCTCGCCTTCCACGGCGCGCATGGCGGCGGGGATGTCCTTCAGGCCGTTGCCCGTGACGAGCACCACCACACGCTCGTCGGGATGCACCTGCCCGTCGGCGAGGGCGCGGCGCAGACCGGCCAGCGCCGCCGCCGCGGCGGGTTCGGCGAAGACGCCCGTCAGGCGGGCCAGGTCGCGCATGGCGGCCAGAATCTCCTCGTCGGAGACGGCGATGAAGGCGCCGCCGGTTTCGCGCACCGCGCGCAGCGCTTTCAGCCGGTCGCGCGGCAGGCCCACGCTGATGCTGTCGGCGATGGTGTGGGGCGTGATGGGCGTGACCTCGTCCGTGCCCCGCCGCCACGCCTCGTAGAGCGCGGCGCTCCCCTCAGCCTGCACGCCCATCAGGCGGGGCATGTGCTCGATCCAGCCCAGCGCCAGCAGGTCGGCAAAGCCCTTGTGCAAGCCGCCGATGATGCACCCGTCGCCCACGGCCACGAAGACGCGGTCGGGCGCGTCCCACCCCAGTTGCTCGGCGATCTCGTAGGCGGCGGTCTTCTTCCCTTCAGTCATGTAGGGGTTGTAGGCCGTGTTGCGGCAATACCAGCCGCGACGGTTGGCGGCTTCGATGCAGAGGTCGAACGCCTGGTCGTAGGTGCCCTCGACGAGCACAACCGTCGCGCCGTAGATGAGCAGTTGCGCGATTTTGGCCTGGGGGGCGCTGGCCGGCACGAAAATCACGCTTTCCAGCCCGGCGCTGGCCGCCATGCCCGCCAGTGCCGCCGCCGCGTTGCCGCTGCTGGCCGTGGTGATGACCTGCTCGCCCAACTCGCGCGCCTTGACCACGGCCAGCGCGCTGGCACGGTCCTTGAACGAAGCGGTCGGGTTGCGCCCGTCGTCCTTCACCCAGAGGTGGGGCAGGCCCAGTGCGTTGCCCAAGCGCGCGGCCCGATAGAGGGGCGTCCACCCCACGTCGAGCGAGGGAATAAAGCGCGGCTCGGCGACGGGGAGCAGTGGCAGGTAGCGCCACATGCTGCGCTGCTCACCGAGGGCGTTGCGGTCGGTGCGGGCGGCAAGGGTGGCGTAGTCGTAGCGCACGTCGAGAATGCCCTCGTTGCCGTGGTGTGGGCAGACGTAGCGCACCTCGTCTGGGGCGTATTCCGCGCCGCAGATGAGGCAACGCAGGCCGATGATGGCGTCGTATGCCGTTGTATCGGGCATGGGCTATTCTCCGTCTGGTTGGTCGGCGTCGTCTATGCGGGCGATGACCTCGGCAAACCGTTCCAGGTCGGCCCGTACACGCTCGAAACAGGCGCGAAGTTCTGAAACAAGCAGCCGCACCCGTCCTGGGTGCAGGTTGAACATGTAGATGTGGCACACCACGTGGCGAAAGCTGCGATACTCCTCGAGACAGTCACGGCTGGCACGCGAGAGGACAGCAGGGCGCACGCCGGGAACGTCGGCGGCCATCTGACGCAACAAGTCGGTAAGCCAGGACGGTCCGCTGGGGAGCGAGCCGTCTATCTCGCGGGCAATTGTCTCGAAGAGGTGTGCCAGCCCCGTGGAGAAGGTGTGGAGGTTGACGGCTGCGGCGTCCACGTACATGTCGTCACCCGTCCGTTGGGCCTTTTGCATGGCCGCCTCGGCACGCGCAACGGTGCGTTCCACATCCGCGATGGTCTCTTGAATGAGGCCCGCCAGGAGTGTCCCGGTCACAGGTCC
>WFWG01000364.1 GCA_015491235.1 Ardenticatenaceae bacterium
GCATGGGCGTGGCCGTGAAGGCGACGAGCGCACGAGGGGGCGACGCGGGGAGGCGCAGCAACGGCACCGTGAGCCGGGCCGCCACAGCGCTGCCCACCAGCAGCGCCAGGACGACCAACAGCACCATCTCGGCCAGCCACGCGGCCAACCGAAATTGGCCAGACAGACGAGCTCGGCCCCACACCAGCGCGGCCAAGCCCGCCCCTGTGACCAGCATGGCCCCCACGACAAGCGTCTCTGGCCCGAACGCGCTCACGTCACCCTCCCCAAATTCTTCCAGTTTCCAGCGCCTCGGTCCTTCCGAAACGCCCTATTATACCAATTGCTGCCGGAATGTCATGCCGTGAACGTATTGCCACAGGACTTTTCGACCAACACCTTCGCGCACTTGGTTTAACAACTGAACACCATTTGTTCCAATCCGCACAATTTGACGTTTCGGGTCAAGAAATGTAATATTGGCATATCGAGAGAAGAAGGAAGCCCATAGCCGAGGTGTCCGACATGGAAGGATGGAATTTCTTTGCCCTGCTCCTCTTCTGGGCGTTCTTCGGGCTGGCGTTCACCATCGGGTTGACGCGCCTTGTCATTCAGTTGGAGGGAGGCACCGAAGAGGAGCACTAATTCAGGCGTCCACCGAATAATCTCGCACAACGCGCAGAAAGGTGGAGGGGCGTATGGAAAAATTGCTGGATCCGTGGTATGCTGGCTTGATCGTCTCCCTGCTGCTGATGGCTTTGCTAAGTGCATACGCCATTCTCGATCGTTTCTTCAAGTGGTTGCGCTCATAGTCTTGTGGACCGACAGGCTTCCGTCGCGAAAACGACGGGAGCTTGTCGGTCGGCTTTCCCGCTCAAATTCCTGAACAAGGGGTGCAACGTTCATGTGGATGAGGACAATTGGTACACGGCTCAGGAAGTGGCCACAACTAGTGGCCATTGTCGTAGGGAGTCTCCTCGCGAGTGTACTCTTTCCAACGCTGGCGTTTGCCGACGACCCTCCTTGGTTTCTTAATCCGGCCTCGAAGCAGGCCGCCCTGGTCGCCCGCCTGCACAACATTGAGTTGGCAGTGGCGGTTATCGTCTTCGTTGTCGTGGAGGGGTTGATTCTCTACGTGGTCCTGCGTTACCGCCAGCGCACGCCCGACGACCCGGCTCCTGAGCAGATTCACGGCAACACGCTCATGGAGTTGACGTGGACGGCTGGCACATCCATCGCCCTGCTCTTCGTGCTGGTGGTCTTCTGGCAGACCATGACTACGTTGGCCGCGTCCCCTTCCGACGGGTTGCAGGTCATTGTGCGGGGCAAGCAGTGGTGGTGGGAGTTCGAGTATCCGGAGTACGGCATCCGCACCGCCAACGAACTCTACATCCCGGTGGGACAGCCGGTGGAGTTTCTCCTGGAGTCGGACAACGTGATCCACAGCTTCTGGGTGCCCCGCCTGGGCGGCAAGATGGACGTGGTTCCCGGCCAACAGAACCGCACCTGGTTCCAGGCTGATGAGCCGGGCGAGTACCACGGCCAATGTGCGGAGTTTTGTGGCGTGCAACACGCTGGTATGCGCTTCAAAGTCTTTGCCCTTCCTCAAGAGGAGTTCCAAGCATGGGTCGAACAACAGCAACAGCCTGCTGTAGAACCACAGGATGAGCTGGCCAAACTGGGAGCGCAACTCTTTCTGAGCAAGGGGTGTGCTGGATGTCACGCCATTGCAGGTACTGCAGCCCAAGGGCGCGTTGGCCCTGACTTGACTCATTTCGCGAGCCGCACCACCGTAGCGGGAGTGATTCCACGAACGGACGAAAGCGTGGCCCGCTGGGTGTTCAACTCCGAGGCCATTAAACCGGGCAACATCATGTGGCAGACGATGAAGAACGTGCCCCTGTCGGCCGAGGAGGTCGAGGCGTTGGTGGCTTACTTGCAGAGCTTGAAGTGAGAGGTGGGAAATGGCAACCCGAACGGAAGCCCTACCGGTACCGCGTGTCGTTTCCTGGTGGTCAACGCTTGTTGACTGGCTGACCACAGTTGACCACAAGAAGATCGGCATCCTCTACATAGCCGGTGGCGTGCTCTTTCTGATCATTGGCGGTATTGAGGCGCTGTTGATTCGCGTCCAACTGGCGGGGCCGGAGCGCGCCTTCTTGCATCCACAAACCTACAACGAACTCCTCACCATGCACGGCACGACGATGATCTTTTTGGCCGCTATGCCCATCTTGGCCGGCTTTGGCAACTACGTCGTGCCGTTGATGATCGGGGCGCGCGACATGGCCTTCCCCCGCCTCAACGCCTTGGGCGTGTGGCTCTTCATCCTGGGCGGCCTGTTGCTCTACGCCAGCTTCTTCAGCGGCGGTGCGCCGGACGCCGGTTGGTTCGCTTACGCGCCCCTGACGTCCAAGACCTTCTCCCCCCACAAGGGGATGGACTTCTGGATTTTGGGCTTGATGGTGACCGGCATCGCCTCCATCAGCAGCTCGATTAACTTCATCGTGACCATTCTGAACATGCGCGCGCCGGGCATGAAGCTGAACCGCATGCCCGTTTTCGTTTGGACCATGCTGGTGACCTCTTTCCTCATCGTGTTTGCCTTTCCAAGCCTGACTGTGGCGCAAATTTTGCTTTTCTTCGACCGGAATTTCGGCACCGGTTTCTACGCGGCTGAGGTGGGGGCCACGCCCATTTTGTGGCAACATTTGTTCTGGTTCTTCGGCCACCCAGAAGTTTACATCGTGATCCTGCCGGCCTTCGGCATGGTCTCCGAGATTATTCCCGTCTTCTCCCGCAAGCCCATCTTCGGTTACGCGGCGCTGGTCTACGCCACAGTGGCCATCGGCTTCATCAGCTTCACGGTGTGGGCCCACCACATGTTCGCCGTTGGCCTGCCGCCAGTAGTGGCCTACGCTTTCGGGGCCGCCAGCATGATCATCGCGGTACCCACAGCGATTAAAATCTTCAACTGGATTTTCACCATGTGGCGGGGCTCGTTGCGCTTCACCACCGCCATGCTCTTTGCTGTCAGCTTCGTGGCCATGTTCGTGATTGGCGGCTTGGGCGGCATCTTCCTGGCCACGGTGCCGGTGGACTGGCAGCTCACTGACACCTATTTCGTCGTGGCCCACTTCCACTACACACTGTTCGGCGGCGTGCTCCTGTCCGTTCTGGCGGCCTTCTACTACTGGTTCCCCAAGATCACTGGCCGCAAGCTGGACGAACGGTGGGGGCGCATCCACTGGTTGCTCACTTTCGTGGGCTTCAACCTGACCTTCTTCCCCATGCACTGGCTGGGGTTGGACGGCATGCCCCGCCGCATCGCCACTTATGGCGCTGGCTTGGGTTGGGACTTCTGGAACTTCGTGGCCACTGTCGGTGCCTTCATCATCTCCGCCGGCATGGCGCTCTTTGTGCTGAACATCATGAAGAGCCTGCGGAACGGCGAGGCGGCTGGCGACAACCCGTGGGAGGGGTGGACGCTGGAATGGGCTACCACATCGCCCCCGCCCGCTCACAACTTTGACGGCTTGCCGCCCATCAACAGTCGTCGGCCACTTTGGAACGCGGCAGAAAAGCGCGTCTACACGCCGGACGAAGTTCGCGCGATGAGCGAGCGCGACGAGCACATTCACCTTCCCCCTGCCAGTTGGTGGCCGCTGGTGGTCGCCTTTGGCGTGACGGCCATTGCGGCGGGCTTCGTCTACACGCCAGTGATTACGGTGTTGGGCGTGCTCATCTTCCTCATTGGCGTGGCCGGTTGGGTGCAGCAGGAAGGGTATCACTAGACCCGACGAGGTGAACAGATGACGGCACAGGTCGAAAAACACGGCACGACCCTTGGGCTCGACCACCGCAAGCTGGGATTCTGGACGTTCCTGGCATCGGAATCGGTCTTCTTCATGACGCTGATCACCGTCTTCATCATCTACTCCGGCCGTTCGACTTCTGGTCCAGGTCATGAACTGCTCAACATCCCGTTGACGGCCTTCAACACCTTCGTGTTGCTGACCAGCAGCTTGGCGATGGTGCTCTCCGTGGACGCCGCCCGTCGGGGGGATCAGCGCGGGTTGCGGTTTTGGCTCCTGATGACCATCCTGATGGGCGCTTTCTTCGTGGGCGTGCAGGTCTACGAGTACCGCAAGCTCATGCACGAGGGCCTGACGCTCACGTCGAACTTGTTTGGCATGACCTTTTACACCCTGACGGGCTTTCACGGTGCCCACGTAACCGTTGGTGTGCTGTGGCTGATCGCCACGCTGGTCAAAGCGTGGCGGGGACAGTTTGGCGCCGACAACTACATCCCCGTGGACGTAGCGGGGCTGTACTGGCACTTCGTGGACCTGGTGTGGGTCTTCATCTTTCCGATCGTCTACCTCATCCGCTGGTGAACAGGCAGGAGGCAACAGGACAATGGCCGAACACACACCGACCGCGGAACGGCACGAAGGAACTCATCCCAACTACTGGCTGATCGGCATCGTGCTCAGCGTGCTCACCGTGCTTGAATTGGCTGTCACGTCGAATTACGTCACACAGCTCCTCAACTTACCCAACATCGCCACGAACACAGCCCTCTTGGCCTTCGCACTTGCCAAGGGTGGCTTCGTGGTCGGCTACTACATGCACCTGAAGTTCGACAGTCGCGTGTACACGACCATGTTTGCGACGGGTATTCTGTTCGCCCTGCTTCTGGTTTCCACCTTCATGTTGCTCTTCTGAGCGGGACGGGACAGCGGGACCATGCAAGTTTACAACCCACCGTGGACAATCTGGCTGACAGACTGGACGTTCGAGCCAACCATCGTGGTGGGGCTTGTGGGGCTGCTCCTGCTCTATTTTGGCGGTGCTCGTTATCTGCGCCAACGGGAGACCCTTCCTCCCCTTTCACGCGGGCAGGCATTTTCTTTTGTGCTTGCCATCGGGTTAACAGCCTTTGCCATGCTCTCCCCGCTGGACGAACTTGGCGAACGCTACTCTTTCGCTGTTCACATGGTTCAACACCTGTTGCTCATCATTCCGGTACCTATCTTTCTGTTGGCCGGCCTTCCGGAGTGGCTTATTGCGCCCCTGGTGCGTTCACGGGTGGTGGACGGAGTATTGCGCTGGTTGACCCATCCCTTGCTGGTCTTCTTCGTCTTCAACCTCACCTTTTTGGGGTGGCACTTGCCCGCCCTTTACGAACTTTCACTGCGAAACGAGTTAGCTCACGTGCTCGAACACATGATGTTCTTGGGCACCGGCGTGCTCTCCTGGTGGCCCATTGTGGGCCCTCGGTATGGCCTTTCCACTTCGTTCCTGAAGATCGCCTACATCTTCGTCCAAAAAGTGCCCGTGGCCGTCCTGGGCGCCATTCTCGTCTTTGCCGAGCAGCCCTTCTACCGGGGCTACGTGCAGCAATCGGTGCGCCTCTGGGGGTGGACCCCGCTCGTGGACCAGCAAATCGGTGGCATCGTGATGTGGATTCCGGCCAGTCTGGCCTATCTCATTATCCTCACCGTCATTTTTGCTCGCTGGATGGGCGAGGAGGGCGAAACAGAACAGCAGGGAAGCTTTGCGTGAAGCCTGTTAGCGCCACCCGAGCCCGTTGACGGACAGGGTGCCAGTGCAGCCGCCCTCGCTTGTAAATCGGTTCCTCTTTACGACATTTTCCCTTACACGCCGTTGCGCTTCCCGGTCTTCTTCCGCACTTTGGTTTGGGATTGGGAGCACAGAATTTTTCCGAGTCCCCGTGAAGCGCTATTCTTTTTGCACACATACCAATTGGGCGTGGAAATGGTTATGAGGTCACGTACTCCTTCGGAGACTCGGAGGCGAGCGCATGAACATGTGCGGCGCCGCACCACCTCATTCCGGGGGTGCAGGGGGGAACCCCCTGCCGGGAGGCGTGGGGGGTGTCCCCCCACACCTCTTTTCGTTTTTTGCCGTTCGTACAACACCTAAACCCAATAAACCCAACGGCGCACGTTCTGTCGCCGGGGTGCAGGGGAGCCTGAGGCTGAAGCCTCAGGCTACTGTGAAAACAAGCCTGCTAAAGC
>WFWG01000365.1 GCA_015491235.1 Ardenticatenaceae bacterium
CCTGCAGGGCTTTCCGGTTTTCTAACCACGGATTTCACCGATTTCACGGATTGAAAAAATTTCCTTTTAGCGCACGGTGCCGAGGCACCGTGCTGGAATTCGGCAGGAGGCGTGTAAGGAGGCGCTAAGGTGCGACGCACTTCCAAAAGTGCGTCGCACCTTCTTCTGCCCCTCATCCTGCACAAACTTGGCTCTTGCCCCATTCCTGGCAGCCGGCGTGCTATGGGCCAATTGCCCTGACCGTGGCCTCGCTTTCTTCTGAAGTTGTTGGATAAACGAAAAACCCTGCTCGAGGGTGGAGCGGACTTGCCATTGGCTGGACATTACGGCCCTGGGCTTTGCTTTAGCCCGGCACGTTCTGTCTAAGCATACGCCCGGAAGAGGAGACCTGGATGAGTGGGGTTGCAAAATTTCCTCTTGCTTTTGACACAATGTTGGCTGTCACCTATAATCGGCGTGCTGCTGGTGTGAGAACCCAACGGGGCAAAGGTGCGGTGTTGGGAACCAGTTCTCCCAACACTCTGTTTTTGATAGCGCCTGTTTTCCGCGCCAGCAGAAAATCCAAACCGACACGTAAGGGAGAAGCGCAGACGATGCAACGGAACGTGGGCCTTCAATTGCTGGGGATTTTCGTGCTGGCTGCTGTGGCTTTCTGGTTAGCGTTGCCCTCGACGAGAGAAGTGCGCATTCCCAACCCGTTGACCGGCCAGCCACTGTTCGAGCGCCCGGCCGAGTACCGCCAAGGGCTCGACCTGCAAGGCGGGTTGCAGGTCGTCCTGGAGGCCGATGTGCCGCCGGGCACCGAAGTGGACCCCGACCGAATGCAGGCCGCTCGCGACATCATCGAGCGCCGCGTGAACGCCCTCGGCACCACCGAGCCGGTCATCCAGTTGGCCGGCAACAACCGCATCATCGTGGAGTTGCCGGGCATCGAGGACCCCGACCGGGCCATTGCGACCTTTGGCGAGACGGGCCTGCTGGAGTTCATAGACGCTGGAAGCCCCGCCGAGGCTCCCCAAGTGGGCGAAAAAGTGGTCACCGACTACGGGGGGCAGCAGCCCATCACCGACACGGAGAACGTGAAAGTTTACCACACGGTCTTCACGGGCGCTGACCTGCGCTCCGCCGAAATTGCCTTCGACCCCAACACGAACCAGCCGCAAATTGCCTTCGAGTTCAAGCCGGGCGAGCCCTCCGAGCGGCTGGCGACGTTCACCCGTGAAAACGTGGGCCGGGTGATGGCCATCGTGTTGGACAAGGAGGTCATTAGCGCGCCTGTCATTCGAAGCGAGATACCGGATGGCCGGGGCGTCATTGAGGGCAACTTTACGCTGGAGGAGGCGCAAGCACTGGTGATCCAGCTCCGTTACGGTGCGCTGCCGGTGCCCCTGAAGGTGGTTCAGGTGCGCGCGGTGGGCGCCACCTTGGGCGAGGATTCTGTCCAGCGCAGTGTGCGGGCAGGCCTCATCGGCGTGCTCTCGGTGGCGGCCTTCATGTTGCTCTACTACCGCCTGCCCGGCCTGCTGGCCAATGTGGCTTTGGCCATTTACGGCGCCATTGCCCTTTCCCTCTTCAAGTTAATTCCTGTGACCCTCACGCTGGCCGGCATCGCGGGCTTTGTGCTCTCCGTGGGCATGGCGGTGGACGCCAACATCCTCATCTTCGAGCGCATGAAGGAGGAGTTGCGCGCCGGAAAGTCGCTGGTGGCGGCTGTCCAAATTGGATTCCGGCGTGCCTGGCCCAGTATTCGCGACTCCAACGCCTCCACGCTGATTACGTGTGCCATTCTCTTCTGGTTTGGCGCCACCTTTGGCGCCAGCATTGTGAAGGGATTTGCCGTCACGCTGGCGGTGGGCGTAATGGTCTCACTGTTTACCGCTGTGGTGGTGACGCGCACTTTTCTCCGGGCAGTCATGATGACCAATCTGGTGCGCAACCGCTGGTGGTTTGGCGTGTAACAATCCAGGGCTTCAAACGTCGAGGGAGGACACGAAATGGCTCGCGGTTTGAACAAGGTCATGCTCATCGGAAACGTGGGACGAGATCCGGAACTGCGGTACACGTCGAACGGAACGCCGGTTGTCAACTTCAGTGTTGCGGTCGGGCGTCAGTGGACAACCTCGAGCGGCGAACGGCGCGAGGCCACGGACTGGTTCAACGTGGTCGCGTGGCGGGAGTTGGCCGAAATCTGCAACCAGATGTTGAGCAAGGGGCGCCGCGTGTACATTGAGGGCAGCTTGCAGACGCGAAGTTGGGAAGACGAGAGGGGCCAGCGCCACTACCGTGTCGAAGTGGTGGCCGACCAGATGATCCTTCTCGACCGGTATCGGGAGCGGAACTGGTCAACCGACGAGAACGGACAGGAGTCGTAAAATCTTTCAAGTGGGGTGAAAGCCTGTGTGGAACATTGTACAGAAACGATATTGGTACTTTGGCCTTTCGGCCCTGGTCCTGCTGCCAGGCATCGTTGCTTTGCTCCTGTGGGGGCTGAACTTGGCCATTGACTTCACCGGTGGCGCCCTCTTGGAGTTGCGCTTCGAGCAAGCCCAACAGCCCCCGCTGCCAGGCGAGGTGACGGCCTGGCTGGAGCAGTTGGGATACACAGGCGCCATTGTCCAGACAACCGAAGAGAACACAGTGCTCATCCGCCTGCGGGAGATCACGAACGAGGAGAAGAACCAAATCGAAGCCGCGCTGGAGGAGGTGTACGGTCCCGCCACTGAGTTGCGCTTTGAGTCGGTGGGGCCGGTCGTCGGCCGCGAGGTGACGCAGCGAGCTATCATTGCGGTCGCAGCGGCTTCGGTGGGCATCTTGCTGTACCTGGCCCTGGCGTTTCGCAACGTGCCTCACCCCTTCCGCTACGGCACGTGCGCAATCATTGCTTTGCTTCACGACACCTTTGTGGTGCTGGGCGTTGCCGCCATTCTGGGACACTTCAAGGGCTGGCAAGTGGACGCCTTGTTCCTCACGGCTGTGCTTACGGTGATCGGCTTCTCGGTTCACGATACCATCGTGGTCTTCGACCGCATTCGGGAAAACATGCAGGTGTACAAAGGGCGGCCTTTCGAGGAGATTGTCAACCGGAGCATCGTGCAAACGTTGGACCGCTCCATCAACACCCAGTTGACGGCTCTGTTCACGCTGACCGCCATCTACCTGTTCGGCGGCGTGACCATTAAGCAGTTCGTCTTTTGGCTGATTGTCGGCATGGTGAGCGGCACTTACAGTTCCATCTTCAACGCGGCTCCGCTGCTGGTGGCGTGGGAGAACGGCGAACTGACGCGCTGGTTGCCTGGCCGCCGCGAGCGCGAGAAGACGGCTGCCGCTTAACGGTGTTGAGGAGTCCCATGCGCGCCTTATATCTTTCCGGCGGTCAGGTTGAAGTGCGCGACCTTCCCGTTCCGGCTCGACCTCCTGGCGAAGCGTTGATCCGCGTGCGGCTGGCCGGCATTTGCGACACTGACCTGCACCTGAAAGCCGGGTACATGGATTTCGAGGGCATTCCCGGCCACGAGTTCGTGGGAGAAGTGGTGGAGAGCGAGCAGCCCGAGTTGGTGGGCCGGCGGGTGGTGGGCGAGATCAACGCGGCTTGCGGCACGTGCGACTTCTGTCGGCGCGGGCTGGGCCGCCACTGCGCCAGCCGCACAGTGTTGGGCATCTTGGGGCGGGCGGGAACCCACGCGGAGTACCTGGTGCTCCCCAACGAGAATTTGCACCTGGTGCCCGACACCCTGTCCGACGAGGAGGCTGTTTTCACCGAGCCGCTGGCTGCCGCCTGTGAAATTCTCGAACAGGTTCACATCGAGCCGACCGCGCGGGTGGCCGTGGTGGGCGACGGCAAGCTGGGCCTGCTGATCGCCCGCGTGCTGGCGCTCACCGGGTGCGATTTGTACGTGATTGGCCGCCACGCCCGCAAGCTGGGGCTCCTGGCCCGCCAGGGCATGGCCACCGAGCAGGTGGCCCCAGGCGAGGAGAGCCGGCTGCCGTCGCGGTGGGCCGACGTGGTGGTGGAGTGCAGCGGCAGCCCGTCAGGCTTCGAGACGGCCCGCCGCCTGCTGAAGCCGCGGGGCACACTGGTGTTGAAGAGCACGTATCGGGAGTCGCCCCCGGTCTACCTGGCGGGCCTGGTGGTGGACGAAATTACAGTGGTGGGCTCACGCTGTGGCCCCTTCGAGCCAGCTTTGCGCTTGTTGGAGCACCGTCTGGTTCGCGTGACCGACTTGGTCGAAGACGTGATAGCTCTACGCGAAGGGAAGCGCGCCTACGAGCGGGCAGCACAACGGGGCGTGTTGAAGGTGTTGCTCGACCCCGGGCGTTAAGTGGCCGTTCGGCACGAGTGGGAGGAGCGTGGTCCCCGTCTCGGGTTGACCGGTATCGGTCGCGGGAGTGGACGTGGACTTCCCAGCCGCTTCAGCGCTTCTTGTGCCTCTTTGAGCAATTTTTCTACCAACCGCATAATGAACTCTGCTCCCCTTTCTCAAAAACTTCCAGTTCCTGTAGCACCATGTGTTTTTATTACTTTACCCAGTTTGTCCAGTTGTCCGCAATAGGGCAAAGGGGCTATTGGTATAGTGCGTTTAGGATACAGAAGTCTAATTTGGATTAAACACAATTACCGAGTAAGTGAAACTTTCACTTTTTCCATTAACATTTACGTTTGTTACAGAAACACTGAACACAATATCATTATAGGGAGGATTGGAGATCGGCTCATTCAATTCCCAAACTAACGTATTTTCGCCATATCCGTTCACTACCGGAAGCACAGTGAGCGTTACAGGCTGACCATTACGTTCGACGTTTACAGCGGCTTGTGAGAAATCGGCGTTGGGGTAAGAAAACGACCATCGAGAATAGATGACTTGATAAGGCACATAACCGGGCGGTGGCCAAGCAACAAACGGTTCGCGGGTTGCCGGACGTTCTCCCCACATATTTTGTTGGTCAAAGACCCACAAGGCATTGGCAGCCGGATATCCGCTTTGAGGTGGAATATCACCAGTGCCCATGTATTTTGTTTGGGGATATAAGATCCAACGACGGTGTCCAACAAAGTAGTTTCCAGCACCACCATCTCGAATGTAGCCGGAAATTGCATTCGGCCCGTAAACACCGAGGAAAAGATTGGAGCTACTGGCTCCATCGTAACCATCATTGCTGTAACATTTCCAATCCGAGGATGGAGTGTGACTCAACTTTTGGTTAACGCTCATCATAAGGGCAGCCGCCTGTGCTTTGCGGTTGTAAGTGGTGTCGAAGCCAACTACAGGTGGAACACCAGCCATAGAGCGGAAGTAGTTGATGCGTCGTAAGATGGCTTCTTGAAAACTGACAGAGGTCGTCCCTGGATTACAAGCAGCGTGATTGCCAGTCCATTCGGCGTTAGCGCCTTCTGAAGAAAGGTATTCTGTTAGGTAAAATTGCCGAACGGCTTCTTTATTCCATGTATTTATCCAAGGGGGAGGAGGTCCAAAAATAGCCGGCAGGAAAACAGAAACAGAAGAAGAGGGAGAAGACGCTGGCTTAAGGCCAAACACCCCACCACCTTCTGTTCCAGCGTACAGAATGCTTGGTGTCTGTGGGTCTATTATTAACGCATTAACATTAAGAGCTGTTAAGCCCTTATTGAATGGGGCCCAACTCGCCCCGCCGTCAATGCTCTTAAACACGCCGCCGCCCCAGGTTCCAGCATATAGTGTGGTGGGCCTTTGTGGGTCAATTACCAGGGTATGAACGTCAAGATCAGTTAAGCCCGTATTACTCGAATTCCACTTCGTTCCGCCATCAGTGCTTTTGAATATACCTCCGCCAATTATTCCTGCGTAGAGTGTAGTGGGAGTCTGAGGGTCAATTGCCAAGACCTGAATATCTGTGAAAGGTAAGCCATCATTGACAGGATTCCAACTAGCTCCACCATTAGTGCTTTTGAACACGCCCCCTCCATTTGTTCCGGCATAGAGTGTGCTCGGTGATTGAGGATCAATGGCTAGCGTTCGAACATCGGTATTAGTCAGACCAGTATTGACAGAGTTCCAATTTGCCCCGCCATTAGTGCTCTTAAACACTCCACCTCCTCTTGTTCCAACATAGAGGGTATTTGGCATGAGGGGATCTATCGTCAAGGCTTCAACTTGGAGATTAGTCAGCCCCGTGTTAATGGCATTCCAGTTTGTTCCGCCGTCGGTACTTTTAAATACTCCTGCGTCGGTACCTGCATAGAGAGTGGAGGGTGCCTGTGGATTTACTGCGAGCACAGAAATATCAATATAAGTAAGTCCACCAAGGTTAACGAGCTTCCAACTAGTTCCGCCGTCAGGACTTGTGAACACTCCTCCTCGCTTTGTTCCAGCATAGATGATATTTGGTGCTTGCGGGTTGATTGCTAATGAAAAAATGCTGGTAGCAGTTAGTCCTGTACTGGCTGGTTTCCAAACTGCTCCGCTGTCGGTACTTTTGAACACACCCTCATTCCCAGTTCCAACGTAGAGAGTCGTTGGTGTGTGAGGGTCAACTGCTAAGGCATAGACATTAACATCCGTTAAACCAGTATTAATCGGCGTCCAACTTGCTCCACTCGTTGTGCTTTTGAAAACGCCGCTTCCAGATCCGACGTAAAGTGTGGTGGGGGTCTGTGGATCAATAATCAGCGCTTCGATCCAAGTGCTTGTTAATCCTGTATTAACAGCACTCCAGCTATTCCCGCCATTGGTGCTTTTGAATACTCCACCGCCTTTTGTTCCGGCGTAAAGGGTATTCGGGGTTTGTGGATCTATCGCTAGAACTTGAACATTTAGATTAGTTAACCCATTATTAACAGCATACCATGTTGTTCCACCGTCAGTGCTTTTGTAAATGCCACCTCCCTGTGTTCCTGTATAAAGGACTGTTGGAGTCTTTGGGTCAATTACAAGTATCGCCACGGGGAAATTGGGCAAGCCATTGTTAACAGCTTTCCAACTTGCACCGCCATCAGTGCTCTTATATACACCACTATAACGTGTGCCTACATAAAGTGTGTTCGGTGTCTGGGGATCAATAGCCAGTGTTGAAACGCGCGGAGGATAGCTCATTCCGGCGTTAACAGGACTCCAAGTTGTCCCACCATCCGTGCTTTTGAAGACTCCGCTCCCATATGTCCCGACATAGAGAGTAGTCGGTGTTTGGGGATCAATCGCCAAAGCCTGAATCCACGTGTTTGTTAATCCGGTATTAATCGCTGTCCAACTAGCCCCACCGTTAGAGCTTTTAAACACTCCACCACCTGTTGTTCCTGCATAAAGCGTGTTCGGTGCTCGAGGATCAATTGCCAGAACGGAAATGAAGCCACCTTCAGGCCCATAGCTGATCCATTTGTAGGTTTCAGAGGAAAAAGCAGCACTCGCCTTACCTTCTTGTTTGGTGGCGCTCATAAAGGTAAAACTAACTAGCAGGATCACAAAATAAAGCGTTAAGCGCCTCATAAGAACCTTCCTTGAGTAATTTGCTTCTTCCGCTTTTCTTCAATAAAATCTATGCTCACGCCGCCACGAGCTGAGTCACCAGTTGTGGCAGCGCCTGCACGAATCGCGAGCGCGACACCACCCGTGTTGCGCCAGCCGTCAGGGCCTTGTTGCGCGCCTCCAGGTCCACGTGGGAGCCAAAGGCCAGAACAGGAACATCCGACCACGTGCGGCGCACGGCCTGAATGGCCTCTTCCCAGTTGAGCCCCATGTCGCCAATGTCCACGATGACCAGCGCCGGGGTTCCCGGCGGTTCTTCCAGCAGGCGCTCGACGGTGTCCACCACGATAACGTCGTACCCTCGTTTGCTGAGGGCCGTCTCGATGCGCACGGAAAAGAAGAGATCAGCCACAAAGGCCACAATCGTCTTCGTCGGACCCATCGTCCTTCCCCCCTCGTTTACTTCACCTCAATGTGAATGTGTGCCAAGTCCAACCATTGTTCCCCAGGAACGGGGACATAGCCGCCCATTCCGGTGCGAACGTTCAGAAACTGGTTGTCCACCCAGGCCACGAAGGCCAGCGGTGGCCTGGGGGATACCGGCGATTGATAGACCTCTTCCTCGTCCACGAAGAAACGCACGCCGTCCGCTTCCCACTCCAGGCGGTAGAGGTGCCAGGCCGTCATCTCTGCCTGAAGTGCGTGTTCTCCTGCGGCCACGCTGGCAGTGCCAGCCTTGAGAACGAGGCGCCCCAGCAAGGGTAGCTTCGTCAGTGCCCAGCCAGCCGCCAGCAGCGGACGAGGCGCCGCCGGCCCACGCACGACCTGGGCGAAGAAGCCCCAGCCGTCCCACCCGTGGGTAAAGGCCAGGTTGTTGTGGGGCGAAGCGTAGAAGAACCACGCAACCTGGGGAGAGGCCACGATCGCCCGCGCTGTTTCCCCCCGAAAGGGGGCGTTCCAGAAGCCAAAGCCCGCCGTGCCCACCATGCCTTCGGCGTGGCTGAAGCGGGACCGCACCGTCAGGCGCAGCGGTGGACGCCAGGCGAACACCTGGCCGTCCAGGTGGTAGTCGTCCAGTTGGGAGAGGCTGTACGGGCGCGCTGGTCCCGGGCGTAACCAGAGGCGCAACACACCCGGCGACCAGGTCTGATCGCCGTGTCCGCGAATTAAGCGGACCCAGCGCGGACCGACACCGGTTTCGAACCGTTCGTCAACGACGAGCGCGTACCCAGGCATCAATGGCTTTCGTGGATTGAGTCAGAATTTCGAGGCCGTCATCAC
>WFWG01000366.1 GCA_015491235.1 Ardenticatenaceae bacterium
GCAAGATCACCACCCAATGCCTCAAGACGAATCGCTTCCAGATTCTCAGCCAGCCATTGAATACGCTGAACAATGCGGCGTCCCGAGATTTAGAGCGATTAGACAAGCCTATGGGACGCCGCATTGTTCAGCGTATTCAATGGCTGGCTGAGAATCTGGAAGCGATTCGTCTTGAGGCATTGGGTGGTGATCTTGCAGGACTTTACAAGCTCCGTGTAGGTGATTACCGTGTCATTTATGAGGTGCTCTGGAAAGAAGAGACCATAGTAATCCACGCAATCGGCCACCGCCGAGAGATTTATCGAAAACGATGAGAGGATGTCGACATTATACCGCATGACAACTGCTACAGCCGACCCGCCTCTGCTGGCGCTCTGGATGGTGGCCGAGCTTTGTCGTTGAAACACTTTTGGAGAACTTTCTAGTATGCCCTCTGTCCTCTTCGTCTGTACTGGCAACGTGTGTCGTTCGCCGGCCGCTGCGGCTATCTTTCGGCACCTCTTGCAACAGCGTAGAATGGCGGCCGGGTGGCACGTGGGCTCGGCTGGCACGTGGGCCACGCCGGGCGCGCCCATTCACCCGCTGGTTCAGCGCGTGCTCAAGGAAATGGGCATGGTGGACAGCCGTCACCGTGCCCGCCTGGTCTCGCCTCAGTTGATGGCCCAGGCTGACCTGGTACTGGGAGTCACCCGCCACCACGTCGAGGCCCTGCGCGCCGAGTTCCCCGCCCACGCCGAGCGCGTGCACCTGTTGAGCACGATGGCAGGTCATACCTTCGACATCCCCGACCCAGCCAACATGACCCTCCGAGAAGTGCGCTACATCGTGGCCGAAATCAGGGATATCCTGGAAGCCGGCTTCGATCGCATTGTGCAGGAGGCCACGTGTCGGACGCATCCCTCCCCGCGATAAACGCCTGAAAGTGGTAAAGACCCTAAAGTCCTATTGTTCCACGCTTCATCCGACGTTATAGTTATTATTGAACATTTTACATCCCTAGAATTTGTCGGAGGCAACCCCGTGGAAGTGGAAGACCCCCTGGAAATCGAAATTGACATTCGCGAATACATAGACACCCTAAAACGCTGGCTGTGGCTCGTCGTCCTCACCGCCTTGCTGGCCGGGGGCGCGGCGTACTTTTTCAGCACACAACAGCCCTCGGTTTATCGTGCGACAGGAAAGCTCTTCATTCTCCAGGCGCCAGTGACGGGCGGCAGCGGGGGCACGGCCGATTATGCGGCCATTGCTGCCAGCGAACGGCTGGCACAGACGTACGCCGAACTCATTAAAACACAACCCGTTATGGAGCGCGTCGCCCAAAACTTGGGCCTGTCCATGACACCTAGCCAGCTCGCTGGCCGCATTCACGCCTCGCCGGTTCAGGAGACGTCGCTCATCGAAGTGAGCGTGCAGGACTACGATCCCCAGCGCGCTGCGGACATCGCCAACGAGGTGATGCGCGTCTTCATCCTCCAGAACCAGGCCCTGCAGGCCAGCCGGTATGCCGCTTCCAAGGAGAATCTTCAGCGCGAACTGGCCGCCATTCAGGCGGAAATGGAAAAAACACGCGCTCAACTGGACGGGCTGGGAGACCCCTCGACCCCAGAGGGCCTCGCCGAACGCCAACGGCTGGAGGCGCTGCTGGCCCAATATCGCAGCAGCTACGCCACCCTCCTGCGGAGCTACGAGGATGTGCGCCTGGCCGAAGCCCGCACCACGGACAACGTCTACATTGCAGAGGTAGCCACGCCCAACCCCGTGCCAGTGGCCCCGCGCACGAAGCTCAACACCCTGTTGGCCACTTTTCTGGGGGCTCTTCTTGCTATTGCTGCCATCTTTGCGAAAGAAGCGCTCGACGACTCCGTGAAGTCAGGCGAGCAGGCCACCGCCATCACCAAAGTGCCCGTGATTGGTTCCGTGGGCGTCATCAAGGGGCGCCATCGAGCCAGTAAGCTTATCACCGCCCACAATCCGCGCTCGCCCGTGGCTGAATCTTTTCGCTTGCTGCGCACGAACGTGGAATTCGCCGAAATTACGGCCCCCGTGCGCACGCTGGTCGTCACCAGCAGCGGCCCCGAGGAGGGCAAAAGCACCACAGCCGCCAACTTGGCCATCGCCTTGGCTCAGGCTGGCCGGCGTGTTCTGTTGGTGGACGCCGACTTGCGACGCCCGGCCATTCACCGCTTCTTCCGAAAGGCCAACACGCGCGGCTTGACCACGGCCCTGCTTCAACCGCGCCGTCCGGTCACGGCTCACATCGTCGAGTCGGGGATTCAAGGGCTTTCGTTGATGACAAGCGGCCCCACCCCGCCCAACCCGGCCGAGTTGCTGGGATCCAAGCGCATGAAAGAATTGCTGGAGGCACTTCAGAACCACGCTGACATCGTCGTTCTCGACACGCCGCCCCTGCTGGCTCTGGCCGACACTCACCTGCTGGCGCGCATGTGTGATGCGACACTCATTGTAGTGGACGTGGGCAAGACCAAGATGCAAGCCCTCAAGGCGGCTGTGGAACAACTGCACCAGTACGACGTTCGCGTGCTCGGCCTGACACTCAATCGCGTCTCCAAGAGGCGCACAGTGTACTATCTCCAATACGAATACACTTCCCACTACGCTGCCGACACAGGCCGCGGGTGGCTGCCGTGGCGCAACGGACGCAAGAAGCAGCGAGAACCAGCGGTAGAAGGGTAAGCGCGCCCGTGTGATCTGTTTGGGGAAGACCGAATGCGGAACACAGAAAGCGTGTTCCGCATTTGCCTTTTGAACAAAGCGTCGTATACTCCTGCTGCTATGGACGTGAAACGCCTTCTCCTCAACACCATCGAGAGCAGACAGGCCCTCGTCAGTGTCGTGGGCCTGGGATACGTGGGGCTCCCACTGGCCGTGGCTCTCGCCCAAGCAGGCTTTACCGTCGTCGGCGTGGACGTGGACGAAGGACGGGTGACGGCTGTCAACCGGGGCGAGTCCTACGTGGAGGACATCCCCTCCGAAGTGCTCGCTGCCGTGACCGAGCGCCTGCGGGCCACCACCAACTACGACGTGTTGCACCGCGCCGACGTGGTGCTCATCTGCGTGCCCACGCCCCTCAGCAAGACCAAAGACCCGGATGTCTCCTACATCTTGTCCGCAGGGAGGGAAATTGGCCAACGGCTCCACCCCGGCATGTTGGTCGTGCTGGAGAGCACCACCTATCCCGGCACGACGGAGGAATTGTTGCTGCCCACGCTGCTCGACGCCTATTCGGCCAGCCGGGGAACGTCCGTGACGCCGCTCACCGTGGGACGCGATTTCTTCCTGGCCTTCTCGCCCGAACGCATAGACCCTGGCCGCACGGATTACACCTTGCGCACCACGCCCAAGGTCGTCGGCGGCATGACGCCCGCTTGTCGCGAGGTGGCCTCAGCCTTGTACAACACCATTGTGGACCGCCTGGTGCCCGTCTCCTCGCCCCGCGTGGCCGAGATGACCAAGTTGTTGGAAAACCTCTTCCGCACGGTCAACATTGCCCTGGTCAACGAGGTGGCCATCATGTGCGACCGCCTGGGCATTGACGTGTGGGAGGTCATCGAAGCGGCCAGCACCAAGCCCTTCGGCTTCATGCCCTTTTACCCTGGCCCCGGTCTAGGCGGCCACTGTCTGCCCGTGGACCCCCACTACCTGGCCTGGAAACTGAAGAGCATGAACTACAACGCTCGCTTCGTCCACTTGGCCGCCGAAATCAATTTCCAGATGCCCGCTTACGTGGTGGGCAAAATTGCCGACGCCCTCAACGACGAGGGCAAACCAGTGAGGGGCTCTCGCGTTCTGCTGCTGGGCGTGGCCTACAAGCCCAACGTTGCCGACACGCGGGAGTCACCGGCCCTGGAGGTCGCCCGGCTGCTGCTGGCCAAGGGGGCCAACCTGGCCTACCACGATCCCCACGTTCCCGCCGTAGACGTTGACGGCCAATGCCTCGAGTCCATCCCGCTCACGGCAGCCACGCTCGCCGAGGCCGACTGCACCGTCGTCCTCACGAACCACAGCGCTTACGACTGGGACTGGATCGCCCGCCACGCGCGCCTCATCGTGGACACGCGCAACGCCTGTCGGAACGTGCACGGTGGCGCGGCCCGCATCGTGAAACTGTAGAGGGGCCCGGCGTGTCGAGCGAAGGTGGTCGGCTTTACCGGGTGATCGAGCCGTCGCGGGGGTGGTCGCTCCGCTGGCGCGAGTTGTGGGACCACCGCGAGTTGTTGTTCTTCTTCGCCTGGCGTGACCTCAAAGTGCGCTACAAGCAGACCGCCCTCGGCATGGCGTGGGCGCTTGTCCAGCCACTGGCCGCGCTGGCGCTCTTCTCGGCAGTTCTGGGGCGGCTGGTGGGCGTGCCCTCCGACGGGGTGCCATACCCCCTCTTCGCCTACGTGGCCCTGGTCCCCTGGAATTACTTCGCCACCACGCTGACCCAAGCGACCAACAGCGTGGTCAGCCAGGCCCACCTGATCCGGCGGGTGGCTTTTCCCCGGCTCATCATCCCTGCCTCCAGCGTGCTGACCGGGCTGGTGGACCTTGGCGTGGCGCTGGGCGTGCTGCCCCTCCTGCTGCTGGGCTTCCGCTGGTGGCCCTCCTGGCGCGCGCTGACGTTGCCCCTGTGGCTGCTGCTGGCCACAGGAACGGCCTTCGGCGTGAGTGCTTGGCTGGCAGCCCTCAACGTGCAGTACCGCGACGTGCGTCACCTGGTGCCCTTCCTGGTGCAGTTCTGGTTCTTTGCCACGCCCGTGGTCTACCCCAGCAGCCTGCTGCCCCTGCCCTGGCGCTACCTCTTCGCCCTCAACCCGATGGTGGGCGTGGTGGAGGGCTTCCGTTGGGCCATATTGGGTACTGCGCTCCCGCCGGGCGTGGTGGTGGTCTCAGTTGGAGTCGCCACGCTGGTTCTCGTCAGTGGTGTGCTCTACTTCCGCCAGGCCGAGCGCACTTTCGCGGACGTGGTGTGAGGAACAGGCCATGCTGCCGGTTGTTCGCGTGGAAAACCTGAGCAAGATGTACCGGCTGCGGCACGACACGCCGGGCGAATACCGCACCCTCCGGGACGCGCTCGCTCAGGCCGGGCGACGCTTGCTGGGGCGCGCGCCGGCGCCGGCCCGCACCCTGTGGGCGCTGCGGGATGTCAGTTTCGAGGTGCAGCCGGGCGAGGTGGTGGGCATCGTGGGGCGCAACGGGGCAGGCAAGAGCACCCTGCTCAAAATTCTGGCCGGCATCACCGAGCCGACGGCCGGCCGCGCCTGGATGCGGGGGCGCGTGGGCGCCCTGCTCGACCTGGGCATGGGGTTTCACCCGGAGCTAACTGGCCGCGAGAACGTCTACTTCAGTGGGGCCCTGTTGGGAATGAGCCGCACTGAAATCCGGCACCGCCTGGACGCCATCGTCGCCTTCGCCGAAATCGAGGACTTCCTGGACACGCCGGTCAAGTTTTACTCCAGCGGCATGTACGTGCGCCTGGCCTTCGCCGTGGCGGCCCATTTGGAAGCGGACATCCTGCTGGTGGACGAGGTGCTGGCCGTGGGAGACGCCGCCTTTCAACAGAAGTGCCTGGGGAAGATGGACGCCGTGGCCCGCGAGGGGCGCACGGTGTTGTTCGTGAGCCACAACCCGGCCCACGTCAAGCGCCTCTGCCAGCGGGGCATCTGGCTGCACGAGGGGCGCATCCGCTTCGACGGCGAGGCTCACGAAGCTGTGGCCCGTTACCAACAAAGCCTTCTTGCCCCGACGGAAGGGGGCGAGGGCCGGGGGGTGGGCT
>WFWG01000367.1 GCA_015491235.1 Ardenticatenaceae bacterium
TGCTGGTGGCGTTCAGCCGACAGGCGTAACAGTTCTTCCAGTGTGGGCATGTGTCGTTCTCCTTCTGAGGAGGATGATATTCCTTGTTCCACTGGCAGAATAGCAATTCCTCACCGAAATGGGCGCTACGGGAAACGCCCTCCGCACTCCCCGGCCTGTGAATTATACGCACTTTTTCCCGGTTGTCACCCGCCGCTTATTCCTAAAGGCGACACTGGGGACAATACCGCGTAATAACACCCAGCGTTGCGGCATGTTCATCTCCCAACAGCGCTTCAATGCGCTGTAGCATTCTCGCGGGCGCGATGGGCGCACCACACGATTCGCATCGCCATTCGTGGTCCTCGTGGAGAACTACCCGTCCCGCCGCCAGTCGCTCCAGATTGGTAGCGCGTTCCAGCTCCAGGACTCCCTGGGCTTTCTCCGGGCAAGCGGGCAAACACTGCGCACAGGCCGTACACAGGGCCGCTTCGAACGAGAGCCTCAGGCGGCCGTTGGCGTGCTCCAACACCAAAGCCTCACTCGGACAGGCAGCAGCACAAACCCCGCAGCCAGTGCAGCCGTCCGTCACCCGAATGAGGCCAAATGGTGCATGTGGGTGTGAGAACGCTATGTCCGATAAGGTGCCAGCCACCTGGCCCAAGTGCACGTGCACCTGGGCAGAAGTGGCGGGCGTGACGGGCACCACCGGCAAGGAACTTGAAACGGTTTCGGGATGTGGCGCCGTTTCGGGCAAGGGAGGGAGCTCAGACAAAGCCTTGACCACAGACACTCGGTCGGGGAGATCGCCCAGGTGATGCAGCAACTCCTGGACGTAAGCAGCCCGGCCAGCGATCGTTTTGTCCTGGGCGAAAGGGCAGCGGCCTGGGCAGGGGGCCAGCGCCACAGCATGAGCCCCACGGGCCAAACACGCCAGGATCCAAGCAGGCAAAACCATTCCCAGGCAAGGGAGCGTCACAGGCAACCAGCCTGCCGGCACCCCACCTTCGCGTTGCGCCTGTTTTGCCAGGCTGGCTGCGCTGTTTCGGCAGACGAAGAGAATTCCTCGCGGCCAGAGATCGGTGAGGGTGGGATCCAGGAGAACTTCGACTTGGGCTGCCAATTGGGCTGGCGCATAGCCGGGAAAAGCCAGGGCTTCCCGCGGACAGGCACTGACACAAAGGCCACACCCATCACACGCCATCTTGTCGAGAACAACGCGCCCTCCCTCAACGTCAAGTGCTTTGCGCGGACACGCCTCCACGCAGAGGCGACATCCGCGCTGGGCAACACAGCGCCGTGTCCACACTGAGGGAACGCCGCGATATTCCAGAGATGAGAGCGTAAAGAGGGCACGACGGCTGAGGCGTGGCGGCAAGTATGGCTTCACGTTCGCGGGCTGGCTTCCTGGAAATGCCATCGCGCGCCTAACGGCTGCGCTGAGGAGTACCACAGCCTGGGCTGTGGCCCGCCCTTGCGGGCGCACAGAGGCCGCCCACGCACCCAGTTCCAGCACCTCAACGCTCAAAGGATCCAGCCCAGCCCGACGGGCGTGCGCCTGCAAGCGCGCCGTCGAACCGCGCTCGGAACAGAGCCCCAGCACAAGGTGCGCCGCACCACTGGCACGAACAAGGTCCTCCACAACGTGAAGGCGCTTCTCCAGGTGCGGCACAATCTCGACATGCACACGCGGCTCCCGTTTCCGCAGTCCGGCCTCAACTTCGGTCAAATTCAGCGCCACCTCTGGGCACAACAGTACCAGTACCGTCTTAGGCGGGACTGCAGCACTCATCGCATTTCTCCCTCGATCCGTTTCATCAATAATCTCACCCAATCCCGGTCGTGATGCACGAAAGCGTCGGCAGCCTCGACAGCCACAGCGTACAGCGATTGGGGCGCGGCCCTTCTCACTCGCTGCGCGAATGCTGGGAACCACGCCCCCAAATGTTCCTCCAGAAAGGAGTGCTCCTCCTTCAACGAACGCATTCCATCGGCCAGTGCTCCGTGCTCCCAGGCTTCTGCCTCCCGGTCGCAGAGAAAGGCCATGAACTCCAGCTCAACGGCCACATGATCGGGCAGGTCACGCAATGACGGCGCCAGCGCGAGCCCGGCCGCCACGTACTCTCGCTCCAGTTGTGCTGCTACCCAGCCGGCAGCCTGGCCGTAAGGGTCCCGGTAGAACGACTCGTAGGGAAGACAGGGGGGATCGTCCCGGTGAACCATGAAGAGGCTAATATAGACCTCTTGCAGAGTTCCCAGGGCGCTTTCGTCCAGCGACTGCAGCCTAGCGAGCAAGCGCTGCCAGGACTGGAAGAAAGGGAAGGCGACCTGCACGTCGCGTTCCTGTGCCAGCGCCTCGGCTGTCAAGATCCACTTGGCCAGGCGCATCTCGTCGGGGTAGAGAAACAGTGCCCCGAAGAAGCGGTAGGCAACCCGGCGCAAATTGGTCGCGTGAACCAGGGCGGAGGTATCAGCCCGAAAGGGTAGCGAAGAGTCACCCCTCGCTTCTCCTTTCGCCTTCCGTTTCCTCCGCCGCTGATTTTGCTGAGTCATTGGCCTCGCTCCGGCAGCAACTCATACACTACAGCAGCCAAGAAGACCAGCACGACTCCCAAGATGAAAATTGTAGGGGCAAAGGGCACACGCGGGTTGCTATACGCTGGGCTGCTGGGAATGCCCCAAGGTGCAGCGAGGAAGAAGTAGCTCACTACTTGCAACCCGAAGCCCACGACGATCAACAACAGGGTCAACGTTGTGCGCATTTTCAACCTCCTTCGATCACCTGTTGTGCCGCGCCTTCGCTCACCAAGGTTTCCGGGACTTCCATGATGGGGAAAAGCTTGACGAAGAGGACGAAGAGCAGCGCCCCAAGGGCGAAGAGTCCCAACACAATACTGTATTCCACCCAGGTGGGAGCGTAGGCGCCTGTGCCATAGGGCAACAAGGTGCCGTGCGTCTGGGAGGGCACCACGATCAGGTAACGCTTGCCGATGGCGGCCAGGTTGACCAACATCCCGCTCAGGACGATGAGCGGGATGTTATAGCGCTGTGTGATGAACTGGGCGAAGAGCACGAGGAAGGGAACTACGAGGAATGCCAAGGAAGCCCAGTAGAGCCAGGCATATTCCCCCACGAGCAAGGCCCGCGAAACTTCCACCTCGTGATAGTGAGCCGCATAGGTGGTCGTCAACAACTCTACGATGACGAAGTAGAGATACGCGACGGTAAGCACCATCAGGAAATTGGCCAGCCACCGGAAGACCTGGGGGGAGAGCTGGTCCGGCACGTTCAGCACCTTGCGCAGAATGGCCGCAATCACGATGAGCAGCCCCACCCCGGAGACACCCGCCAAGAGAACGAAGCCAGGCGCCTGAAGGGCGCTGAACCACCCTGGTCTTCCCACTTGGATACCGAAGACGAAGCCCAACGTGGAATGGGCGGTGACCAGCAGGGGCAAAATGGCGATCGCCAGCCAAAAGCTGGCGCGCTCGTGGCGCTCACGTTCGGCGGGCGTATCACGGTAGCCAGCAGCCCACGCCCGGTAGAAACCTTGCAATTTCCCGGGAATCCTCGCCAGAAGCGCCGCATCGCGGCGACCGTCCAGATAGAGATAGACGAGGCTCGCGAAGAGATAACCCGAGATGACCAACGTAAAGGTGCCGAAGAAGGGCGACTGAGGCCGCGCATAGCGGAAGAGGTTGAGAATGGCCCGCAGGGGTCGGCCAACGTCGGCGAGAATGCTGAACGCCCCCAGAATCAGGGCAATCACTGTGAGCACTTCGGCCATGCGGGCGATGGGTTTCAGAAACTCCAGGTTCATCAGCCGAATTAAGGCGGCCACCGTAATGCCGGCAAAGCTCACGCCGACGAAATAGACCACAAAGGCCACATACAGGCCCCAGGTTGCGCCACCCATAGTTCCGATGTCGCGCATGCCGGTAACGGCTTCGCCGACGGCCAACTGACGCGAGTAGGCATATAGCCCTAGCACCACGAAGGCCAACAGGACACCAATCAACACATACCAGCCGCCAGTGAGACGGCCTACGCCATAGGGAAGCCGCTCTGTTCGCACAGTCATGGCTCACACCCTCGCTTTCACTTCCTCGATCTGTCGAGTCTCCGTAGTTGGTGGTTTTCCGCCGATATAGTAGACACGCGGCTGCGTGCCCTGCTCTTCTAACAACCGGAAGGATGGCTTCCGGCGCAATAGGCGGGAGACGGTGCTGTTAGGATCGTCCAGGTCACCAAAGTGCAAGGCGAAGAGGGGACAATTGGCCACGCAGGCCGGGAGCAACCCCTGCTCGACGCGATGCACGCAGAAGGTGCACTTTTCGATAACCCCCTTGGCCCGTCCGCCACCGGCCACCCGCCGTTGTTCGGAGCCGTAGGGCTGGTCCAAGTCTGGGTTGCGGTAGGGGGGAGTTGTCCCGCCGGTAACCGCAGCCAGGTCCTCGTCGTTCCAGTCCAGGTAGTAGTTTTCCGCCGGGTCCTTCCAGTTGAAGTAGTTGACACCGTAGGGGCAGGCCACCTCACAGTAGCGGCACCCAATACACCGCTCCCAGTCGGTGGCGGTGAGCCCATCCAGCCGCTTGTAGCGCGCCCCTACAGGGCAAACCTTGACGCAAGGAGCATTGTCACAGTGCATACAGGGGCGTGGCATAAACCAGACGTGGGTGTTCGGATACTCGCCCTCCTCGAAGCGGAAGACGTACATCCACAAGTTCGCGGTGGGGGTGTTGTTCTCCACCTTGCAGGCTTCCACACACGCCCGGCAGCCCGTGCATCGCTCCAAGTCAATCACCATAGCATAGCGTGCCATGATTTCACCTCCGTGTCAGCCGCCAAGAAAGCGAACAGCCCTTTGCTGTCGGCGGTCTTCATGCTTTGTAGACTCGTACCTTCACGTGGAAGGTCGCGTCGGCCGTGTTGGTCAAGTACCCCTCAGTGCCGAAGAAGAGCACATTAGCCGTGGGGCCTTGTCCCTTTGCCCAGGGATGGCGGGCCACCTCACCGTAGTGGTGGGGCATGCCCACTGTGTCCGGGCGAATGCTCTCCCGGTAACGTGCCACGACTTTCACGCGGCGAGTCTCACCCGTCAATGCGTTGTGAGATTCGACCCACACCTCGTCCCCGTCGGCAATGCCCCGCTCTCTGGCCGTCTTAGGGTTGATTTCCAGATATTGCTGCGGTGCCAACTCGGCCAGCAACGGGATCTGCGAGGCGCGGGATTGTTTGAACTCGATTTTCTTGAAGCTGATGAGGTACAGATCATACTCTGGCGGCGACTGATCCATGGTGAGCGGTCGCCAGGTGGGAAGAGGAGTGTAATCCCGCCAGTAGATCTCGTCTGCGCCCTTCTCCTGCATGATTTGGCGGTAGCGCAACAGAGACTCGCCGTAGAGGCGATGGCGAATGCCGTTGAAGGGGGGCTCCTGAGCGTAACCGTAATATTTCTTGGCTGGGACGGGCCCTTTGACTTTAACGCCATTCTTCTCGAAAAAGGCAACGCCTTCCTCGATGCCCTGCGCGCGCGCCCAGCGGTCGAAAATCTCGCGCACGCTTGGCTTGCGGTCCAAGGGCAGCGCGAACTCATCCTTGAGTTTGAGTTCCTTGTTGAGGTGAGCAAGGTATCCCTTCTCGCCGTACAGGAATCCCGCCCGCTCGGCGATGTCCATGTAGATTTCGATTTCGCCCCGGCTTTGGAAGAGCGGGTTCATGGGCGGAATGCGAAACGCCACAGCGTCCGTGTATTGGTCACTCGCCTTGATGGGACCCTCGTACTTCTCGATCGTGGCGGCAGGCAACACGACGTCGGCGAAGAGGTCTGCCGTCTTGGAAAGCCAGGGGTCTATAGCCACCACGAACTTAAACTGCTTATAAGCTTCCATGTGTAACGGTTCGTCAGTGAACGATGGCATCGGGTTGACCATGTGCAACATGAGCACCTCAGGCGTGTAGTCCACGCCGTACTTTTCGGGCTCCAGCATGACTTTGGCCATGACGGAAGGACTACCACTGTTGATGGGGAAGAACTTGCTATCCTTGAGGTAGATGTTGTAGGGCGGATCCTTGATCTCCACGCGGTCCAGCTTCTCCCAGTTCTTGTGGATCTTCCAGGTGAGATCAATGCGCTGCCCCCCGACTGCCTCAATGGCGCCCAGCAGCATCATGAGCATGATCATGGCTCGTGCCGCTTGGAATCCCAGTTCTTGCTGGGTCATGTGATAGGCCATGATGGCAACCGGCCGATAGGGAAGCGTGATTCCGTCCACGACGATGGTGCTGCCAATGCGGGCATTCTCACCGAGCTCGCGTGCAATTCGGCGGATGATGTCAGCCGGGATGTCACACACTTCGGCAGCCCACTCGGGGGTGTACGAAGCCAAGTGTTCCTTGAACACTTGGAAGGCAGGCTTGACCTTGGAGTTCTGGACAGTGAATTCTCCTTCCAGCGCGGGTTGCACACCTTCGGTGTCAAAGGGGACAGCTTGTCCGCTGGCCTCGTCCCAGACCAGCGGCTTGCCTTCCTCCTCTTCTCCTTCTGGGGCAGCCCGCAAGAAGAAGCCATCTTCCTTGACCAGAAAAGGCGCGTTGGTGTGATTTTGCAGGTACGCGCGGTCTATTGTGCCTTGCTCCACCAGCGTGGAGCAGAGCGCTAGAGCGAGCGCCAGATCAGTTCCAGGGCGGATGGGCAGCCATTCGTCGGCGAAGTGACCAGCACTGCGGAGTCGGGGATCAATGACCACCATCTTCATGCCCCGCTCCCGTGCTTGGATGAGTTGTTGTGGCCAGGTAAGCCAACAGAACTTATTTCCCCCCGCATTGGTGACGTTCCAGCCCCAGCACAGGAGGTAGCGCGTGTAGCGGAAGTCTGGGTGAAGTACGCCATGCAGCCCGATAGTGTACTCAGCAGCGCGATAGCCGGCGTCGGAGCAGTAGGTGCCGTGCCCCAACTTGGTGGCACCAGCCGCCTTCACGAAGGCCTTGTCATAAAATGCCTTGGCCTTGCTACGCCCTTTCTGCCAGACAAAGAGGCGTGGATCCTTCTGGCGAACAGCTTTAATCTTCTCCGCTACCAAGTTAAGCGCTTCGTCCCAGGTGACCTGGCGCCATTTGCCAGGAACACCTTTCTCATTGGTGCGAATCATGGGCGCCTTGACCCGGTTGGGATCGTAGAGCGCCATGATTTGGGCAATGCCCTTGGGGCAAAGCGTTCCCCGGTTGCGGGGATGGTCGGGATGGCCTTCGAGGCTGATAACCCTGCCGTTGATGCGACGGGCTAGAATGCCACAGTCCTGCTTGCCAATCCAACAGGTGGTCGGCACCCATTCCTCTGCCAGCGCAGGCGAGGCCCCAGGGGGCGCGGCGACGAGCGTTTCCAGTTCGCCGGAGAGCAGGCGGCCGGCAATGAGGGTGCCCCCTGCGGCCGCGGAGCCCTTCAGGAAAGTCCGGCGCGTGATGTTCATGATGTCACCTCCTGTGAGTGCATGTGATGGCGACCTTTCGACGGTTGTCGGCCGCTCGACCACACCAATCTTCAGGCGAAGTGGATATACTTCATCTCCGCCTCGGAACTTGCTGTGCCCAAGTGCTGGTAATACTGCGTACCATCCGCCAGTAACATGTCCCGGTTGCATAACTATTATGGCGGAAACGGCACCGATTTTGAAGAGTAGAAGATACGGATTTTCGTGGGGGAAAAGTGCGGAGTCTTGAAAACGGGAGCCTCCGTAGAAACTACGGAACGGAAGTGAGGAAGAGCGTCAATCCAACAGGCCGTGCTCACGGGCGATGCGCACGAGTTGGGCACGACTTCGGGTACCGAGCTTGTCTGTGAGGTTGGAACGGTGTGTTTCCACTGTGCGCACGCTAATACACAGCTTGTCGGCAATCTGGCGGTTGGTGTAGCCCAGGGCGATCAGTCGCAGGACTTCCCGTTCCCTGGGTGTCAATTGGGCCAATTGGTTCTCTCCACGAGAGGCAGCCTCCTCACGTTGTCTCTCAGCCACATCCTGAAGCAAGGCCCGTGTCATGGCCGGATGGACGTAGAGGTCACCGCGCCAGACAGCCAGGATGGCCGCGATGAGCTCCTCTTCCATCGCCCGCTTCACAATGTACCCGGCTGCGCCAGCGCGGAGCGCTTCTCGCAACAGCGTTTCGTCCTCGTGAACCGTGAGGATGAGCACGCGCATGTCCGGAAAACGCGCTTTCATCTCGCGGGTGACTTCGATGCCGCTGAGACCAGGCATACTAACGTCGAGCAACACCACATCAGGGCGTAAGGATTCGGCCATGTGCAGGGCCTCCTCGCCTGTCTCGGCTTCACCGACGACCTCGAACTCGGGTTCGGCGTTGAGCAGGGCGCGCAGGCCCGCCCGCAGGACACCGTGATCGTCAGCAATGAGCAGTCGTATGGACATGTGGCACCTCCACGACCACTGTAGTCCCCTTCCCCGGTGCGCTCTCGATGACGAGTTTTCCCCCCACCATTTCCGCCCGTTCACGCATACTGAAGAGCCCCAAATGTTGGTCCCGTTGCGTAATCTGGTCGGGGTCGAACCCCACACCGTCATCCTCGACGAGCGCAATGATGCTCTCATCCCGCCGTTCCAGCACCACGCTGATGTGGGTGGCACTGGCGTGGCGCACAGCGTTGGTCAGGGCCTCTT
>WFWG01000368.1 GCA_015491235.1 Ardenticatenaceae bacterium
GCCCGCCCGGCCCGCACGCCCTCTGGTGAGGAAGTCTTCGTGCGGGTGGAATTGCCCGGCCGCGTAGTCACCGCCAAGGTGTGGCACATTCAGGTGGGGCGGGTGCCCCTTTACTTGCTGGACACCGACGTGGACCCCAACGCTCCTGAAGACCGGGAACTGGCGGCGCGCCTCTACGGCGGCGACCAGGAAATGCGCCTCTCACAGGAAATCATCCTTGGCATCGGCGGGGTGCGGGCGCTGCGGGCCTTGGGAATCGAGCCGCTGGTGTGGCACATGAACGAGGGCCATTCGGCTTTTATCGGCCTGGAGCGGGTGCGGGAACTCGTGCAGGAGGCCGGCCTCTCGTTCGACGAGGCCTGTGAAGTCGTAGCAGCCAGCACGCTCTTCACCACCCATACCCCTGTGGCTGCCGGTCACGACGCCTTTCCCTTCGACCTCATCGAGCGGTACTTCTACAACTACTGGCCCCAACTGGGCATCGGCCGCGATCAGTTCCTCGACCTGGCCCGGCACGACACCGCCTGGGGACCACGCTTCAGTATGACGGTGCTGGCCCTGCGCCTCAGCGCCTTCCACAACGGGGTAAGTGAGTTGCACGGCCGCGTTTCCCGCCACATGTGGACTTTCCTCTGGCCCGGTGTTCCCGAGCAGGAGATTCCCATCGGCCACATTACCAACGGTGTCCACGCTACCACTTGGCTGGCTCCTGAGCTTGCTCAGCTTTTCGACCGCTACCTGCCCGCCGACTGGCGCGAGCGCCTGGACGACGCCACGGTTTGGGAAGCCGTCGAAACCATCCCCGACGAGGCACTCTGGGAGGTCCACTGTGCGCTCAAGGGGCGTCTGGTGGACGAATTGCGGGGCCGCGTTACCCTGCAACGCCTTCGTCACGGCGAAAGCCTGGCGCGCGTGCAGGCGGCCGAAGAGGTGCTCGATCCGAATGCCCTCACCATCGGTTTTGCCCGCCGGTTCGCCACGTACAAGCGGGCCACGCTCATCTTTCGTGACCTGGAGCGCATTCGCCAGCTCATCAACGACCCCGACCGCCCCATTCAGTTGATCTTTGCGGGCAAAGCCCACCCGGCCGACGAGCCCGGAAAGGCACTCATCCGCACGATTCACAACATCTCCCAGCAAGAGGGGTTTCTCGGTCGGGTGTTGTTCGTCGAGGACTACGACATGTACGTGGCACGCCTGCTGGTGCAGGGTGTGGACCTCTGGCTCAACACGCCCCGTCGCCCCCTGGAAGCCAGTGGCACCAGTGGCATGAAGGCGGCCATGAACGGCGTGCCCAACTTCAGTGTGCTGGACGGGTGGTGGCGGGAGGCCTACCAGGGGGACAACGGGTGGGCCATCGGCGAGGACCGGGAGTACCCCGATGAGGAGGCCCAAGACGAAGCTGACGCCCTTTCCCTCTACACCACGCTGGAGCGAGAGATCATTCCCCTCTTCTTCGACCGTGACGGGGATGGCGTTCCACACGGTTGGCTCCGCGTGGCCAAGGCCTCCATTCGCTCTGTTGCCCCCTTCTTCAACACTCAGCGAATGATGAAAGAGTACGTGGAGTGTTACTACTTGAACGCCGCCGACTGGCATGTTCGCCTGCGCGCCAACCACTATGCCCTCGCCAAGCAGCGGGCGGCCTGGAAGCAGAAGGTGCGCCAAGCCTGGCCGGCCGTGTGCATTGAGCGTGTGGACGTTGAGCCCAAAACGTTGCGCGTTGGGCAACGGGTTGGCATCGCTGCTGTTGTGAATTTGGGCTCGCTGTCCCCCGAGGATGTGACCGTAGAAGCATTGTTCGTTTCAGCGGAGGAGCCGGATTCCTTCCGGATAATTTCGCTTCAGATGGCAGCGGAGGCCCCCGACGACCAGGGCCGGTACAGGTACGAAGGCGCCTTCGAGCCTCACCAGAGCGGAAAGTTTGCGCTGGACGTTCGCGTGGTGCCGGCAACGGATAAGCTCGTGGTCCCTCACGAGTTGTGCCTGGTCACGTGGGCTCAAGCGCAGGGTTGAGGGGAGGTGGGTCGAACAGCTCGAGCCGCTGGTGTTTACCACTCTCCATACAAGCTGTCGAGCAAATTCTCACTAAATTTTAAACTTCTTTTCATGGAGCTTTCATGCGCTTACTTTACAATAAAAGCGCAACACACAAGGTTGCACCTCCTCCTTCTGTGTGTGCGGTTTGTGGCACCGGTCGAGCGGGGCGGCCGGTGCCACGCCCTTTTAAGGTCTTCCTCCCTGTCTGCTCCCTGCTCCCATCCCGTTTGATTCCTGCAGCCAAATGGGTATAATGTTCCCGATTACTCCACCCCAGTATTTATTTGGGTCTACAAGTGCCATGTGTTCATCGAAATGGCTCGGCGC
>WFWG01000369.1 GCA_015491235.1 Ardenticatenaceae bacterium
AAGGGCAGGGTTTCCGCCCTTGGGCGGCATGTCCACGCCGGTTGTGTTGGCAGGGTCACTTGCTGGCCGCCCTTTCTTGATGAAGTCCAACAACTCTTCATCGCTCAATCCCTTGACGAACTCGCTCGAGCGCAGGTTCTTCCCCAGATTAGGAATACCCCGCGCATCCGGGCCGTGACAAGAAGCACAACTGGCCTGGTAGAGCCTCTCCCCCTCCTTGGGGTCACCGGCCATCGCCATCTTTTCGCCCCCTTCCTGCATCTCCGGCTTCTCCTGCTGGGCAGGCGGTTGAGTTGCGGCTGGAGCCTGGCCCGACGGCTGCCCTCCACCACAGGCTGCCACGACAAAAGCAACAACTGTTATCACAGCAATGAGTATGAGCAAGCGTTTCACGTTTCTCCTCCCTCCTTTTTTGTTAAGAAAGGGTCAACTTGATCCACGGCTGACGTGAATTCTACGCTATTTTACTCTCCTGGTTCCCCCGTGTCTTTGCGCCAGCGCAAACAAAGCGGTCACTGTTGCTTTTCTGTGGTTTCCTTCGCGTTGCCCGAATGCCAGGTCGCCCACACCCGGCGCACGTATTGTTCTGCCTCCTCCACCGTGCGCACAGCCCCGACAGCCTGGGCTTCCTTGAGCCGTTCCAGCAGGCGCCCCAGTTCCGGCCCAGGCGGAATGCCCAAGCGCTGGAGGGCATGGCCGTCGAGCAGGGGGCGCGGGTTGACCAGCAACTCGTCAGGGCGAAAGTAGGCGTCCCAGACGCGGTGGGCGACGCGCCGCAGGTCGTCGAGGGCGTGCGCCCCCCCCTTTGCCAGGTGGTCGGCCACGCTGTGGAGGGCGATAGCCGGGGCCGCGTCGCCAGTGTCGCGAAAGTACCGGTAGAGCGCCCGCCGGCTCGGGCGAGACGAGCGGCTCAGGTGGAAGGGGCGCATGTGGTGGCGCACAATCCGCTCCACCCAGCGCACCGCCCGCTCAGGAAAGCGCAGCGCGCGCAGCCGCTCGGCCGCCAGGCGCGCGCCGACGTGCTCGTGGCGGTAAAAGTGGATCCGCCCCCTCTCGTCCACCGAGCGCGTCGGCGGCTTGCCCACGTCGTGCAGCAGCACGGCCAACTTGAGCAACGCCCGGCGCGAGAGGGCAAAGGTGACTCGCTCCTCCAGGTAGCGGGTCAAGGGCTGGCGGTGGCGGCCCAAGGGACGCCCCCAGAACCGCTCCGCCCACGCCTCGTCCGGCCCAGAACGCCACGGCCAGAGGCGTTCCAGCTTGGCCAGCATCTCCAGCGTGTGGCCGTACACGTCCAGCGTGTGAGGCGGCGGCTGCTCCTCCCCCTGACACGCGGCCAACTCGGGCAACACGAAGGGCAACAGTCGCAAATCGTCCATGAGGAGCAGGGCCGCAAGCGTGTTGCCCTCCAGCATCTTGATCAACTCGATGAGCACCCGTTCGGCGGCCGCGCGAGTCAGCAGCCCGGCCTCGGCACGAACGCGAGCTTCGGTCTCAGGCTCCAACGTGAAGGAGAGGCTTACGGCCAGCCGCACAGCCCGCAACAGGCGGACGGGGTCCTGCTGAAACGTGGATGGCCGGATCACGCGGAGCCGAAAGCGGTTCAAGTCGGCCAAACCACCCGTGGCGTCAACCACTTCGCCCGTGCGGACATCGGCCGCCAGGGCGTTGACCGTGAAGTCCCGCGCCCGCAAATCCTCCTCCAGCGTGGGCGCGCGGAAGGCGGCCACGTCCACGTACGTGACGCCTTTGGCCTCGCGGACGACCACACGGCCGGTGTCGTGTTCCGGGTCGAGGGGCACAAAGGCGCCATCCAGGGCGTCGGCCAACTCGCGAGCCCACCGCAGGCCGTCCGTCTCGACGGCCACGTCCACGTCGTTGGTGGGCCGGCCGAGCAAGGCGTCGCGGACGAAGCCGCCCACCAGCCAGGCGGGCACCTCCCGATCCCGGAAAAAGGCACACACCTGCTGGACGAGGGGCGACGCCTCCAGGTTTACCTGCATGGGTCACTTCAGGTCCTGTTCGATGAACTCGGCCACCTGGGCCGGGTAGGCAGCCACTTTGGCGCCCACGGCCTCCAGCGCTCGAATCTTGCTCTCGGCCGTGCCCTCGCCGCCGCTGATGATGGCGCCCGCGTGGCCCATGCGCTTGCCCGGCGGGGCCGTGCGGCCGGCGATGAAGGCGTAGACCGGCTTGGTCACGTGCTCGCGGATGAACTCGGCGGCCTGTTCCTCGTCGGTGCCGCCGATTTCGCCAATCAGCACGATGACCTCCGTCTGGGGGTCCTCCTGGAAGCGGCGCAACACGTCTATGAAGTTCATGCCCGGAATGGGGTCACCGCCAATGCCCACGATGGAACTCTGGCCGATGCCCCGCAAGGTCAGCTCGTAGGCCACTTCATAGGTGAGCGTGCCGGAACGGCTCACAATGCCCACGGGGCCCGGCGTGGCCACCGTGCCGGGGATGATGCCCACTTTGGCCTCGCCCGGCGTCAGCACGCCGGGACAATTCGGCCCCACGAGCAACACGCCCCGTTCGTCCACGAACTTCTTGACCTTGACCATGTCCAGCACCGGGATTCCCTCGGTAATGGCAATCACCAGCTCCACGCCGCTGTCGGCCGCCTCCAGGATGGCGTCGGCGGCGAAAGGGGCGGGCACGAAGACGACGCTGGTGTTGGCGCCCGTCTCGCGCACGGCCTCCTTCATCGTGTTGAAGACGGGCACGCCGAAGGCCGTCTCCCCACCCCGGCCGGGGGTCACGCCCCCCACCACCTGCGTGCCGTACTCCATCATCTGCTGCGTGTGGAAACCGCCCTCACGACCAGTAATGCCCTGCACAATGAGGCGCGTGTGATTTCCAACCAGAATGCCCATCTCGTTGCCTCCTGAGTCACTGTGATGTCGAAATGAACGGCATCGTCGGGCCTGAACCACACATCAGCGCCCGGCAAAGCGGTCAACCACGTCGTACAAGACCCGCACGCTGAAGAGCAGGTTCTCCACCGAAATGCGCTCGTCGTGGGCGTGGGCCAGGGTGAGCAACGTCTCGTCCCCCTCCCACTTGAAGGGCGTGAAGCCGTACACCTTCGTGCCCAGCTTGACGATGTGCTTGGCGTCGGTCGCACCGGTGAGCATACTGGGAATCACCTTGGCTTCCGGCTCGTGTTCGGCCATCACCTCTTTGATCACGTCGAAGAGGGGGGACTCCACCGGCGACTCGAGGGGCGGTCCCCAGTCCAGGAATTCCAACTCCACCCCCTCGCAGAGCAAGCACTCCAACTCGGCGTAGAACATCTCCCGGTCGAAGCCGGGCAACACGCGCCCGTCCACGTAGGCCACGGCGGTGCTGGGGATGACGTTCACCTTGCTGCCAGCCTGCAACATTGTGGGAGTGGCCGTGTTGCGCGTGATGGCCAGGAGTTGGCGGCGCCAGACCGGCGAGAGGGGCAACTGCTCCAGGGCTGCCATGAAGTGTTCGGGGTGGAGCAGGCGCAGGAGGGTCAAGCGCACGGGTTCCTCCTGGTCCTCGGCGATGAGGGTGATGTACTGCCGCACCGTCTCCGTGAAGTGGGTGGGCAAAGGCGTGCAGCCGATGTGGGCCACCGTCTCGGCCAGCCGCACGACGGCGTTGTCCTCACGGGGCACACTGGCGTGGCCGGGCGCGCCCCGCGCCACCAGGCGGAAGCGGGCGTAGCCCTTTTCGGCCGTCTGGCAGGTGTAGTAGAGCTTCTGCCCGATCTGGAACCCGTACCCGCCCCCCTCGTTGATGGCGTACTCGGCGCGGATGAGGTCGGGGTGGTTGCGCACCAGCCAGCCGGCGCCCATCTCGCCCCCCTGCTCCTCGTCGGCCGCGGCCATGAAAATGAGGTCCCGCTTCAGGGGCGGGCCGCCGGCATCCAACCGGCGCTTGAAGAGCAGCATGAGCATCAACTCCACGGCCACCGTGTCCTTCATGTCCACCGCACCCCGCCCCCAGACGAAACCGTCGTGAATTTCGCCGCCGAAGGGCGGATGAGTCCAGTGCTCCGGCTCGGCCGGCACCACGTCCGTGTGGCTCATGAGGAGCAGCGGGGGGCGCTCGCCCGTGCCCTTCAGGCGCACCACCAGATTGCCCCGGCCCGGCGCGCTTTCCAGCACCACAGGTTCGAGCCCCTCGTCGCGCAACACGCGCGCCAGGTACTCGGCCGCCGCCGTCTCGTTGCCCGGCGGGTTGGTGGTGTCAATGCGGATCAAGTCCTGCAAGTACCGAACCACCTCGTCGCGGACAGCTTCCCATTTTGGCGTCCAAGTCATAGGGAACCCCTTTCTGCTTCTCTCAAGCCCTGGCAAGCTCCACAGCTTTCTGGGCCGCCTCGGCCAGCGTGGTGGCCGTCATCATGTCGGCGGCCTGCAAAATTTCGCGGGCCTGTTCGGCGTTGGTGCCCACGATGCGGGCCACGAAGGGCACCGAGGGTTTCACCTCCTCGAGGGCCTGCACGATGCCACGGGCCACCTCGTCGCCGCGCGTGATGCCGCCGAAAATGTTGATCAGCACCACCCTCACGTTTGGGTCACGGAGGATGATGCGCATGGCCGCCGCCACCTTCTCGGCCCGCGCGCCTCCGCCGATGTCCAGGAAGTTGGCCGGTTCGCCGCCGAAGAACTTGATCACGTCCATCGTGGCCATCGCCAGGCCAGCCCCGTTGACCATACAGCCGATGTTGCCCTCCAACTCCACGTAACTGAGGCCGTTGAGGCGGGCTTCCCGCTCGGCCTCGGTCTCCTCCGACTCGTCGCGCATCTCGGCCAGGTCGGAGTGGCGGAAGAGGGCGTTGTCGTCCAGCACGATCTTGCCGTCCAAAGCCATGAGCTGGTGCTCACTTCCCACAACGGCCAGTGGGTTGATCTCGGCCAGCGAGGCGTCCGTCTCCACGAAAACACGGTAGAGGGCACGGGCGATTCCCACGAACTGGCGCACCGTGGCCCTTTCGCGCAGCCCAATGCCGTACGCCAGCTCCCGCGCCTGGTAGTCGGCCAAGCCCACCAGCGGGTCCACGCGCACGGTGACGATCTTCTCGGGCGTGGTGGCGGCCACCTCCTCGATGTCCACACCGCCGGCCGCGGAGGCCATCAGGGCCACCCGGCGGGCGGCACGGTCGAGCACGGCGCCCAGGTAGAGCTCCTCGCGGATGTCGGCCGCCGGGTCAACCAGCACTTTCTTGACCGGCAGCCCCTTGATCTCCATGCCGAGGATCTCCTTGGCGCGCTGCTCGGCCTCGTCGGGGGTTTTGGCCAGTTTCACGCCGCCAGCCTTGCCCCGTCCGCCCACCAGCACCTGGGCCTTGACCACGACAGGACCACCAATGCGGGCGGCAATTTCGCGGGCTTGCTCGGGGGTCTCAGCGACTTCTCCCTGGGGAACGGGAATGCCATACGTGTCGAAGAGGCGCTTGGATTGGTACTCGTGCAGCTTCATGGGGGTCCTCCGTTGGATCTCACTTGTTTCGTGTTTTCATTATACAACGAAAGGAAAAACGGGCGAATTCAAGCTGACACCCAACGGGGGCACGCTGCTATTGGTCGCCCTGCTCATCCTGACGCAGAACGTTTGGGCGCGGTGGCCGGCCGCCTCCACGGCTGCGACCTCCGTCGTCGCAACCACCATCAACTGGCGGACGCGAGCAGCAACCCGCTCGGCGGAAAGGTCACTCGTTTTCTGATGGCCCTTCCGAAGAGCGCGTTTCCGGACTGCTCTCATCCGCCAGTTGGGACAGCACCTCACCCGCCGTGAGACAGGGGAGACGATCGGCGATCTCCCGGTAATGTTCATCGTATGTGACGATCGCGTCGCATTTCTCGCGATAGGCTGTGGCTGCATGGACCTGATCGGAGGGATCACGCATGGGGAAACGCCGGCTCAACACGATACGGTCCATCCGGGTGAGCAGCGGAACGATCAACACCTCGTGTCCCAACAGTTCATGGAAGGCCAGCCGTGTCACGACCGGAGCGTGTTCTTCAGGGAAGTTGGCATAACAATAGGCGCACAGCTCTTGCAAGGCATAAATGGAGACCACGGCCTGCAGGTGACCGGCATCCACGGCTTCAAAGAGGGCTTTCACCTCAGCATAACGCTGGGGATGGCGAGATTGGCCGAAGAGGAGGAGGGTCAAGGCGGTGGTGTCCAGGTAAACTTTCATTGGGCAATGGGCGTGTGCGTTGGGGTTGGAGAGGGGCTCTCACCAGCCCCCTGTTGAATCACATCGGCCAGCAGATCGGCGAGCAGCAGGGCCAGCATGGCGATGCCTTGATCTTCAAGTAGGGTGCGAGCTTGAACTTTGGCCTCCTCGGTAGCAGCCAGTACGTCTTCGGTTTGCATATATTGCAGATAGTCACTCAACCGTTTCATTCTCGTTCGCCTTCCCATACGTTGAGCACGAGCTCGGGCGAATCATGGCTGAAGGAATTCTATCACATTTGTACCACCAGAGCAAGGAGGGAAGCCCGATGAACCGAGGAATGATGTGTTCAATGTGCATCTGGGCGCCACTGATGCGCTGATCGGTGAGACAATAGCCACAACG
>WFWG01000370.1 GCA_015491235.1 Ardenticatenaceae bacterium
ACCATAGCAGGAGGCTTGCTTGCTATCCGGCCCTTGGAAACCTTGGAAATTTGTGTCAGGTAGCTAGATCACTGATCACTGATCACTGACCACTGCTTACTGAAAAAGGGGGGAGCATGAGACAGTATGATGCTAACAACCTTCTCGTCCACCCGGGGAACTCGCCGGACCCCGATGTGATCGTGGAAGTGACGCCGGAAATCGCAGGCTGGCACTTGGTTCACTTCCAGGCCCGCCGTCTGGCCGAGGGCCGTACCTGGTCCTTCGAGACGGGCGAGCACGAGCTGGCCATCGTGATGCTGGGCGGCCGGGCGCGCGTGGACTCCTCCCACGGGAACTGGGAACTGGGGGAACGCCCCCACGTCTTCGCCGGACTGCCCCACGCCCTCTACCTGCCGCGCCGCACGCCCTTCACCGTCACGGCCATCGGCGACTGTGAGTTTGCCGTGGCCTGGGTGCCCACCGACGAGGACCACCCGGCCCAACTGGTCACGCCAGCGGACGTGCGCGTGGAAATTCGGGGGGGCGACAACGTGACCCGCCAGATCAACGACATCATCCCGCCGGGCTTCGACTGCCACCGGCTGGTGGTGGTGGAAGTCTACACGCCCAGCGGCAACTGGTCCAGCTACCCGCCCCACAAGCACGACGTGCACAAGGTGGACGCGGAGGGACGCGTGGTGGAGGCCGACCTAGAGGAGATTTACTACTACAAAATCGACCCGCCGGACGGGTACGCCTACCAGCGCATCTACACCGACCCCGAGTCGCCACTCCACCGGGCCGGCTACCCCATTGATGCGCTGGTGCTGGCCCGCCACAACGACGTGGTGCTGGTGCCGGAGGGGTATCACCCCGTGGTCTCGGCGCCTGGCTACACCACCTACTACTTGAACGTGCTGGCCGGCAGCGCCCAGTCCCTGGCCAACAGTGAGGACCCGCGCTACGCCTGGGTGAAAGAGACGTACAGGAGTAAGGACCCGCGCCTGCCCCTCTATCCCCTGAAGGTGGAGACGCCATGAGCCAGGAGCGCCGCTACGACCTGATTGCGATGGGCCGCTCGTCCATTGACCTGTACGCCAACGACGTGGGCGTGCCCTTCGTGGAAATCAAGAGTTTCGCGGCCTACGTGGGCGGCTCGCCCACCAACATCGCCGTGGGCACCCGGCGCCTGGGCCTGCGCACGGCCCTGCTCACAGCCGTTGGGGAGGACCCGGTGGGCGACTTCGTGCTCCACTTCCTCGAGCAGGAGGGGGTGGAAACGCGCTACATCCCCCGCAAGCCGGGCCGGCGCACCAGCGCGGTGGTGCTGGGAATCGAGCCGCCAGACCGCTTCCCGCTGGTCTTCTACCGGGACAACGCCGCCGACATCGCCCTGACGATTGACGACGTGCTGGCCACGCCCATCCCCCAGGCGCGCGTCTTCGAGTTCGCGGGCACCAACCTGAGCCGCGAGCCCAGCCGCAGCGCCACCCTCTTCGCGGCCGAGTGGGCCCGGCAGGCTGGCGCCACCGTGGTCATGGACCTGGACTTCCGGCCCGACCAGTGGCACGACCCGCGCGCCTTCGGCGTGGCCGTGCGCCGTGCCCTGCAGTTGGTCCACATCGCCATCGGCACCGAGGACGAAATTAAGGCGGCCACGCTGACCGAGCCGGCTGGCGTGGAAGTGCCCGACTTCCAGATGTCCGGCGCCCGCGTGCGCGGCGACGTGGCCGCCGCGGTTGAGCGGCTCCTGGCGCTCGGCCCAGAGTTGCTGGTGGAAAAGCGCGGGGAAGCCGGCGTGCGGCTCCACTTCGCCGACGGCCGCCAGGTGGACGTGCCCGGCTTCCCGGTGGAGGTCTACAACGTGTTGGGGGCTGGCGACGCCTTCGCGGCCGGCTTCATCTACGGGCACGTGCAGGGCTGGCCTCCTGAGCGCGCCGCCCGGCTGGGCAACGCCTGCGGCGCCATTGTGGTGACCAAACACGGCTGTGCCAACTTCATGCCGAGGTTGGACGAGGTGATGGCATTTATCGAGACTCACGGAGGGTGGTAATGGCTCCCTTGGCACCGGCCCGTCCTCTCATCGTGCTGCGAACGCGCCTGGCGCGCTACCCAGAAGTCGTGGCCACGTTGAGCGGCCTGCTGATTTTCCTCTTTTTCAGCCTGGTCGCCGACAACTTCCTGACGCCCATTTCCATCGCCAACATTCTCACCTTTGGGAGTATTACCGGCATTGTGGTCATTGGCGTGGCCGTGCTGATGATCTCGGGGGAATTCGACCTGTCGGTGGGCTCCACGCTGGCCGTGGCCAGTTTCGTCTTCGCGCTGAGCCTGAACGCGGGGATGAATCCCTGGCTGGCGTTTCTGTTCGCGCTGGGGGTGAGCGCGCTGTTGGGCCTGGTGAACGGGCTGATCGTGGTGGGCACGGGCATTCCCTCGTTCATCACCACTCTGGGAACCATGCTGGCCTACCGGGGCATCGCGCGGGCCATCGGCGGCGGCCAGTTCGCCAGCTACAAGGGGGAGCCGCTGGCCATTTTCACCCTGCTCAACGGGCCGCTGGACGCGCTCAACCGGCTCTTCTCGCCGCCTGCCACGTTCCGGCTTTCCATCCCCTGGTTTCTCGTGCTGGCGGTGATAGGCCCGTACCTGCTCATGCGCACGCGGTTCGGCAACTGGGTCTTTGCCACCGGCGGCAACCCCCGCGCGGCGCTGGCCCAGGGCGTGCCCATCCGGCGCGTGAAGCTCTTCAACTTCACGTTGGCCGGCGTGCTGGCCGGGCTGGCTGGCGTGATTCAGTTCTCCCACCGCCTGAGTGTGGACCCCCTGCGGGGCGAAGGACTGGAGTTGATTGCCGTGGCCGCCTGTGTCATCGGCGGGGTGCAACTCAGCGGCGGTGTCGGCACCATTTTGGGCGCCTGCATCGGGGTGCTCCTGCTTCAGATGCTGGAACAGGGCCTTGTGCTCATGCAGGTGCCGGTGCAACTCTTCCAGGCGGTGGCAGGCCTGATCGTCATTATCGCGGTCATCAGCAACACCTATTTGGCGCGCCATGCGCGGTGAGGAGCAAGACTCGTCAGGTTTTGAAAATTTAACAGGTCTTTGGCGCAAGAAACAAAAGAAAGGGAGGAGGAAGAGATGAAACGCCGATTGGTTCTCGTATTGTTGTCCGCGCTGTTCATTTTGTTGCTCACTGGTTGTCCGGGACAGGCGACGCCTGCTCCAACGGAGGCGCCAGCACAACCCACTCCTACCAAGGAAGCGGCTCCCGCAAAGCCTTCCCCAACGAAGCCCGCTGCGGAGCCGACGCCAACAGAGGAGATGGCCGAGGCGCCCACGCCAGCGCCAACGGCCACGCCGGCCGAGGCGCCACAACCGTCCGAAGAACTCACCTTCTACTTCGTGCAACACGCCCTCTGCGCGTGGGACTCCTTCTGGTGCACAGTGGAGCAGGGCATCAAGGACGCGGCAGCGGCGATGGGCGTGAACGTGACCATTCTGGGGCCGGACGAGTTCGACCTGGAGAAGACCGCCGCCCTGATTGACCAGGCTGTGGCCGCCCAGCCCGACGGCCTGGCCGTCACCGTTACCGACCCCGTCCTCTTCAAGGACCCCATCGAGCGCGCCATTAACGCCGGCATCCCCGTCGTCGGCTACAACGCTGGCGCCGGCCCCGAGAAGGACGGCATCCCCTACCTCACCTTCATCGGCATGGACGAGTACCAGGGCGGCTACCAGGGCGGCAAGCGCCTCATCGCCGCCGGCGCCACCAAGGGCGTCTGCATCAACCACCAGGTGGGCCACGCCGGCCTCGACGCCCGCTGCCGCGGCTTCCAGGATGCCTTCGAGGAGGCCGGCCTCTCCGCCGAGGTCCTGGCCATCACCAACGACCCGGCCGAGTCTCAGACCATCATTGACGACTACTACACCGCCAACCCGGACGTGGACGCCTTCCTCACCCTGGGTCCCAACGGCGCCAACCCCTTCTACGCCTTCCTCGAGGCCGCCGGCCTGGGCCCCGGTGACGTCTACCACGGCACCTTCGACTTGAGCCCGGAAATCGTGGCCCGCATCGAGGACGGCACGACGCTCTTCGCCATTGACCAGCAACCGTTCCTCCAGGGCTACTACTCGACGGTCACGCTGACGCTGCTCCTGCGCCACAACATCAAGCCGGTTCTGCCGGTGACGCCCACCGGCCCCGGCTTCGTGGACCAGAGCAACATCCAGATCGTGAAGGAGTTGGCGGGGACGTATCGGTAAAACGAACGGGGTGGCGGCCACTTTCCAGTGGTCGCCACCCCCGCGAATGGAGAGGACCATGCAATCCGAGGCCCTCGTGCCGAAAACCAAAACCTGGGATTACCGGCGCCTGTTGTCCGACTCGGCCGCCTTGGGGCCGTTCCTGACGCTGGTGGTGCTCTTCGTGCTCTTTTCCGCCTTCATTCCCCACTTTCTCTCCTGGCGTTCAGTCTCAGGCATCGTGAACGCGGCCACGCCCATCGGCATCGTGACCATCGGCGTCACGCTCCTCATGATTTGCGGCGAGTTCGACCTGTCGGTGGGCTCGCTGGTGGCCCTGGGGGGCTACGCCTTTGCGGCCCTGCTCATGGCTGGCGTGCCGGCGCCGCTGGCCGTGCTGGCCGCGCTGGTGCTGCCCACGCTCTTCGGGCTGGTGAACGGCCTGCTGCTCGTCTGGACGGGCATCCCTTCCTTTATAGTAACGCTGGGAACGCGCTCCGTGTACCGGGGGATCGTCTGGCTCCTGTCCGGCGGCACGCTGATTCAAATGCTGGAGCGGCCGGCCGTGCTGACCTTCTTCAACGGCCGCTTCGACCTGCTCAACGACCTGTTGCCCAAGGGGGCCAACTTCCGCACGTCCCTCATCTGGCTCACCCTGATGGTGCTGCTCTTCCAGTACCTGCTGACGCGCACCACCTTTGGAAACCACATTTTCGCCGTGGGGGGCAACGTCCAGGCAGCCGCCAGCCAGGGCGTCAACGTGCGCCGCGTGAAGGTGCTCAGCTTCTGCCTCTCGGGCCTGTTGGCCGGGCTGACGGGCATCCTGCTCTTCAGCCAGTTCCGCACCGTGCGGGTGACCACGGGCGCGGGCATGGAACTGAGCGCCATCGCGGCGGCCGTCGTGGGGGGCACGGCGCTGAGCGGCGGTGTCGGCAGCATCTGGGGCGCGCTGGTGGGCGTGCTGCTCATCAGCATGTTGCGGACCGGCGTCATCCTGATGGACCTGCCCTTCATCCCGGCGGACAACTTCGAGGCCGTGGTCGGCGCCACCATTGTGGGCGCGGCCATTTTGAACAACTGGATTCAGCGGCGCCGCTCGTGATGCGCGAGCAGGCCCTGAAGCAAGCAAACGTTCCGGTGGAGGCATCCATGAGTGAAACCCGTGCAACCAACGGTGTGCCGCTGGTGCGCATGGAGAACATCGTCAAGCGCTTCGGCACCATCACGGCCCTGGACGGCGTGGACTTCGAGGTGGCTTACCAGCAAGTCCACGCGCTGCTGGGGGACAACGGGGCCGGCAAGTCCACGCTCATCAAGATTTTGACCGGCGTCTACCCGCCCACCAGCGGCCAGATCTACATCGAGGGGCAGCCGGTGCGCTTCAGTTCGCCCCGCGACGCCCGCATGATGGGCATCGAGACCGTCTACCAGGACCTGGCGCTGGTGGACACCATGAGCATCACCCGCAACTTCTTCCTGGGGCGCGAAATTGTGCGCCGCCTCGGTCCCCTGCCCTGGCTGGACATGCGCACCATGAACGAGCGCACCCGCTCGGCCCTGCGCGACATCGGCATCGAAATCCGCGCGCCGACCGAAAAGGTGGGTAGCCTCTCGGGCGGAGAGCGTCAGTCCATCGCCATTGGGCGGGCGGTCCACTTCGGGGCCAAGCTGCTCATCCTGGACGAGCCCACCTCGGCCCTCTCCGTGGCCGAGACGCGCAAGGTGCTCACCTACATCGAAAACGCCAAGGCGCGGGGGCTGTCGGTCATCTTCATCACCCACAACGTGCGCCACGTCTACATGGTGGCCGACGCCTACACCATTCTGCGCCACGGCAAGAAGGTGGGCACCTACTTCCGGGGCGAACTGAGCGAGAACGACATCGCCGATTTGATTACCGGAGAACGGGAGCGGTAGCGAACAAGCAGGTCTACCC
>WFWG01000371.1 GCA_015491235.1 Ardenticatenaceae bacterium
GCTCAGCGGGGCCAGCGACCGTCCGCCCGCCCCCGTCCCCCGCCACATGGAGGACCCGTGGGTGCTCTGCTACACCGGCGGGACGACGGGGTTACCCAAGGGCGCCATCCTGACCCAGGGGACCATCACCTGGAACGCCGTCAACACGGTCATGAGTTGGGGCCTGCGGCCCGACGACGTGGCGCTCCTCAACGCGCCCCTCTTCCACACTGGCGGCCTCAACGTCTTCACCACCCCGCTGGTTCACATCGGCGGCACCTCCATCGTGGCGCGGGGCTTCGACGTGGACCAGGTGTTCGACCTGGTGCAGGCCCGCCGGCTGACGGTCTTCTTCGGCGTGCCCACCATGTTCATTATGCTGCAACAACACCCCCGGTGGGAGCAGGCCGACTTCTCCGGCTGCCGCCTGATTATCAGCGGCGGCGCGCCCTGTCCCATGCCCGTCTTCGAGCGCTTCTTCGAGAAAGGCGTGCCCTTCAAGACGGGCTACGGGCTGACCGAGGCCGGCCCCAACAACTTCTGGCTGCCCGACGAGGACGCCCGGCGCAAGCCCGGCTCGGTGGGCTTTCCACTCTTCTACGTGGAAACGCGCATCGTCAACGAGGCCGGTCAGGAGTGCGCGCCCGGCGAGGTGGGCGAATTGCTCATCCGGGGCCCCCACGTCACGCCGGGGTACTGGAACCGGCCCGAAGCCACTGCTGAGGCCATCCGGGACGGCTGGCTCCACACGGGCGACCTGGCCCGCCGGGACGAGGAGGGGTACACCTACATCGTGGGGCGCCGCAAGGATGTCATCATCTCCGGCGGGGAGAACATCTACCCCGCTGAAGTGGAGAGCGTCATGCTGGGGCACCCGGCCGTGGCCGAGGCTGCCCTCGTGGGCGTGCCCGACCCCAAGTGGGGCGAAGTCGGGCGGGCCTTTGTCGCCCTCCGGCCAGGTGCCTCGTTGACCGAGGAGGAGCTGATTGCCTACCTCAGGGAGCGCCTGGCGGCGTACAAAGTGCCCAAGTCGGTGGTGTTCGTGAGGGAACTGCCCAAGACGGGTGCCGGCAAAGTGGACAAGAAGGCCCTCCAACGAGAGGGGGCGACCTGAGAGAGAAAGGAGGAGGAGTCATGGCCCGCCTGCCCCATTTGGACGGCATAAGCTGTCGCACGGTGCAAACGCCACGCGGCGCCTTCCACGTTTTGGAGGCCGGTGACCCGGACGGTGCGCCCGTGGTCCTCGTCCACGGCAACGTCTCGTCGGCCACTTTTTGGGAAGAAGTCATGCTGGCACTGCCGGCCGCCTACCGCGCGATAGCCTACGACCAGCGCGGGTACGGGGAATCGCAGCGGCAACCCATAGACGCCACCCGGGGCGTGCGCGACCTCAGCGACGACCTGGAGGCGCTGGCGCAGACCCTCGGCCTGGAGCGCTTCCACCTGATAGGCCATTCGATGGGGGGCAACGTGGTCATGCAGTACGCCATTGACCACCCCGACCGGGTGCGCTCGCTCACGTTGGTGGCACCCGGCTCCCCCTACGGCTTCGGCGGTACGAAGGATTTGGAAGGAACGCCTTGCTGGCCCGACTACGCGGGTTCCGGCGGCGGGCTGGCAAACCCCGAGTTCGTGCAGCGCCTGGCACAGGGCGACCGTGGCGAGGAAAGTCCGGTTTCGCCGCGCAACGTGTTCCGCCAGTTCTACGGGAAGCCCCCTCTCCGCCACCCGCGCGAGGATGTGCTGGTGGAGGCCATGCTGACCACCGCTACAGGCGAGGACAATTATCCCGGGGACGCCGTCTCATCGCCCAACTGGCCCGGCGTGGCCCCGGGAACGCGCGGAATCTTGAACGCCCTGAGTCCCAAGTACCTGAACCAGAGTGGCCTGGCCGAGGTGGAACCCAAGCCGCCCGTGTTGTGGATTCGGGGCGACGCCGACCAGATCGTCTCCGACGAGTCCATGTTCGAGTTCGGCACTCTCGGAAAGTTGGGCCTGGTGCCCGGCTGGCCCGGCGAGGAGGTCTTCCCGCCCCAACCCATGATCGAGCAGACGCGGGCCGTGCTGGAACGCTATCGGGCACGAGGAGGGACGTTTCAAGAAGTGGTGCTGACCGACGCGGGCCACTCGCCCTACCTCGAAAAGCTGGACGAGTTCATGCAAGCCTGGCTGTCGTTCCTCGAGCAATTTTGACGGCAAAACAGACACCAACGGCGAGCATCAGAGGAGAAACAAAAGAGGGGAGGAACACGATGAAACGTTTGACAGGAGTCTTACTGGCCCTACTCCTTGTCCTGGCCGTGGGCTGTGCGCCACGGCAGACGGCTACGCCCACACCACAGCCACCTGAGAAAGCCACACCCACCAAAGCGGCCGAAAAACCGCCGGCGGAAAAGCCCACACCCACAGAGGAAGCGAAACAGCCCTCTCCCACGGCGGAGGTGGGAGAGCCCACACCCACGGTTGAGCAACCCGAGGCCACCGGAAAGCCCATCAAGATCGGGCAGATTCTGTGGCAGACGGGGGCCCTCTCCATCTACGGCAAGCAGGAACTGCGCGGCTTCCAACTGGGCCTGGAGTACGCCACCGGCGGCACCATGCAGGTGGCCGGTCGCCCCATCGAGGTCATCACCCGCGACTCCGAGGGCAACC
>WFWG01000372.1 GCA_015491235.1 Ardenticatenaceae bacterium
CCTTTTGCCCCCACCGCCCCCCGTGGAGACGTTGCCCTTGACGGCGGGCAACCTGGCACGCCGCTACACGCTCCAAATCGAGGATACTCCCCTCGACTTCCTCCCCGACGAGCGCTACACGGGGCCGGTCGGTCTGGAAGCCCTGGCCGCCTCCCGCCCAGACGTGCCCGAGCTGGCCCGCCGCCTGGAGGAGTGGGGCTACGTGGAGGGATATCGAGCTGTCTACCGCCGCGCCAACCTCGACGATCCGGTGGGCGTGCTGATGGTGCAGAGTTGGGCGCTGGTCTTCGAGGGGGCAGAGGGGGCGGCCCAGTTCTTCGACTTCCTGGCCGCGCAGTACGACGAGAGTCCCACCACCGTGGAGACTGTCGCGGTGCCGTCGCTGGGAGACGAGCAGCGCGGTTACCGGCTGGTGCGGGCCGTGCAGGGGGAACAGTGGACGGTCTTCCTCGTCCTGGTGCGACGGGGCAACGTGGTCGTCAGCGTGGACACCACCTCCCAGTCGGTCACGACGTTTGACGTCACGCTGGACTATGCCAGAATTGTAGCACGGCGCCTGGCCGCGCCGTGAGGGTACAACAGCAAGGAGGAGGTGAAACCGATGTATACCCGCCTGGGCGTCGTGGTGGGAGGGACGTTCAACGAGGGCCTCGTCGTGCGCTTGGACCCCGACACCGACACGGAAAACCTGCGCGTGGGCAGTTTCTGCGTCATCATGGGCAACCAGTACCGCTACTTTTCCACGATTCAGGACTTGCAGCTTCACACCACGGACCGCGGCCTGGCCGCCGATCCGCCCCGTAGCCTCTCCCCGCTGCTGCGCCGGGCGCTGGTGGGCACCAGCACGTACGCCATCGCGGAAGTCAAGCCCATGTTGATGATGCCCAACTACGGGGAGGACGAGATCGTCGTGGGGGGCGAGGGGCTCCAGCCGGTCAAAACCATCCCCTTGCACTTCGCCGAGATGGTGGAGGCCCAACCCCACGACTTCGTGGCCGTCTTTGGGGAAGAAGCGCAGCCGGGTTACCTGGCGCTGGGGACTCCTCTTACCATGGACATCCCGGTGTGCATTAACCTGGAGCGGCTCGTCGAGCGCTCCACCGGCATCTTCGGCAGCACAGGCACGGGTAAGAGCTTCCTCACCCGTATTTTGCTGGCCGGCATTATCGCCAAGACCTCGGCCGTGACGCTGGTCTTCGACATGCACGACGAGTACGGCACCGGGCAACAGTCCGAGGAGAAGCAGTGGGTAAAAGGGTTGCGGGAGTTGTTCGGCCCCACGCGCGTGGCCGTCTTCTGCCTGGACGAACAAAAGAGCCACAACGTGGATCAGCACATTGTCATTGGGCTGAACCACATTGCGGGCGAGGATTTGTTGCTCTTGCGGGATGAATTGGGCCTGCCGGAAGGCACCACGGAGACGAACATCCTGCTGCTCCAGCGTCGCTTTGGGACGGAGGACTGGTTGCGGACCTTCCTGGCCCTGGAGGGAGAGGGCTTGCAGGAGCTGGCGCAGGAGACGGGCCTTCACTTGGGCTCCATTCAGGCCCTCCACCGCAAGCTCCAGCGCCTGGCCGCCCGTCCCTACGTGCGCGAGCACAGCACGTTCGACCAGATTGACCGCATTCTCGACTACCTGGACAGGGGACGCCACGTCATCGTGCAGTTCGGCCGCCACAACTCGCTGCTCGACTACTTGCTGGTGGCCAACATCATCACCCGCCGGATTCGCCAGCGCTACGCCGAGCGTGTGGAGCGGTACCAGCAGACGCGCGACGAGGCCGACAGGCCCCGCCCGCTGGTCATCACCGTGGAGGAGGCCCACAAGTTCCTGAGCCCGGACCTGGCCCACCAGACTATTTTCGGCACTATTGCCCGCGAGATGCGCAAATACTTCGTCACCCTGCTCGTGGTGGACCAGCGCCCCAGCGGCATTGACGACGAAATCCTCTCCCAGATTGGCACGCGCATCTCCGGCCGCCTGAACGATCAGCGCGACCTGGAGGCCGTCCTCACCGGCGTGGCCGACCGCAAGACGGTGCGCAGTATGTTGACCACGCTGGACACCAAGCAACAGGTGGTGGTGTTTGGGCACGCCGTGCCCATGCCCGTACAACTCCGCACGCGCCCCTACGACGAGACCTTCTACCAGGCCGTGGCCGGGAACGCGAAACCGTGGGGGTCGAACGAGGAAATTATCGAGGAATTTTGGGGATGAGAAGGCGAGAAGTGGGCGGCCAACTGTCCGTTGGCCGCGCGTGGATCCCACTGGTGTGGGGAGTGTTCCTTCTGTTCCTGGTGGGATGTGAATCCCTCTCCCTGCCGGCGCCAGAGGCCCAGGCCGACCGCCCGCCAACCGTCATCATTACCCGTCCCCCCAGCGGCGTGCGGGTGCCGGCTGGACAGGTGGTCGAAATCCAAAGCACTGCCACCGACGACCGTGGCGTCGTGCGGGTGGAGTTGCAGGCCAACGGCCAGCCCGTCCGTGCCGACAGCCCGCCGGAGCAACTGCCCCAACTGAGTTACACCGTGGTGCAGCGCTGGCGCCCCCAGGCGCCGGGAGAGGTCGTGATCAAAGTCATCGCCTACGACACGGCGGGCCAGGCGAGCCCCCCGGCCGCCATCACTGTGGAAGTCGTCGGCCCAGCGGCCAAACCCACGAGCACCGCCGCCCCGCGCGAGACGACGTTCCCTGCCACCTTCACGCCGACGCCCAGCCCAACAGTCGTCAGCGAAGTGGTTTCCGGCACTGTGACAGTAGGGGCGCTCAACGTGCGGGCCGGGCCGGGCACGGCCTTTGCCGTTGTCGAACGCCTGCGGCAAGGGGACACGGTGGTGGCGTTGGCTCGCACCCAGCGGGGCGATTGGGTGCAAGTGCGCCTCCCTGACGGGCGCACGGGCTGGGTCTCCGCACGCTATTTGAAGTGGTCACAGGATCTCACTACACTTCCCCTGTGGCAACCAGGCCAATAGCGAAAGGTTGTGATGACGGCGATGTGGTCCTTTTCCGTCGGCTCGTTGTGGGGTATACCGATACGGATACACGTCACGTTTCCCCTCATCCTCGTGTGGGCTGCCTTTGAGTGGGGGCGTGGGCGAGGATGGCAGGAAGCCGCATTCGGCGTGGTGCTGGCCCTTTTGCTCTTCCTGTGCGTGTTGCTCCACGAGATGGGACACAGCCTGGTGGCCCGCCGTTTCCACATCCGGGTGGACGAAATTCTGTTGCTGCCCTTTGGGGGCCTAGCCCGCCTGCGCACGCCCCTCGATTCGCCCTGGCAGGAGTTGGTGGTGGCAGCGGCCGGTCCCCTGGTAAACGTGGTTCTGGGAGTTGCCTTATACCCACTCTATCGCGCCACCGCCTCGCCCCTTGTGGAAGTGATGGGGTTCTCCTACGCGCTCAACGGCGTGGGTCTGGGCCCACTCGTGGCCTACCTGTTTGCGGCCAACCTCATTCTGGCGGCCTTCAATCTCCTGCCAGCTTTCCCCATGGACGGCGGGCGCATGGTGCGGGCTGTGTTGGCCTCTGTGCTCCCCTATCGGAAGGCCACGGTGCTGGCTGTGCGCGGCGGCCAGGCGATGGCCGTGTTGTTTGGGGGAATTGCCCTGTTGGGGCAGCCTCTCCTGGCGCTGGTGGCTCTCTTCATTCTGGTGGCCGCCAACGCGGAGATCGAGCGTGTGGCCTTGCGCGACCGGCTGCGGGAACTGCTGGTGGCTGATTTCATGCAGCGGAAGGGGCGTGCGCTCTCCGTTCACCAGCGGGTGGCGGTAGCCCGCCTGTTGGCGGCCCTTCACGCTCAGTACGTCTGGCCCGTGGTGGAACGGGGCCACCTGGTGGGTCTGGTCACCCGGCGGTCACTGGAGCGCAGCAAGCCCGCCGCACGGGTGGGCGACGTCATGGACCGCAACTACCCCGTATTTCACCCCCACATGACCCTGTACGAGGCGCAGACGCTCCTGCTGCACGAAGGGCGAGAGGCCGGCGCGGTGGTCGAGAACGGCACGCTGGTGGGGCTGCTGTCGGCCCACGCGTTCAGACAGGCCCAGCGGAACGCCGAAAGCCCCTGACGGCGGGAGCTACGGGATTGGCTCGGCGGCCACGTCGTGCTGGACGTGTCGTTCTCGCCACCACAACACGCCGCCGGGCAGGCTCGTCAAGTAGATGATGAACTGAAGCAGGAACGAAACGCTAACTGCCAGGGTCTCGGGCACGCCGACGAGGCCGTAGAAGAAGGGGAAGATGTTCTGGTTCACCCCCAGGCCGCCGATGGAAATGGGTATCAGCAACACCAGGCCGATGAGGGGGTTGAAGAGGAAAATGTAGAGCAGTGGCATTCCGCCCCCCAGCGACTCGGCCAGAAACCACTGGGTCAAGTTGCTGAGTACCCACGTGCCCAGCGCAATCACGAAGGCGCGCACCAGCACGTCGGCGCGGTGGCGATAGGCGCCCACAGCCTCCGAGAGCCGGCCGTAGAGGGGCGCGAAGGGGCGCAACACGGGCGTGCGCTGCACGAACTGCTCGGCGCGGGCCCGTAACCGGCGGCTGAGCATGAGGGCAAACCCCCCGCCCAGCCCAACGGTGCTGACGATGGCCACCCCCGTAATGGCGAGCAAGTCCTGGTTGTTGGCCGCGTGCTGCACGAAGGCCACCAGCGCGGAGACGATCGCCATGCTGGTCAGGGCCATCAGCCCGATCAGGCGGTCCACCACCACGGAGACCGCCGCGTCGGCCCGGCGCCGGATGTACTTGGAGAGGCCGTACCCACGCATGACGTCCCCGCCCACGTTGGCCGGCAGAAAGTTGTTGAAAAAGACCCCCACGAAAGTGTACTCCACCAGCACGCGCCAGGGGACGTACACCTTTTGGGCCCGCAGCAGCACTCCCCACTTGAGGGCGTTGCTCAGGATGGCGCCCAGGTACATGAGCGTGGCCATGACTACGAGGAGTGGGCGAGCGGTGCGCAGCATGGCCACCACTTCGCCCACGTCAATGCGCTGGAAGAGCCAAACGATAAGCCCCAGGCTGATGAGGAGTTTTATCCCGTTCAACACGTGTTGGCGCATGAATCAGCACACCCAGGTATTAATCGCCACTTCCGTTCCCCGATGGCTTGTCGAAGGAGACGCCGCGTGGAATGGGAGTCGTGGCCGCCAGGGAGTAAGGCTCCACCCGCTCCGGCTTTTTGACCTGCTTCGTCGTCCAGGCGATTTCCCACACTTCGTGGCGTTTCCCCTTGATGTAGTAATCGTAGGCGCCCAGCACGCGGGCGACAGCCTCCACGCTGGCCAGCAGTCCCAGGACGAAGAGAAACCGGATGGCTCCCCAAACCTGGCTCAGGGCAATGCGGATGACGCGCCACGTGTCCAGGCTGCTCACCCGGTAGCCGTACTTGTGCTTCAGGTGCAAATGGCCGGCGTAATTGCGGCGCCGCTGGCGCAGGAAGTCGCTCAGCGTCTGAGGCCCCATGTTGAAGACCACCGCGTCGGGCGCGTAACGCACCTGAAGTCCCCGCTTAATGACGAGCGCCTCCACGAACGCCTCGTCCATGGCCACGTCGGGCGGGATGGCGTCGAAGACTTTGCGGAACGCGATGAGTTCACCCAGACGGGGGATTTCCATACAGAGTTCGTGTTCCAGCTTCAGGCGCAGGTGGCTCAGGTAGCCGATGATGTGGTCTGGCGTGTTGACGGGCACCTTTTGGGCACCCGTCATGCCCACCTTGGGGTCGCGGAACATGCGTACCAGGTGCTCGATGGCGGTCTCGTGGGGAATGGTGTCGCCGCTTTCCAGGACGCAGATGTCCTCACTGGCGTGTTTGAGAAAGAGATTGATGGCCGACGTCTTCCCCTCTCGTCGTTCCTGAACCAGCAGCTTGATGCGCGGGTCAATCTTCATGTATTCCTTCACGATGTCCACGGTGCGGTCGGTGCACCCGCTGGCCACCACGATGATTTCGGTGATTTCCACCTCGCGCAAGAGTTGGTTTCGCAGCGCCTCCAACAACTGCCCGATGTTGGCCTCTTCGTTGTGGGCCGTAATGCCAACGCTACAGCGAATCCTTTCCTGTTTGGGCTCCATAGCCATTTCCTCCTCCTTCGAGGTGTCGCCGCGCAGGGCACGCGGGGTCAACCGGCCGAAGCGCGTTCAGCGTTAGCCCGGCTCACCTGCGCGCGGCAACTGGCAATCACTTCGTCCAGGCTCTCTTCCAGGCGATAGGCTGGCTCGTATCCCAGCAGGCGGCGCGCCTTGTTGATGTCGGCGATGCTGTAGCGCAGCTCGCCCGGCTGGGGCGGGGCGTACTCCGGCTGCACGTGGGGCGCCAGGCGCTCGATGAGCATCCGGGCGATCTGGTTCACGCTGGTGGCTCGGCCGGTACCCACGTTGAACACTTCGCCTGGGGGGGCCTGTAACGCCAGTTTGGTGGCCCGCGCCACGTCGCGCACGTGCACGAAGTCCCGCTTCTGTTCGCCGTCACCGAAGATGACGGGCGGCTGCCCGGCCAGCAGGCGGTGAACGAAGATGGTGATGACGCCCACGTAGGGCGTGAAGGTCTGCCCCGGGCCGTAGGTGTTGAAGTAGCGCAGCACCACGCCGTCGAAACCCAACTGGCGACCGAGGAGCAGCGTGTACTGCTCGCCAGCCAACTTGGCAATGCCGTAGGGCGAAAAGGGAGCGGTGGTGTACGTTTCGTCAATGGGCACTGGCGCCGGGCTGTCGGCATACACGGCCATCGAGGAGGCAAAGATGACCCGCTCGGCCCCCTGCTTGACAGCCGCCCGCAGCACGTTCAGAGTGCCCATCAGGTTGACTTCGGCGTCGCGGTAGAAGTGTTGCACGCTGGCCCGCACGCTCACCACCGCGGCCAGGTGCAGGATGACGTCAGCGCCCTGGGCAGCCTCGGCCACCTGCTGGGGGTCCCGCACATCGCCGATCACCAGCGTAGCCGCTGGCGGGACGTGTTCGGCGCGCCCCATGCTCAAGTCGTCCAAAACGGTGACCTGCCAACCGTCGGCCAGCAGTTCGTGGACGACGTGGCGGCCAATGAACCCTGCACCACCTGTTACCAGTGCGCGCGGCATGCTTTCCCCTTCAAATTCAAAATCGCGCCAGGATTCGGCGCCGGTAGAGCCACTGTTTGTACTTCAGGTACACCAGGAACAGCCCCACCTGCCAGGCCGTGCGAAACACTTTGAGCTTCGTCTGGCCGGCCAGGCGGGGGCGGTGGGTGACACGGTGTTCGCCCACCCGATATCCCAGCGTGTGGGCCTTGACCACGTATTCGGTCGGCGTGGGGTAGCCCGCCGCCTCGATGAGAATCGAGCGGGCCACCGCTCCCCGAAAGACCTTGAGCGCGCAGTTTGTGTCGCGCAGCCGCAGCCCGAAGAGCAGCCGTACCAGCAGGTTCAACCCCCGGTCGGCCAGCACGTGAACCAAGCCCGCCTGCTTGGCGTGGCGGTAGCCGGTGACCACGTCCAGGTTCTCCCGCTGCAAGAGGTCGAGCAAGGACCGGTATTCGGCCAGGTCGAACTGACCGTCGCTGTCGAGCGTAACCACGTAGCGCCCCCGCGAGCGGGCCACTGCCGCGCTGAGCGCGCGCCCGTAGCCGCCGTTGCGCTCGAACGAAACCACCACGAGGTTGGGAAATTCAGCCTGCAGGCGGGCTAACACCTCGCCCGTGCTGTCGGTGGAGCCGTCGTTGGTGATGACGATTTCGGACGGCACGCCGGCCTCGTCGAGCACCTGCTCCCACTCGCGGACGACCGCCTCGATGCCCTCCGCCTCGTTGTAGGCCGGCGCGCAAACGGAAAGTTCCACTTCCTCCTGGCTCACAGCTTCCACGCTTTCCACAATCCCTTTTCGATGATGTACGTGATCTCCCGCGTCATAGCAAACCACGTGAAAAAGAGCGGCGCGAACCAGAGCGCCGCCACCACGTGAGCCGCCCGCAGCGGCGGCAGGTCCACGCCCGTTAGGCGCCCCACCGTCCGCCGCAGCGCGGCATAACTCGACACCATCAGGCCAAACACCAGGGCCAGCAGGCCAAAGATCAACGCCTGGCGGGTCGGGCCCCGTTCCTCGACCAACGTGGTCAACGGATGTGCCAGGGCCGAAAGCACGAACCCGGCCATGAGCAGGAACAGCCAGCCCACGGCCGACGCCACGGCGTCCTCCTGGCCGTCCTGACCAGGCAACGCCTCTAATCTTATCCGAAACAGGGCAATCAGCAAGCCCAGGAAGAAGAGGCTGTTCAACGTGCCCAGCGAGGCGTACAGGGGGAGCCGCTCCGGGTTTGCCCACGGCGCGTAGTAGGGCGAGACCACGATCCACGAGACCCACAGGAGGGTGGCCGTCACCAGCCGCACGCGCCCCACGGAGAGCAGTGCGGCCAGGAGCCAGGGCACCAGCATGGGGTAATGATAGGCCATTACCTTCTGGGAGGTGAGAAAGAAGGCCAGCGTTACCAGGACGCCCGGTGCAAACCACGCGAAGGTCACCCGGTGGGGGGGAGCCTCGCGCAGCACCTCGCGCCGCTGGAAAAGCCAGAGTGCCGAGACGAGTGCCGTCGTCGCCAGGGTGAGAATGCTGGCGTATCGGATGAGGGGAAAGGTGCTGCGCGTCTGCTCGATCAGATAGCCCTTGAAGGCCAGCAGCCAAACGATCCAACTCTGGGTTTGAACCGGCATGTTGGGCACGTCCACGAAGACCATGTAGAAGAAATCGTCGCTGTAGAGGTGAAAGGGCAGCGCCAGCCCGCCGAAGATGAGCAAAAACAAAAATCCGAACACGCCCACGTCCTTCCAACGGCGACGCCAGAGCAGGTAAAGCCCGAAGGGAATTGCGTACAGCACAGCCGACTGCTTCAACGCGATGGCCACGGAGAGCAGTGTTGCCGGCAGCCAGGCCTGCTCCACGTCCTTGCGGACGACGTGCCAGTAAGCCAGCACGGCTGGCCAGAGCCACACGCTCTCCTGGTGAGCCTGGATGGCGGTCTGGTAGAAGAGGATGGGCGTAAAGAGCCAGGCCACCGCGGCCAGGCGCGCGAGAGGACGGCGCGCCGTGGCGTGCCACACGATGGCGTACAGCGTCCACGCCAGGCCAACGTCAGCAATGAAGACGGGCAGTCGCACGGCCACCAAGGGTGCCCACGCCGGCATGAAGGACAGGTCGGCCAGCCAGACGAAGGGGGCCAGCACCATGGCGTAGAGGGGCGGATATGGGTAGGGCCAGTAAAACTGCTGGCGGCTCTTCTCGTAAAGGTCGAAGAGGCTTCCGCCGTCGTAGAAACTGCGGGCGGCGCCGAGGAAGATCTCCACATCCCAGTTGGCGCTCCAGAAGCGGTCCACCGAGAAGAGCACCACCAGTGAGAGGCCGAGATAGAGCAAGCTCACACCGGCCAAAAAGCGCCTGTCGTGGCGCCACGTGGCCCGTGGAGTTTCCCGCGTTCTGAGTTCCGAGAGAGCGGCAACTCCTTCCACGAGAACACCTCCCCTTACCGCAGAATGGCCGAAAGCACCGGGTCCAGGAAGATGCTTGCAATGCCCAGGAAGAGCGAGACCGCGCCCACGATCATGAGCACCACCCCGAGAATACGGGCTGGCCGTCCCACAAGGCGGGTTCGCTCGCCCCACGGCGTTTCCGGGTCGAGCAAGTAGACCTGCTCGCGCCGGAAGATGTTTTCACCTACGACGAGGCCAAAAACGCCGACGAGCAAAAGGATAAAGACGGCGCCGACTTTATAACTTACCATAAATGCGTGAATTCCTTGTTCATAGCTCGGCGAGAGGCCGGAAGAAGGATAAGGATAATTATCGCCAGCCTAACTCGCGCTCCAGCGCCTGAATGTGTTCCTCGTCGAAGCCGAAGTGGTGGGCGATTTCGTGGAGCAGGGTTTCCTGAATGTGACGGTACATCTCCTCCTCACTGTGACTGATCGCCTCGATGGGCTTCTGAAAAATTGTGATTTTGTCAGGCGGCGCCATGTTGTAAAAGGCCCCTCGCGCCGTGCGCGGAACCCCTTCGTAAAGCCCCAGCAACGTGGCTGGCGGGCGCAAGCCCGCGCGGCGCACTTGCTCGGGCGTGGGAAACGGCTCCACCACAATCTCCACGTTGTCAAGCAGGTGCAGAATTTCCGCCGGCAAGCTGTTGACGGCCCGTAAAACCAGCCGCCGAAAGCGAACTGGGTGCATTTTCAACAGGGCTCCAGGTTATTCGCCGAACCGTCTGTTTCCGTCCGCCAGGAGAGGTCAAGGGCAGCAACGGATTTCGGGTGTTACAATAGCACAACCAGCTCACTTTGAGAAGCGGCGGCCCGTTTCCTTGCCCGAAGCACTGGCGCGGATACAATGGGAGTGAGCGACCAGTCCATTCCTGGAGGGAGACACCATGACAACGAGAGAGGAGTTTGCCACCCTGCACGGCAAGTGGGCGCTGGTGACGGGTGCGGGGCGCGGCATTGGGCGGGCCATTGCGCTGGAGTTGGCCCGCGCCGGCGCCTGTGTGGTGTGCAACGACATAGACCCCCGCACGGCCACAGAGACGGCAGCCCTTATCCACTTGGAGGGCCACACGGCCATGCCCTACACGGCCGACGTGTCGGACCGGCATGCCGTCCAGCGCATGGTGGACGACGTGGTAGCCGCCACGGGCCGACTGGACGTGCTGGTCAACAACGCGGGCGTCGAGCCGTCGGCCAGCATTCTGGAAATGGACGAGGAGACGTGGGACCACACGCTGGCGGTCAACCTGAAGGCCGTTTTCCTTACCTCGCAAGCGGTCGGTCGGGTGATGAAGGCGCAAGGGGGGGGAGCCATCGTCAACATTAGCTCCATCGCAGGCGTGCGCAACCCGCTGGCCCTACGGGCCGCTTACTGCGCCAGCAAGGCAGGCATTTATGGGTTCACCAAGGAATGTGCCCGGGAGTTTGCGGCCTACAACATTCGTGTTAACTGCGTGTGCCCCGGCGTGATCGTCACGCCCATGACCGAGGCAGCGCGGCGGAACCCGGCCATCATGGAGCGGTGGCGCCGCGAAATCCCCGTGGGACGGCTCGGCACGCCCGAAGAGGTGGCCCGCGTGGTGCGCTTCCTGGCCTCCGACGAAGCCAGCTACGTGACCGGCCAAGCCTACTTCGTGGATGGTGGCAAGGCCATGCACTAAAGTCACAGGCGTTACTGTGAAGTCAAGGACCTTCGGGGGAGCGTTTTTCCAGCACCAAAACCTTCACGGTCGTCTCGGCCACGGGAACAATGGCGGTGTGGGCGGAGAAAGCCGAAATGAGCGCGGTGGGAGGAAAGTCCTCCGTCGGGAGGGGCGCGAGACGCCGGAGGTGCTGGAAGAACCAGAGTACGGCCAGTCGGCGCGGCCAGTGGGGCCAACGAGGAGCGTCCACCCACACCCAGCGTCCGCCTGGCTTGAGGACGCGCGCAAACTCTTGTTGGGCCGTTTCCGAGAGGACGTAGGGGGCTGGAAAGGTCGTCACCAGGGTGCCAAAGGTCTGGTCGGCGAAGGGGAGGGCCGTGGCGTCTGCCTGTACCAGGTTGACGGGAACGCCGGTTGCCGTTGCTCGCCGCCGGGCGGCCGCCACCATCTGGGGCGACCGGTCCACGCCCACAACGTTGCGCCCTTGGCAGGCCAGGCGAACGAGCAGGTGACCCCGGCCAAAGCCCACTTCCAGCACGGGGTCGTCGGCCAGGAAGCGTGCTGCGGCCTCAACCCACTGGTACCAGAGCCCACCGCTGGCCAGCCAGGCGACGAGATCGTAGACGCCTGCCAGGTCCGTGTAGAGGCGGTCGAAGAACCACTGCCAGAACCATATCCGGGTTGAAGAGAGCGCGTCTCGCATATCGCAAAATGGCGACTGTGGCCGTTCCCTCATCACGACTGGCGCGAGGAAGGCAGGCGGGCCAGATCCACGGTGAGCCGCTCACGAGGCTGCGTGTAAGGCAGGCTGACGAAGAACGTGCTGCCCCGGTTGACTTCACTCTCGACCCAGATGCGCCCCCCGTGTTGCTCGATAATATGCTTGGCGATGGCGAGTCCCAGCCCGGTTCCCCGATGTTCGCGGGTCAACCCGCTGTCCACCTGGTAAAACCGTTCGAAGATGCGCTCCTGTTCTTCCTTGGGAATCCCGATTCCCGTGTCCCGAACGCGGACGACCACGGCATTGGGAGTCGTTTCGGCCGAGACGGTCACCGAGCCTCCGGCTGGCGTGAACTTGAGGGCGTTGTCAATCAGGTTGGTGAACACTTGCCGGAGCCGCTTGCGGTCACCCTCCACCGTTGCAGTGGGGACAGCCACGGTGTTCACCAAGTGAATGCGGCGCTCGTCAGCCACCGGGAACATGGACTCCGTCACTTCCTTCAAGAGCGTGCCGATTTCCACGGGCGTGAGGGAGAGCTGAAACTGGCCTGACTCCAGCCGGTTGAATTCCAGCAGGTCTTCGATAAGCTGGTAGAGGTGCTGAGCCTGCTCCTTAACGGTCTCCAAAAAGTCGCGTTGCAGTTCGTTGATGGGACCAGTCTTGCCCATCAGGATTACATCCACGAAGCCGCCGATGGAGTGGAGCGGGGTGCGCAGCTCGTGGGAAATCACGCTCAGAAAGTTGGATTTCATGCGCTCCAGCTCTTTCTGGGCGGTGATGTCGCGCATGACCGTGACCACCCCCCACGGTGTGCCGTTCTCGTGCCCCACAGCCGTTGCCAGTGCCTGATACGTGTGCTCGCGCCCACCTACTTGCCGGACGTGTAACTCTGCCATTTGGGGCTCGCCAGCCGAGGCCAGGGCACTGCGGCACAGGTCGGCCAATTCGGGCGAGGGGATAACTTCCGCCAGCGGTTGATCTTCCGGTGGGGGCACTTCGAGGCCGAAAATGGCCCGTGCGGCCGGGTTGACCAGCAACAGGCGGAGTTCAGCGTCGGCTACGATCACGCCGTCGCCGATGTCCCGAACAATCGCTGCCAGTTGTCTGGACTTTTGACTGAGCTGTTCGTAAAGGCGCAGGTTGTCTACAGCGGCCGCCGCGAAGGAGGCCAGGCTGGTGATGAGTTGGGCTTCTTCCGTGCTGATGGTCAGGTCTGCCTGAGCGTGCCCCACCAGCAGCACGCCCACTGGCTGCTGACGACTGACCAGGGGCACCGCCAGGCCACTCTTGATGCCCCACTGGCGGAGGAATTGGACCGTTGGCTCTGGTGTCGTCTGGCGATCGAATATCTGAACGAGGTCACCCTGACGCAGCGCGCGCATTACCTCCGGTACTTCGTCGGGCCGAAGGGGAAGTTCGGCGCCAGGGGGCATGAGGTAAGCCGGCTGGAGGGAAAACCCTGCCTCGTCGTAGAGAAAAACGGCCGCGTGGGTGAGGGGCACCACAGCGGCAAGCTGGCGCACGAAGTCGGCCAGCAGCCGGTTAGTGTCCAGACTGGAGACGAAGGTTCGCGCCACGGCGCTCAGGGCCTCCAGTTGGGCCAGGCGGCTTTCGGCATAAGACTGAGATTCCATCAGGCGAGCGGAGAGGCGTGCTTGCGCGATGGCAATGCTGGCCTGATCCGCAAAGGCGTGGAGCCGTTCCACCTCGTCGGCCCTGAAGGAAGGACGCGCCGGCGTGCCCAGGAGTGCCAGCGCACCAGCCGGTTGTCCTTCGGCAATCAACGGGGTGATGATGACGGGACCGCCCAGAGCAGCCGTGGGAGGACGTTCGATGAGGGTATTTTCTGCGATAGCCCGGCGCATCAAGTAGAGTATCGCCTGCTCCACGGCAGCCGATTGGGGGCGGCTGCGGGCCGCCAACTCAATGTGTTCCCCCCGCGCGAGCCCGATGAGCACCGCGCTCTCGCCGATGGTTTCGGCGGTGATCTCGGCAATGAGCGTCAGCAGCTTCTCGAGTGGCTCAGTCGAGCTGATGTCCCGCGTGCGGCGCTGGATGGCCCGCAAGGCCAACAGTTCGCGGGCCAACTGGTCGGCCATGCGACGTAGAGCCGTCTCGGCCTGGGTGCTCCGGGCGCGCAGTGCAGCCAACTCACGCCGTCGGGCCACGCTTTCGAGCACGGCTTGGCGAAGGAGGCGCGCCAGGACAGCCACAGCGCCCAGGAAGATAACGGCAGCCGCTCCTTCCAGCAGGGAGAGGGAAGCGTGGCCCGCCTGCCAAGAGGGGACCAATGCCATGGCGAGCCAGAAGCCGGCAGTCAGCACAAGGGGCATCACGGTCACCGGGGCCAAGACGAGGGCGCGCAGGCTGATCAGCGCCGCAACGAGAAAGCGCACTGCCGGGGACGCGGTGAGGGCCAAGCCAGTGGCCCCAGCCAGGGCCGTTTCGACCAAAAAGGCGGCCAGGGTGAGCACTTCCAAGTATTGACTGTTCTGAACGCGCTGCCAGAAGAAAGGCGCCGTGACGGCCACGGTGAGCGCAATGAGAAGCGCTCCCAGTCGCAGTGGGGGAGTCTCCTGCCAACTCAGCACGAAGAGCGCCAGAAGTCCCAAGCGCAGGGGAAGCCCCAGGCGGCGCTCGCTGTGGAAGAGATACGCTGCCCGCGACGACATAAGCTGCTCGCGGTCTGCTTCCGATAACATGGACATCAGTGCGCTTCAACAAGACCTGTCGGGTTTTCCAAGCCTGACAGGTCTTCGCTGTTCAAGGGGCCTCGAACCGGTACCCGATTCCCCGCACGGTGTGGAGGTAGATGGGATTGTTGGGGTCGGGTTCCAGCTTGGCCCGCAGCCGACGCATATAGACGGCCACCTGGTTGTGCGACCCAATGTAGTTCTCGCCCCATCCGGCGTCCAGGAGCGTCTCGTGGGTCAACGTCCGTCCGGCGTTGCGCATGAGCGCGTGCAACAGGCGCGTTTCGATGGGTGTCAACTCAACCACCTTGCCGTCGGGGCGAACAAGCCGGTTGGCCACCGGGTCCAATTCAATGCGGTCAATGCAAATGCGCTGGTTGGCCTCGATTTCGCGCTTGCGCTTGGTGCGCCGCAGCACAGCCTGCACACGGGCCAGCAGTTCGGCCGGCTCGAAGGGCTTGGCCAGGTAGTCGTCAGCGCCGAGTTGTAGTCCCTGGACGCGGTCGCTGGTCTCCCCTTTAGCTGAAAGGAAGATGACGGCGGCGTCGGAAAGCTGGCGAATGCGCTGACACACCTCAAAGCCGTCCATGTGGGGCATCATGACGTCCAGGATGACCAGGTCAATGGGCTGTTCCTCCACGATGCGCAGCGCCTCGCGCCCGTTGTCGGCCGTCAGGACTTCGTACCCCTCTTCCTGAAGCAGGAACGCCGTCATCTTCACGCTCGGCTTGTCGTCGTCTACCACCAGCACGCGCATGGTTCCCTCTCCAACCTCATGAATCTTACAGCTACGAACTTGGCGCCTCATTCTTAATTGTATCAACGTTGGACGGAAAAGGAAATGGGAAAAACAGCCTCCCGGCGGCTGGCATTACACCGTGGTGCCACTGGGAATGCTCTTGCCAGCCAGCTTGCGCGCCTTCACGTAAGGGTGCACCACGCAGTTGCGGCCAATGACGATTTCGGGCGGAATTTGGGCCCCTTTGCCGATGAGGGTGATGCCCGTGTTGAGGACGTGGGGCATCTCGCGGTTGGGCGTGTTGTCGTCGCCGGAGCCCACCTGGGCCCCCTCGCCGATGACCACGTACTTGTCCACGATGCAGCGGTCCACCACAGCGCCGGGGCGCACCTCGGTGTCGGTGAAGAGAATGGAGTCCCGCACCACCGCTCCCTCGGCCACGTGCACGCCTGGGGAGATGACGGAGCGAATGACGGTTCCCTCGATGCGGCAGCCGTCGCTGAGCAGGCAGGTGTCCTCCTGGGCGTGTGGCCCCAGGAGCACGGGCGGTCGCTCCTCGCTTTTGGTGTGGATGACCCACTCGGGGTCGTGCAGGTCGAGGGCAGGCGTCTCGGCCAGCAAGGCCATGTTGGCCTCCCAGTAGGCCTGCACAGTGCCCACGTCCATCCAGTAGCCCAAGAAGGTGTAGGCGTAAAGGCGCTTGCCCTCCGCCAGCAGGCCGGGAATTACCTCGCGCCCGAAGTCCCGGTGGTGTTTGCCCTTGCCCGTGAGCCAGCTTATCAGCAGTTCCCGGGAGAAGACGTAGATGCCCATGCTGGCCAGCGTGCTGCGGGTGCGGCGGGGCTTTTCCTCGAAGTGGGTCACCCGCCCGTCCGGGTCAGCCGTCACCATGCCGAAGCGGTGGGCCTCGTAGGGGTTGACCGAGCGCACGGCAATGGTCACGTCGGCCCGCTGTTCCACGTGGTAGCGCAGGAGCGGGCGGTAGTCCATCTTGTAGATGTGGTCGCCGGCCAGAATGAGGACCAGTTCCTCCGACTGCTCGCGCACGAAGTCCAGGTGGAAGCGGACGGCGTCGGCCGTGCCCTCCTGCCAGGCGCCCGTCTCGCCGGGGCGGCTCAGGTAAGGCTGGAGCAAGTGAACGCCGCCGTGGGCGCGGTCCAAGTCCCAGGGGCGACCAATACCGATGTGCTCGTTGAGGGAGCGGGGTTGGTATTGGGTGAGCACGGCCACGTTGTAGATTTCAGAGTTGACGCAGTTGGAGAGGGGAAAGTCAATGATGCGGTACTTGCCGCCGAAAGGCAGCGCGGCCTCGCTGCGCACCTCGGTGAGCACGCTCAATTCCGGGCTGGCGCCGCCTGCCAGAATCATCGCCAAAGCTGACGGAGTTGACATACCCCCTCCTTCAGACAGTTTCGCCGGACGGGACTTCGTCCCCAAAGGGGGCGAAGTCCTCTTCCTCCGCGTCCGGGCGGACAACCACGTTGCGGCCAATGCGGATGTTCGGTGGGATGTGAGCCGCCTTGCCCACCACCGTAATGCCGGTGGAGAGGTGGGCGCCGTAGGTCTTGTTGGGCACGCTCATCTCTTCACCCCATCCCAGCCGAACGCCGGCGCCGATCACCACCTGCTTGTCCACGATAACGCGGTCCAACACGGCCCCCGGTCCCACCCACGTGTCGTTCATAACCACGGACTCGCGCACCACGGCGCCGGGGGAGACGTACACGCCTGGGCTGAGCACGGAGCGCTCGACGTGGCCCCGGATGATGCAGCCGTTGCAAATCATACTCTGCTGGACGCGCGCCTGGGGGCCCAGCTTGGCTGGAGGGCGCTCGTAACTGCGGGTGTGGATGATCCAATCACGGTCGTAGAGGCGCAGGGGGGAGTCCGGCTCCAGGAGTTCCATGCTCGTCTCCCAGTAGGCCTGGATGGTGCCCACGTCCACCCAGTACCCCTCGAAGGGGTAGGCGTAGAGCCGATATTCCTCGGCGATCATGTTGGGAATGACGTGCTTGCCGAAGTCCAGGTCGGGATGCTCTCGGGCGTATTTGGGCAGGCAGGCTTTCAGCACGTCGGCCCGGAAGACGTAGATGCCCATGTTAGCCAGGGTGCCCTTGTCCCGCGCCTGGGGCTTCTCGGTGAATTCCACCACCCGTCCCTGGCGGTTGGTGGTCAGGATGCCGAAGCGGTGGGTTTCCTCCAAGGGCACGTTCATGACCGCGATGGTGGCATGGGCCTCTTTTTCCTGGTGATAAGCCAGCAGCGGGCGGTAGTCCATCTTGTAGATGTGGTCCCCCGAAAGGACGAGCACCGTGTCGGCCCGGCGCTCCTCAATGTAGTCCAAGTTCTGGAGCACGGCGTCGGCGGTGCCCCGGTACCACTCACGGTGGTCGCGGGCCTGGTAGGGGGGCAACAGGCGTACGCCGCCGTGAACGCGGTCCAAGTCCCAAGGCTTGCCGATGCCAATGTGCTCGTTGAGGGAGTGGGGGCGGTACTGGGTCAACACGGCCACGTCGAAGATGCCGGAGTTGACGCAGTTGGAGAGGGTGAAGTCAATGATGCGGTACTTGCCCGCGAAGGGCACGGCCGGCTTGGCCCGCCGCTCGGAGAGGACCAACAGGCGCGTGCCGGCGCCCCCAGCCAGAATCATGGCTACAACGCGCATCGCTTCGCTCCGGTAGTCGGTGGTCGGTAAGCAGTGAACGGCGCTCAGTGGCCGGTGGTCGGGGTTGCGGTAAACCTCCTGCGTTTGCTACCCGCAAATCACCGGGCCAACTGAAGCACTTGGAAGAGGATGAGCAAAATCGCGCCCATTTGAGTAACCCAGAAGACGAAGGCCCAGCGCGTTTGAGACGCTCTGGTCTCCTCAATTTTGATGGTCAGGTCGGCGCGGGTCTGCTCAATTTTGGCCGCCAAGTCGGCGCGGGTCTGCTCGATTTTGGCCGTCAAATCGGCGCGCACCTTCTCGATTTCGGCCCGGTTATTCTCAATTTTAGCGGCCAGGTCGGCGCGCACCTTCTCGATCTCCAAGCGATTATCCTCGATTTTCTTCGTCAAGTCGGCCTGGATTTGGCCCATTCTCTCGGTCAAATCGGCGCGCACCTTCTCGATTTCGGCCCGATTATTCTCAATTTTAGCGGCCAGGTCGGCGCGCACCTTCTCGATCTCCAGGCGGTTGCCCTCGATCTTCTCTGTCAGGTCAGCTTGAATTTGCCCCATCCGCTCCGTCAGGTCGGCGCGGGTCTGCTCGATTTTGGCCGTCAAGTCAGCACGCACCTTCTCGATCTCCAGGCGGTTGCCCTCGATCTTCTCTGTCAGGTCGGCCTGGATTTGGCCCATCCGCTCCGTCAGGTCGGTGCGCAGCCGCTCGATTTCTACCGAGGTCTGCCGGCGGACGCGCTCTGCCTCCAGGGCAGCCTCCGCGCGCACCTTTTCGATCTCCACTTTCAACCGCGCCTCAACCTCCCGCAGTTCCTTCTGCAGGCGCTGGTCCCGCTCCTGAAGTTCGAGGCGCAGCCGTTCTTCCCGTTGTTGCCATTCCAGGCGCAGGCGCTCTTCCATCTCCAGCACGTCCTGCCGGCGGGCCACGTCTTCAGGCACCAGGTGGCGGGCCAGGTAATCCATCACCACCTCGGCGTCCTCTTTGCCAAGCACGCGCTCGAAGATGCGCTTCACTTCAGTGTAGCTCGCCATGTGAACCTCCACGCATTCGCCATGTCACCCGCGCACGGACAGTAAACCCTCACCTGGCAGAGCGTCATCGTCCCCTCGGCGGCCGAGTTCGACCTTCACAGGGGCAGGCTATACGACCAGATGGGACGAACGTTCTTCTCGTGCAGGTAGGCTTCCACTTCGGGCCGGAAATCGTAGGCCACGAACAAAAGCACGGCCGGCAGCCCCTCTTGCTCCTCCAGAAAGGCCGCCAGCTTCAAAAAGCGGTCCACTTCCTTCTCCGAGGGGTGCACCTCGACTTCGCCCAGGATGAGCACCCGCTGGCCGTTGCGGCGCCCGTAGCCGAAGATGTTCACCGGCCGGTCCCGGTCGCCCATGCGCACGTATCGGCGCCCCAGGCTCCCCTCCACCTCGATGCCCTCATCACGCAACAGGGCGGGCAAGGCGCGTATGGCCCGGTCAATCAGCATATATTGGGCAATGTTGGGGATGTCTTCCCGCTCTTCTCGATCAGCCGCCAATCCGCGTAACTCCTTGTGCACCTTTGAACCTCAAGAGGTTCACAAATAGTCGCGGCAGGCGCACTTTGAAAGTCACGTTCCGCTCCTGGAGTGGCCGTTTCCCGCGCATTGGGCGCCGGAATTGTACCCTGTTTGGGAGCCGGTCGCAAATGACGGGGCGCTGCCCCCTTGGCACTCGAGTACGCTTTTCGCCTGGGGCTGTGTGATCGAAAGCGAACGAACAGAGCATCTGCGCGCGCAGTTCGCAAAATTCCATCCCTCTGACTACAATGAACTCCACATGATAACTGTTTACTGCTCACTGCTTACTGCCTACTGAAACATGACTGTCGCCTTTACCGAGCCCAACCTGCTCGTCCTGCTGGCGCTGTTGCCCCTTTTGTGGTATTTGGCCTTGGGTGCGGCGCGGGGGCGTTCCCGCGTGCGCGCTTGGACGGCCCTGGCCGTGCGCACGCTTCTCATGGTGGCCCTCATCCTGGCGCTGGCCGGCGCGCACCTGCGCGTCCCCTCGCGCGACGTGGCCGTCGTCTTCCTGGTGGATGTCTCCGACAGCGTGCCGCCCGCTGTTCAAGCGCAGGCTGTGGAGTACGTGCGGACGGCGCTAGCCAACAAACCGCCGGAGGGACGCGCCGGCGTGGTGGTCTTCGGGCGCGACGCCCTGGTGGAGCGCACGGTGGGCGACCTGCGCACCCTGGACGCGCTGGAGAGCGTGCCCGTTCGCACCCACACCGACATTGAGGAGGCCATCCGCCTCGGGCTGGCCCTCCTGCCGGCCGAAGCCAAAGGGCGCCTGGTTCTGCTGAGCGACGGGCAAGCCAACGAGGGGCGCGTCGAGCGGGCCGTGAAGCTGGCCGCCGCGCGGGGCGTGCCGGTGGACGTGGTGCCCCTCGAGGGTGGGACTGTCGGCCCCGAGGTGGCCCTGGCCCAACTCGGAGTGCCCCAGCAGGTGCGGGAAGGGCAGACCTTCCAGCTCACCGTGGCGTTGGAGGCCACCACGTCCAATCAGGCGCGGTTGCGCGTGTGGGACGTGGAACGCGGTCTCCCCATCTACGACGAAGTGGTGGACGTGCCGCCAGGTCGCAGCCAGGTAACGGTGCCGGTGCGGGCCGAGGAGGGTGGCGTCTTCCGCTACCGGGCCACGGTGGAACCGGTGTCCGACATGCGGCTGGAAAACAACGTGGCTGAAGCCGTCGTCTTCGTGCTGGGCCCGCCCCGTGTGCTGGTCGTGGCACAGGAACCCGCCGAAGTGGAGGCTCTCGTGACGGCCTTGCAAGATGCCGGTATGGAGGTCGTCGTGCAGGCGCCTGCCGCCCTGCCCCAGGAGACCTCGGCCCTGGCAGCCTACGACACCGTGATCCTGGCAAACGTGCCGGCCGTGGCGGTGACGCCCGCCGCCCAGAAGACCCTCCGGGCCTTCGTGCGCGACCTGGGCCACGGCCTCATCATGGTCGGCGGTCCCCAGAGCTTCGGCGCCGGGCTGTGGCACCGCACGCCTGTGGAGGAAGCCTTGCCCGTTTCCATGGACGTGCGCGCGCGGGAACAGGAACCCAGCGTGGCCCTCGTCATGGTGGTGGACAAGAGCGGCTCGATGGACCGCTGTCATTGCAGCGATCCCACGGACGTGGACACCATGACACAGCGCGTCCTCCAGGGCTTGCCAAAGGTGGACATTGCCAAGGAGGCCATCATTCAGGCCACTTTTGCGCTGGGCCAGGCGGACGTCCTCGGCATCGTGGCCTTCGACCGCGTGGCCCGCTGGGTGCTGGAGCCGCAACCTTACCCCGGCCAAGCAGCCGTGGAGCAGGCCATTGCCGGCATAGAACCGCGAGGCGGGACCAACATTTTCGCCGGCCTGGCCGCGGCCGAGGAGAAGTTGTCACAGGTGCGGGTCCGCATTCGCCACATCATTCTGGTGACCGACGGCTGGAGCCGCGCGGGCGACTACCAGGCCCTGGCGGCCCGTCTGCGCGAGGAGGGCATCACCCTCAGCGTCGTGGCAGCAGGGCGCGGGGCCGCTTTGCAGGACTTGGCCCGAATGGCCACCGAGGGCGGAGGGCGCTTCTATCCCGCCGACTCCTTGGACGACATCCCCAAGATTTTCCTCAAGGAGACGATCCGAATCGCCGGCCGGTACATCGTGGAAGAGCCGTTCCGCGCCGTCCTCATGACGCCCAGCCCTGTTCTCCAGGGTGTGGACGTGAACACCATGCCACTCCTGTTGGGATACAACGGCACCACTGTCAAAGAGGCAGCCACCGAAGTGTTGAACACCCTGGAGGGTGATCCCCTGCTGGCCCACTGGCAATACGGCCTGGGCCGCAGCGTGGCGTGGACGAGCGATTTGACGGGGCGATGGGGACGCGAGTTGGTGGCTTGGGAGTCGTTTGGCGACTTCGTGGCCCAACTGGTGGCGTGGACTCTGCCCCAGCGAACTTCGGACACCCTTTCGGTGGAGGCGGACTGGGATGGCAACACGGTCCGCCTGCGGGCCGTGGCGCGGGAGCCCGACGGCCAGCCGCGCAACTTCGTCCCCACCGAGGCGCTCGTGTTGGCGCCGGACGGCCAGACGGCCCGCCTGGAACTTCCCCAGGTAGGCCCGGGGGAGTACGAGGCGACCTTCTCGCCAGACCAGGTCGGTGCCTACCTGGTGACTGTCATTCAGCGGTCGTCCGACGGAGCGCCCCTCGACCAGGTGGAAATCGGGCTGGTGGTTCCCTACTCGCCGGAGTATCGCCTGACGTCTTCCGACCCAAATCTGCTCCGCCAGGTGGCCACAGCCACCGGTGGACGCCTGGCACCACCTTCTGAGGAAGTTTTTGTGCCAACGGGCGCCAACGTCTACCACACCCGGCCGCTCTGGCCGGTGCTCCTGGTGCTGGCGGCGCTGCTCTTGCCGCTGGACGTCGCCGTGCGCCGCCTCATCGTGGGCTGGCGGGAACTTGCGGAGGCCCTGGCGATGGTGGGGCGTCTTTGGGGAGCGCGGCGAGTGCCAGCGCCCGCCGCTCCTCACGTGCCGGAGCGCCCCGAACTCTTCCAAGCACGGGAGCGGGCTAGGCGACGCCAGCGGGTGCCGCCTTCCGTCTCACGGCAACCCGCGCCCAGGGAGCATTCCCACAAGGAGACGCCCTCTCCGCCTGAGCCGACCCGGCCGGAAGTGCCAACGGAAGAAGGCGAGGAGGACACACTGGCTCGACTGCGAGCGGCCAAGCGCCGTCGGCGACGGTAAGCGTGAAAATTTCGCGTTCTTGGCTAAGTTGAGGTATACTTTTTGTTTGGAATTTTATGTATTGTCGCCTCGCCGGTCGAACGTCGCAGGCGATACCACGCCGGCATCCCAATTCCGCTGCGTGTAGAGGTGTACATGGCGAACTTCGCGGATCCGATTGCTGAGTACCTGCACGAACGAGGGCTCGTTGACCGTGAGACGATTGAAGCCGGACAAGCCCTCGTCGCCAAAGAACCCGTGCGGTTCGTTCGGTTGGACCCCCAGGAAGTGGAGGTCGTCGTTAAAGATGGCCCCCGCCAGTACAGCGTGCTCGTCTCGATTCAGGGAACCGGCTACCTGAACATGCGCTGCCACTGTTCGACCATGATGAAGCGAGGGGCCGTGTGTCGGCACGTTGTGGCGGCCCTGCTGGCTGCGCAGGCGGCGCTGGCGACTCCCGAACAAAGGAAGCGATCCCGCGAGTGGAGCCAGCACGTGCAGCAACTGCTCAAGCGCTGGCACGCATCGCCGACGGCGTCCCGGCACTTGGTGCCCCTCTTCAGCCTGCAACGGAGCCGTTCCTACTGGGGCTCCACGTGGTCTCTTGCGCCTTACGTCTTTTCCTTGCGCCACTTGGCAGGACTTTTCGACCCGGAATACTTTCGCCGGCCCGAAATGCTCCACGAAGTGCTGGCCACCTATGACTTGTGGCCAAAAGTGCGCTCCTTCCGCCGTCAGGACTTTCAAATCCTCGTTGACGACGTGCCCCAGAACGTGCTTTCGGCGTTGCACCTGCTGTTGGAAGCTTCGGCCGTGACCTTTTATTACTACAGCGGGGTAAACGCGCAAAATTTGACCGGCCCGGTGCTGGAGATGCTGTCGCTCACCCCCGACAGCGTTCTGCTCTACTTGGGCACCGAGAAGGAACCGTTCCAGCAGTTGCTGAAGTGGTTAC
>WFWG01000373.1 GCA_015491235.1 Ardenticatenaceae bacterium
GACCTGGTCCGCCTGCTGGAGGAACACCCAGAGTGGCAGGCTGAATTGCGCCGCCTCCTGCTCAGCCGGGAATTGTTGGAGATGCCGGTGCGCATTCAAGAACTCCTCCAAGCTCACCGAGCGGCCGAAGAGCGGCTCCGACGTATAGAGACCGCCGTGGCCCAACTAGTCGAGTCTCGTCAGGAGCCCGAACGGCGGCTTCAACGGTTGGAGGCTACTGTCGCCCAGCTCGCCAAGGGCCAGGAGGAACTCCGGGCCACCGTCGCCCAGCTCGCCAAGGGCCAGGAGGAACTCCGGGTCACCGTCGCCCAACTGATCGAATCCCAGCAGGAGACCGAGCGACGGCTTCAGCGTCTGGAGGCTACTGTCGCCCAATTGGGCGACCAGATGAAAACCTTGAACAAGATAATGACCGACTTCATGAGCACCGACTTGGAACGCCAATACCGTGAGAATGCTCCGGCCTATTTCGGCAGGTTGCTGCGCCGCATTCGTGTACTTTCCTCTCAGCACCTGGCCGATTTGTTGGAGGATGCGTTGGATCAGGGCGAAATTACCTGGCGAGAGCGAGATGATGTTCTCGAAGCCGACGTGGTGCTTCGAGGGCGCAGCCGGGAGGACGGGACAGAGCGCTATCTGGTGGCCGAAGTCTCCTGGGGAGTCGGCCCGCATGACGTGGAGCGGGCGTCCCGGCGAGCTCGCATTTTGGAGCGAGTCTTGGGTCAGCCGGTCCTGGCGGCCGTAGCGGGCAAGCGCATTGATCCGGCCGTGGAACAGTATGCCCGCGAGATGGGGGTGTGGCAGGTCGTGGACGGCTACATTCGGCCGCCAGACCAGGGGGCCCCCAAGGAGTAGGGCTGCGACTCGGCCTCGCTTCGAGCACTAAGCCTCCCGGCGGCTCACACCCTTCGGGAGGCTTATTACTGTTGTGCTTTCGTCAACCGACGGTTCAAAGAACAGTGACGCCCATTACGAGCTTGCAGAACCCCAAAGTCAAAGCCGCGCGGGCCCTGCACCGCCGCCGCCAGCGGGAACGCGAGGGGAAGATCCTGCTGGAAGGGGTGCGCCTCATTGCCGACGCCGTGGACGCCGGATACGTGCCGGAGTTCCTCTTCTACACGGAGTCGGCCTTGGAAAACGAACAGGCGGCCGCGCTGGTCGAGTCGCTACAGGAGGTGGCATGGGCGGTCACAGACGAAATCATGGCCCACCTCGCTGACACGGTGACCCCCCAAGGGCTGGTGGCCGTGGTCCCTCGCCCGGCGCTGCCGTGGCCGCCGGCGGTCACGCTCCTCCTGCTCTGCGACGGCGTGCGCGACCCCGGCAACATGGGCACGCTCATTCGGGCAGCCGCTGGTGCTGGTGTGGATGGCATTGTGGTGCCCCGTGGCAACGTGGACGTGTGGAGTCCCAAGGTGCTGCGAGCAGCCATGGGTGCCCACTTTCACGTACCTCTCCGCGCAGGCGTGGAGTGGGCCGAAGTGCCAGCGCTCTTGACCGGCCTCCGCGTGCGCTTGGCTGAAGCCTGTGCCGCCACGCGCTACTTCGAGGTGGACTGGTCTCTTCCCAGCGCCCTCATTGTGGGTGGGGAGGCGAGCGGCGTTGGGGAAACGTCCGCCCGCCTGGCCCAGGAGCGCATCTCCATTCCCCTAGCACGGGACATTGAGTCCCTCAACGTGGGAGTGGCGGCGGCCGTCATCCTCTTCGAGGCCCGACGTCAGCGCCTTGAAAGGACCGCCCACGAACACTCCTGACGCAACGCCGGAGACACTATGGCTCATGTACTGTTGGTTACCGGACCACCAGGATGCGGCAAAACGACCCTCGTGCGGCGGGTTGTGGAATGCTTGCCGTGTCCCGCCAGCGGTTTCTACACCGAAGAGGTGCGAGAGGCTGGCCGCCGGGTGGGATTCCGCCTGGTCACGCTGGACGGCCAGACGGGTATCCTGGCCCATGTGAACTGGAAGGGAAAAACGCCTTTCCGCGTGGGCCGATATGGCGTGGAGGTGGGCGTTCTCGACACCCTGGGAGTAGACGCCATTCGGCGTGCCGTCGAGCGGGGCATCCTGGTAGTCATTGACGAAATTGGCCCTATGGAGTTGTTTTCGGCAGCCTTTCGCGACGCTGTCTTGTGGGCACTGGACCAGGGCGCCTGTATTTTGGGCACCGTCGTCCGCCGTCCCGTCCCCTTTGCCGAGGCGCTCAAACGGCGTCCCGACGTGACGGTCGTTGAGGTCTCGCCGGAAAACCGCGACCGACTCGTGGACGAGTTGGTCGCTCGCATTCGAAAGTGGCCCTGTTGTCGTCAGGCCGACAAGAGACAATGAAGGAACTGGCCGTGTTCCAAACGCGCCCCTTACAGAGACGGGAACAGGTGCATCCCCTCGGCGGCCTGCACCGCTGGGCCGACGGGCTGGCGCTTGTCGTCCTGGCCGCCTGGGCCTGGCACATGGGGAGCGCCTACCTGACCGACAACCTCTTCATCTGGGGCGACAATCCCGGCCAGTTCATGCGCCTCTGGTATCCCCTGACGGTCTCGTGGCCCCGTTTTCTGCGCGTGGTGGACTGGAATCCTCTCTGGTACGCCGGCTACCCGGAGTTGCAGTTCTACCCACCGGGCTTTGTGCTCCTCGGTCTGGCCATCCACACGCTCACTTTCGGGCAACTTTCCCCCTTCGCCACCTATAACACGCTGCTCTTCCTGGCCCTCGTGCTGCCCGCCTTCACCAGCTACGCATTTCTCCGCGCGGTGCTGAACCCGCTGGGGCCGGTTCCGGCCATCGCCGGGAGCACGGTGGCTGCCCTGTTTACCCTGGGGTTTGCTCCTCAGTGGGGAGGCACCAACGCCATTCCCATCGGGCTAGTCGGCGAGCGGCTGGCTTTCGGCACCGTTCCGCTGGTCTGGCTGGCTGGGCTGGCCCTGGCGGAGCACCTCTCGGCGGTCCGCCTGGCCGTGGCAGCCGGGCTGCTGGCGTGGCTGGCTATCCTGCACCCCTTCCATGCCCCGGCTGCCGTCCTCTGGGTGGGCCTGTACGCTCTGGCGCGGGCGAAGTCGGCGGCGGGAAGGCGCCGCCCCCTCAGTTCCCTGGCAGCCCCAGCGCGCCGGCTGGCACTCTGGGGCCTAGCCGCGCTGGGGTTGACGGCCTGGTGGCTCTTGCCCCTGCTCGCTCACCGGGAGTACGCTGCCCCCCTGGTGCGGGCCACCCTGCCGGAAACGCTCCGCTGGCTGCGGGCCGACGAGGTGCCCCTCTTGGCGCGCATGGCCGTGCCCACCGTGGCGGGACTCACGCTCGTCAGTATCCCTCGTCTGCGGGCAGCCCTGCTGGCCACCTGGGGCACGCTGTTCCTGCTGGTGGGCACCATCCTGGGCGTCCACCTTGTCCTCATCCAGCGGCTGAGCTTCTTCCTGTTGGACCCCGTCCGCTTCGTGGCCGAGTACTACCTGGCCTTGATGCTCCTTGGCGGCGCCGCGCTGGCCCTTGTCGTTCACTGGGGACTGAGGCGCCGGTGGGTGCTCCTCGCCGTGGGCCTGGCCTTCGTCTCCCAAGGGGCCGTGGCGCTTGCCCACATGTGGCCGAACTTCCAAGCCAGGGCTCACCCATCGCCCCGCGACATGTTAGCTGCCACACTCGCTCATCCCGCCTTTGACGGGCTGTGGACCACGCTGCAAGAAGAAACGGAAAGAGACGGGCGCATTCTCTTCACCTCCTATTACACGTACCTCTACTGGCCTGACGGGTCGAGGACGCCCACGGCCATCAAGGCCATGACGCCCTTCTTCACGGGGCGCGAAATCGTGGGCGGCACCTTCTCCCACTGGTCGCCAGTGGCCCGGCTGCTTTGGGTGGGCGATCCTTGGGCCGCCGTGCTTCCCGAGCGGGTGGAGCGCGAGGATGGGCAATCCTTCCTGGGACGCCCCTGGGCGGAACTGAACGCTGATGAGCTCTACGCGCTGGTTCGCGCCCTCAACGTGACCACCGTCGTGGCCGACGCCGACGACTTCCAGGCCCGCCAGTTTCTCGACGCGGCTCCCACCTTCCACCCCTACTGGAACAACGGCTTTTTCTACCTGTACCGCGTCCTTCCGCCCGCGTCGGCCTGGGTGGAGGGGCACAACGCCACCGTGCGGCTGCTGGAGCGCACACCCCACCGCTGGCGCGTTCAGGTGGAGCGCGCGGCCGATGGCGCCTGGCTGCGCGCGAAGATGACCGCCTATCCCCTGTGGGAAGCCCGCCTCGGCAGCCGACGTGTTCCACTCGAGCCCGACGAGTACGCACTGGCGCGGGTTTCCCTGCCCGCCGGCACCGACGGCACGTTGACCCTAACTTATCGCCCTGGCCTGGCCGAGCGAGCCGGCCAGCTCATAACCGCCTTCTGTGCTCTCTTGCTGGCTGCGGCTGCCGGGCGGGAACTCGTGCGGCAAATGCGTCGAACGTGAGTGAAACGGGAGGTGCCCATGTCCAACATCAACCGGTACGCCGAACTCCACCCCTCCGAACTGGCCGAACGCATCAAGGCGGGCGCGCCTGCCATCCTGCCCTGGGGCGCCCTGGAATGGCACGGCCCTCACCTGCCGCTGGGGTTGGACGGCCTCGTGGCCGAGGCTTTTGCCGAGCGGCTGGCCGAGCGCACGAGCGGCGTGCTCTTTCCGGCCACTTGGTGGGCAGCTACTACCCTGCCCCACGCCCTCTCCCTGGAGCTTCCCGCCACCCTGTTCGAGGCCCTGGTGGGAGCCATACTGGGCGAGGTGCTCAAAGTGGGTTTCCAGCGCGTGGCCATCGTCAGTGGTCACTATGCCCATCCCCACGAACTGCTGCTCATGGACGCGGCCGAGGCCGCACTGAGCGAGAGCGGCCTGCTGGTGCTGGCCGCGCCCCCACTGGCCCTGCTGGGGGAGGAATATCTGGACCACGCGGCCCGCTGGGAGACTAGCCAGCTTCTAGCCCTGCGCCCGGACCTGGTGCGGCTGGAGTGGCTGGACGACGTGGGCGTGACCGACGCCCGCCAGGCTCCCGCCCGTACGGCTGTCCTGGGCGAGGACCCCCGCGAGACAGCCACGCCCGCCCAAGGTGAGGCCATCCTGAACGAGGCTCTGGAGGCTTGGGTGCAGCGCCTGGACGACCTCTCGGCTGCCTGGCTGACCGAATTTTACCGTCGTCGTCGGGCCGCGTACAATAGCTGGCTGGAGCGCTACTTCCGGGGCGACTGGGAAGCTGCCTTGGAGACGTGGTGGCAGGAGTTGACGGGATAACGTGAACGCGGAACACCGCATTTCTTTGCCCGGCGGGCGCACCTTGTGCTTGCGCCCCGCACGGGAGGCCGACGCCGCGGGGTTGCTGGCCCTGCTGAAAAGCGTCGTGGACGAACAAGTTTACATTGGTCTCGAAAGCGTGCCGTCCAGCGTGGAGGAGGAGCTACGCTGGCTGCGCACGCTCATGCGGCGGCGTCGCACGCTGGCCCTTGTGGCCACGAGTGGCGATCGCATCGTGGGGTTTCTCACGCTCGAACCGGGCACCTTTGGCCAGAAGGATGCCCACGTCGCCACGCTGGGCATCATGGTGGCGCCAGACTTTCGGGCTCAAGGCGTAGGCCGGGCGATGATGGACTACGCTGTCACGTGGGCCCGGCTACACCAGTTCGAGAAAATCCAACTGGAAGTGTTCGCCAGCAACCGGCGGGCCTACGCCTTCTACCGCAAGCTGGGATTCGTGGAGGAAGGACGGCGCCGGGCAGCCTACCGCCTGCCGGGCATCGGCCTTGTGGACGCCATCCACATGGCCCTTTTTCTCAACCTACAATACCCTTGAGGAGGACAAGAATGCCCAAATTCGGCGCACACATGAGCATCGCGGGTGGCGTGTCGCAAGCGTTCGACCGGGGAGAAGCCATCGGGTGCGACACAATCCAACTCTTCACCAAGAACAACCGCCAGTGGAAAGCCCCACCCCTCAAGCCGGAGGAGGTCGAGCGCTTTCACCAACGACACCAGGAAACGGGCATTGACCCCGTGGTGGCCCACGCCAGCTACCTGCTCAACGTGGCCTCGCCCAAGGCGGAGACCTGGCAGCGCAGCTACGATGCCCTGCTCGTCGAACTGGAGCGGTGCGACGTCCTGGACATCCCGTACCTGGTGTTGCACCCTGGTTCCCACATGGGCAAAGGCGTGGAAGCAGGCGTCCGCAAAGTGGCCGAGGCCATCAACCGCGCCCACGCCGAGCGCAACCCCAAAGCCATGATTTGTCTGGAAGTCACGGCCGGGCAAGGGGACAGCCTGGGCGCTTCGTTCGAGGAATTGGCCGCCATCATCGAAGCCGTCAACGAGCCGGAACGAGTGGGCATCTGCTTCGACACGTGCCACGCCCTGGCGGCCGGTTACGACCTGACCACCGACGAGGGATACGCCGAGACGTTCGAGGCCTTCGAACGCCTGCTGGGGTTCGAGCGGTTGAAAGTGTTCCACTTCAACGACAGCAAGGGGGGTATCGGCTCGCGCCTCGACCGTCACGTCCACATTGGCCTGGGCGCGTGTGGCCTGGAGTGCTTCCGGCGCATCATCAACGACCCGCGTTTCGCTCACCTGCCCATGATTCTGGAGACACCCAAAGGCCCCGACATGGCCGAGGATGTCATCAACCTGCGGGTCCTGCGTGGCCTGGTCGAAGGGGCGGCTGATCCGACGACGCCCGAGAAGGTGCAGGCGCTGTGGGCCGAGGCTGAGGCCGCTAGCCGCACCAGCGGGAAAACGTAGACGGTGGGGACAACATGCGCCTGCTCGTGTGGCTCCTGCGCCTCCTCTTTCCTGCGGGCCGCCGGCGTCGGTCCCGACCCCGGTGGCACAGCTTGGCGGCACTGGTGGGGCTGGGTGGCGTGATGGGCGCTTTGGCGCTGGGTGTAATGGCAGTGAGCCGATATCTGGTGCCCTCTTTGCCGGCCGAGTCGCAAGGTGTCCTCGTGCCTACGCCTACCCTGTCCGTCCCCCTGCTGCGCCCCCTCGTCGTCCCCAACCCGGCTTATATTGTCACCGAGCAACTCTACGTGCCGGTCACGTCGCCCCTTGACCTTGAACGGACCGGCGTCACCTTGGCTGATGTCCAGGCCCGGTGGAGACAGGCGGCCAAGCTCGTAGTGACGGAGGAGGTCGCCCAGGCGTTGAGCGCACAGTGGGGGCCGCCTGGAGAGGGGGTCGTGGTGGTGCCCGACGTGCTGGCCCTGAGCCGCCAACTCGTGGACCTGCCAGACGCCATCGGCCTCCTCCCCTTCGACGAACTGACGCCTGCCGTGCGCGCCCTGCCCCTCGACGGAGCCGATCCCTTCGACCGCACGGTGAGCAACAAGCTCTGGCCGTTGCGCGTCACTTGGGGTGTGACGGCCGGCTCGGCGCTGGTGGAGGCAGCTCGGCGCGCGGTGCCAGCCACCAACCGAGAGCCAGACGCCATCGGAACTGTGGTGCTCACGGGCGTGACGATCCTGCCCGCGGGCGCCGCTTCAACGCTCGAGGGCACCAAGGCCGTGCGCGGCATGTTGCTCTTTGCCCGCTCGGCCGACGTGTGGCACGTGAACCTGCAAGGCGATCCGCCGGCCTGTTCTGCCCCAGACGAAGCGCCTTGCACTTGGGGGGCCCTCCCCGTGTTGCGAGCCTTCGGCGCCGACGTGGTGGAACTCACCGGGCTGCCGCGCAGTGCGGGCGAGGCATCACCGGCCATCAGGCGGGCCATCCGTCTGCTCGACGAGGAGGGGTTGGGGACGTTTGGGGC
>WFWG01000374.1 GCA_015491235.1 Ardenticatenaceae bacterium
GAATTATTTTATACGACAATAGAATCGAGTTGATCCCTGTCTGTCCTGTAAAGGAGGCGCGCGGATTTTTGAAGGGCATAGATACGAATATTGATCGTGAAGAGGATCGAGTATGAAGGTGGTGGATTCAAGTGGGTGGTTGGAGTATTTTTAAAGGCGTATCGCACCCCAAGCCCCGGTAGCTCAGCGGACAGAGCAGCGGCCTTCTAAGCCGTCGGTCGGGGGTTCGAATCCCTCCCGGGGCGCTGTGGTCCGTGGGGCGCTGGCGAGCAGCGCCCTTTCTGTTTCACCGGAAGCACAGTTGATACCTTGAGCAAGGGGGCACGCGGTGAGCGGGCGCACATTGATTGTCAACGGCCTTATCGTCACGGCCACGGACGCCTACCAGGCCGACATCCTCATAGAGCAAGAGCGGATAGCCCTCATCGGAACCGATCTGGCCGACACGGTGGAGGCCGACCACGTGGTTGACGCCAGCGGCAAGTACGTGCTCCCCGGCGGCATTGACGTCCACACCCACCTGGAACTCTACTCCTGGGACACCGTCTCGGCCGACGACTTCTACACCGGCCACGTGGCGGCCGCCTTTGGGGGCACCACCTGCCACATTGACTTCGCCAACCAGGTGAAGGGCGAATCCTTGCAGCAGGCCCTGGAAGCCTGGCACGCCCGCGCCGAGGGCAAGGCGGTCATTGACTACGGCTTCCACGTCTCGATTACCGACCCCCGCGATGACGTGCTGGCCGAGATGGCCCGGCTGCCCGAGTGGGGGGTAACCAGCGTGAAGCTCTTCCTGGCCTACAAGGGCGTCTACCAGCTCAGCGACGGCGACTTCTTCCGCGTTTGCCGCCGGGCCGCCGAGTTGGGCCTGCTCCCCATCGTGCACGCCGAAAACGGCGACGTGATTGACATCCTGGTGCGCGAAGCGTTGGCCCAAGGGCACACCGCTCCCGTGTGGCACGCGCGCACCCGCCCCCCTGAGGCCGAGGCCGAGGCCACGCAGCGGGCCATCTGGCTGGCCGAGATGGCCGGCTCGCCCGTCTACATCGTGCACCTCACCCAGCGGGACGCCCTGGCGGCTGTGTCGGCGGCCCGCGCCCGGGGCCGCCCCGTCTACGCCGAAACGTGCGTCCAGTACCTCTTCTTCACCGTCGAGGACCTGGAGCGGCCCAACTTCGAGGGCGCCAAGTGGGTCTGTTCGCCCCCCTTCCGGACGGACGCCGACCGCGAGGCGCTGTGGCGGGGGCTGGCCCGGGGCGACCTTTCGGTGGTGGCCACGGACCACTGCCCCTTCAACTTCGCGACGCAGAAAGTGCTGGGCCGCGACCGCTTCGACAAGATTCCCAACGGCGTGCCCGCCATCGAGGACCGCCTGATCATGCTCTACCACGCCGGCGTCCACGAAGGCCGCCTGAGCCTGCACCGCTTCGTGGAGGTCACCAGCACCAATCCCGCCAAGCTGTTCGGCCTCTACCCCCGCAAGGGCACCGTCGCCGTGGGCAGCGACGCCGATCTGGTCATTTGGGACCCCGGCGCCCGCCACGTGCGCCGCGCCGAGACGCACCACATGAACGTGGACTACAACCTGTGGGAAGGCTGGGAAGTCGTCGGCCGGCCCGAGAAGGTCTTTTCCCGGGGGCGGCTCATCGTGGACGGGGAGCGCTTCCTGGGCACGCCGGGCAGCGGCCGCTACGTTCACCGCCGTGCCCCGCTCCTCAGCCCTTGAACGCCCCCTCGAGGAGGGGCGCCATGCGGTCCACGATCTCCTGGTGGGCCACGCCGTTGCTGGCCAGGATGCCGTGCCGGTTTTTGACCTCGCGGCCACTGTAGTCCAGCGGCCGGCCGTAGCAGTCGGTCATGAGGCCGCCCGCGGCCACCAGAATGGCCTCCGGCGCGGCCGTGTCCCACAGGTTCGTGTACCCGGCTGGGTGCAGGTAGAGTTCAGCCTCCTGTTCCACCAGCGCGGCCACCTTCATGCCCACGCTGCCAAGGGGCACCACCTGAGTGATGCCCAGGGCCTGGAGCAACCGGTCCGTCAGCGGGGAGCGGTGTGAACGGCTCACCACAGCCCGAAAGGTGGAGAGCGCTTGTCGCGGGCTCACCTGAAGGGGCCTCGTGCGCCCCTCGTGTTCCAAAAAGGCCCCCTCGCCCACCACGCCCCAGTAGAGCTTGTCGAGCACCGGCTGGTACACGGCGCCCAGAACCGGCCGCCCCTCGAAAACCAGCCCGATCTGCACGACGAATTGAGGCACGCCCTCCAGGAACTCGCGGGTGCCGTCCAGGGGGTCCACCATCCACACCCGCGCCTGATCCAGCCGACGCATGGTGTCCGGCGACTCCTCCGCCAGCAGGCCGTCGTCAGGGTAGGCCTCCCGCAGCGCCCTCACGAGGTAGGCGTTGGCCGCGCGGTCGGCTTCGCTCTGGGGGGAGCCGCCGGCTTTCTGAATCACACGGCCAGCGTGCCGGTAGTAGCGCAACAGCAGGGCGCCGGCCTCGCGGGCCAGGCGCCGGGCGGTCTCCAGTTCGGCTTGCCAGCGCGACATGCTATCCCTCCGAGAGATGCGTTCTCATACCAAGAGAAGAAAAAAATTGTGGAGAACTGGGGCGGTTTCGCCGCCCCAGTTCTCCAC
>WFWG01000375.1 GCA_015491235.1 Ardenticatenaceae bacterium
CACAAGTATCAGCCCACCTTCTTCCCCGGTGTGCCCACCCTCTACACCGCCATCATCAACCACCCGGACGTGCAGAAGTACAACCTGCGCTCCGTGAAGTATTGTCTCAGCGGAGCGGCTGCCCTGCCGGTGGAGGTGCAGAGGAAGTTCGAGGAGATGACCGGTGCTAAGGTGGTGGAAGGCTACGGGCTCACGGAAACCAGCCCGGTCACGCACGCCAACCCGCTCAACGGGTTGCGCAAGCCGGGCAGCATCGGCATCCCATTTCCCGACACGCTGGCGAAGATCGTTCACGTCGAGACGGCTGAGGACTTGCCCGTGGGCGAAATCGGGGAAATCGTCATCAGTGGGCCGCAGGTGATGGCTGGTTACTACAACCGGCCCGAGGAGACGGAAGCCACGCTGCGCACGGACGCCGAAGGGCGCGTCTGGCTCCACACGGGCGACGTGGCGCGCATGGACGAGGACGGCTACTTCTACATCGTGGACCGCAAGAAGGACCTCATCGTGGCCAGCGGTTACAACGTCTACCCGCGTGAGGTGGAGGAGGTGCTGTACGAGCACCCCAAGGTGCAGGAAGCGGCTGTGGTCGGCGTGCCCGACCCCTACCGGGGCGAAACGGTCAAGGCCTTCATCGTGCTGAAGGAGGGCCAGACGGCCACCGAGGAGGAAATCGTCCAGTTCTGCCGCGAGCGGTTGGCGCCTTACAAGGTGCCCAAGCTGGTCGAGTTCCGCGACACTTTGCCCAAGACCACGGTGGGCAAGATTTTGCGCCGCCAACTGGCCGAGGAGGAGCGGCAGAAGCTCCAGGCACAACAGCAAAGCGGGTAAGGAGCCCAAAGGGGCGACGCACCCCGGAAGCGCGTCGCCCCTCTTTTTACGCCTTCACGCTTCTTCCTCAGAGGGCGTTTGGCTTGCCTCCTCCCCTTCTTCCTCGGCTGCCGTGTAATCCGGCACGTAGCGGGCGAAAATGAGGTAAGCGGTGTGGGCCACCATGCGGTCCTCGGGGCGGAGGCGCTGCGCGTTCACCTTGTAACGGCGCATCAGCAACTCCACCACCTCCACGTCGTACCAAGGTCCCCCCTCCATGGCCTCCAGGAGCGCGCTGACCTGGTTGGTGGTGGGCACCAGCGCGCCGAAGAAGCCGCCGCCCGTCAGGGCCTCAGCCGATTGGGCGAGGTAGAGCCACGGCTCGCGCACGTCCAGGAAGACGCCGTCCACGTCCCGCTCGATGAACCCCTCGGCAATGTCCCGCACGTGGAGCGTGACATAGCGGTCGAGCCCGGCGTGGGCCAAGTTCTCGGCGGCCAGGGCGCTCATCTCCGGGCGCCGCTCATAGCTGTAGACGTGGCCTGTGGGCATGACGGCGTGGGCCAGCACCATCGTCAAGCTGCCACTGCCGGTGCCGCCCTCGATAATGCGCATGCCGGCGTGGACGTTCATGCGGATGAGGATGTAGCCGCTGTCCTTGGGGTAGACGATCTGTGTAATGCGCCGGACGGCTTTCGCCAGGTCGGCAATGCTGGGCTGCAACACGATGAAGGGCTCGCCGATGTGCGTGTAGACCTGGCGGCCATAAGGTCGGCCGATGAGGTCGTTGTGAAGGATGACGCCCTTGTCGGTGTGGAACCGTTTGTCAGGCTCCAGGGTAATGATGTGGCGCCGGCGGCGCCGGTCAATGAGCAGAACGCGGTCTCCCGCCTGTGCTACACGTGCCATTTGCGCTTCTCTCCGCTGGAAACAAGCAACAGATGAGCGGCGGACACATCCCGCCGCTCCTCGAACAAGTCGGCCTCTTGGAGGCGAATGACCTGAGTTTACCGGTTCAAGCGTGCTTGAATGGCCTCACGAATTTCCTCGTAGTTGGCGTGGCGGCCAAGCTTCTTTTTGGAGAAGATGAGCTCGCCGTCCACCGTTACTTCAAAGACACCGCCGTCCGAAGGAATAAGGGTGAGCGATTCCACGGACTCTTCAAAGTCGGACAGAATTTGCTCCGTCATCCTGACGGCTCTGGGTAGGTACTTTCAAACGGCGCAATATTCGATGGTGATTTTCATTTTGCCTCCTCCAGTCCAGTTTCAATGTGGCTTGGTTTGTATTGTATTGCAATGTCCCTTTCAGTCAACTTCTACCAATTGCGTTTGGTAACGTCACCTGCCCACAGACGGGGTGTGGCGCCGCACATGTTCATGCGCTCGCCTTCCAGTCTCCGAAGGAGTACATGACCTCTTGCCGTGGAATTGTGACAAAATCTTCACGCCTTTCGAGCCATTTCGTTCATCTCGTGTGCATGGAGAAAGGGTAAGGTGAAGCTAGAGCGATCGAATAGTGTGAAGTTGACAAACAAAGGGGACAACGAGGATTACTATGAACGACAAACAGAGAGCTCAGCAAATTGCCCGAAACTTGTTGGAAAAGCTGGGGCCAGCCCCGAGTCTGCGTGAGGTCATTTCGTCCAACGGTAACGGGCAAAAGCCCCAGCAGACCAAGAAGAAGTAACAAACCACGCCGCGTTCCTTCACACAGTTCACACCTTTCAGGGTGCGCCTTTATAAGGCGCATTCTTCTTTTTGCCCCAATGCCCTCCATGTGGCATAATACGCCAACAGCAATCGTCGAAGCATGGACGAGGTGCAGGCAGGGTATATGGCCGGCAGCGAAAATCCCCTCAGCGAGCGGGAACTGGAGGTAATGCGCCTGGTCGTCACTGGTGCTACCAACCAGGAGATTGCCCGCTCCCTTCACATCAGCCCCAACACGGTCAAAGTCCACTTGCGCAACATCTACGAGAAGCTGGGGGTTTCCTCCCGCACCGAGGCCATGATGGTGGTGCTTCGGGAGGGATGGCTGGAGTTGCCTGGTGCCTCTCCCACGGTCAACGGCGACGCTGAGGCTGCTGAGGCTGGTGCTCCCGTCACATCGGGCGGACTGGTTTTGCCGGGCGGCCGAGTGGTGCCCTTGTGGGGGGTACTCATGGGGATAGTGGGCTTGGTGGTGCTCGTGTTGGGGAGCATTTGGTTGGCTCGCCCTCGGGAAGCAACAACGCCGGCGGTGAACGCCACAGTTCAACGGTGGAGCGCGGTCTCGCCGTTGCCAGTATCCCGTGCTGGTGCCGCTGCTGTAGTTTACCAGGGACTGATCTACGTGGTGGGAGGAGCCTCGGAATCCGGGCCGTTGGCGCCGGTTGCCGTTTACAATCCGGTAAGCGACACGTGGTCAAATGGCGCCTCGAAGCCAGTTCCTGTTACTGGGGCGCGGGTGGGCGTGTGGGAAGGCCAGCTCTACGTTCCGGGCGGGAAGCTGGCAAATGGAATCCCCACGGACGTTGTGGAGGTGTACGATCCTCGAGGGGACCGCTGGGCTCAAGTGGGCGAACTCCCGGTTCCCCTGACCGATTACGCGCTGGTTGCTTACGAGGGGCGGCTTTACTTGATGGGTGGGCACGATGGCACCCGCGTGCGGGACGAGATGTGGGTGTACGACCCGGACACGGGGCGTTGGGAGGTCAGCGGGCGCCTTCCAGCACCGAGGGCTGGCCTTGAAGCGACGGTTGTCCAGGACGCCATCTATGTGTTAGGAGGCGTGGACGAGACGGGGACCCCTCAACAGGAGATGTGGATTTTCCGGCCCCTTCAAAAAGACGGCCAAATTTCCACAGGGCCGCCGTTGCCGGAACCCATGCGGGCGCCCAAGGCGGCTGTGGTCGCCGGCACGCTGTATGTCCTTGGGCCTTCGGGCGTGTGGCGATTCGTGGTGACCGATGGGGTGTGGCAGGAAAAGGCTGAAGCGCTTCCCGCGCCCATTGACGCCGAGCAAGCTGCTGTGGTGGCTTTGGGGCCTTACCTCTACGTAATAGGAGGACAGACGGCAAAAGCAGGGGCTCTGGAAGGATCTGAGGCAGTCTGGCGCTATCAAGCGGCCTTCACCACATTTGTACCCTTTGTCAGCGGTGCGGAGGTAACCCCTACGCCTTGAAGTCAGTAATCAGTGAGCAGTAATCAGTGGGCAGTGAGTGGTATGGGAAGGCCCTGCTCGCGCCTTACGCTTTACGTTTTACGTTTTACGTTAAAGCGGCGGGGCGGCCAGTTTCTCGATCTTGGGAGCCGTTTCCCGCCACGTGATTTCGCTGAGTCCCAGCTTCTGGCGGATGCGGTCGGGGTCCATGCCCGATTGCCAATCGCGCACGGCACAGGTCATGCGCACCATCTCGAAGGAGCACCCCTTTTTGACGCCCGCCTCTTCGGCCAGGCGCTCTAAGACGTATTCCAGGTTGCGGGCTGTGCATTCGAAGAGGCGGGTTTGAGGGGCATATTGGGCTTTGTACTCGGCGAAGACCTCGGGGAAATCGTCCGGCAGAGCCAGCTTGCGCTCCTTTTTCGTGTAGCGAGGGTTGTCGTA
>WFWG01000376.1 GCA_015491235.1 Ardenticatenaceae bacterium
CGCCAAACGGCCGGGGACGGCTTCGCCCACCCGCTGCTGCTCTCCCTCAGAAGAAGAAAAGGCCGGCGAGCCAGGTGGCCCACCGGCCCATCAGGTGCAGCACGAGAGCGTTTGATGTTACTCTTCCTCTTCCAAGTCCTCGCCCTCTTCCAACTCCTCCTCAAAGAGCTCATCGAGGGAGGCCGGTTCTTCGCCTTCCAGCTCTTCGTCCAGTTCGACGCCCTCCAACTCGACGTCCAACTCGGCCTCAGGCAGCAATTCTTCGTCGAGCAAGTCCAGTCCTTCTTCTTCGATCTCCTCTTCCAGTCCCTCCTCGAGCGCTTCCGCTTCTTCCTCTTCGGCCTCCTCCTCGACCTCCTCTTCCGCGAGTTCCTGAAGCTCTTCCAGCTCCTCGAGTTCCTCGAGCTCTTCCAGGCCCAGGGCCTCGAGCCCTTCCAGCTCCTCCTCCAGCCCCTCGAACTCCTCTTCGATCTCGGGAAGCTCGAGCTCCAGGGCCTCCTCTTCGGGGAAGCGCTCCACGCGAATCTTCTGCTCGATTTCCTCCTCCAACTCGGCCGCGTAGTCGCGCGGGCGGAAGCCGGTGCCGGCCGGAATAAGCTTGCCAATGATCACGTTCTCCTTGAGCCCTTCCAGCGGGTCAACGCGCCCCTCGATGGCTGCCTGCGCCAGCACGCTGATGGTGTGCTGGAAGGAAGCCGAAGAGAGGAAGGATTCGGTGTTGAGAGCTGCCTTGGTGATGCCCAGGAGCACCTGTTCGCCGATGGCCGGCTTCAGGCCCCGCTCCACCAAGCGCTGGTTCACGGCTTCGAGCTCCAGGCGGTCAACCAGGTCGCCGGGCAGGTAGGTCGTGTCGCCGGGGTTCTTGATGCGCACGCGGCGCAGCATCTGGCGAATGATGATCTCGATGTGCTTGTCGTGGATGCTCACGCCCTGGGAGCGGTACACCTTCTGGATTTCCTGGAGCAGGTAGGCCTGCACGGCCTCGCGCCCCTGGATCTTCAAGACCAGGTGCGGGTTCTTGGCGCCTTCGGTAATCTGGTAGCCCGGCTCCACCACCTGCCCCTCGACGACCCGCAGGCGAGCCGTCAACGGGATCTCGTACTCGCGCGTCTCGCGCTCGTCGTAGCGCAGCACGATGCGGCCATCTTCCACCAACACGGTGCCGTCGCGCGGGGCTTCGATCGCGGTGTGCTCCGGACCACGGGCCAGCACGTCGCCCCGCTTGACGAGGTCCCCGTCCTCGACGACGATTTCGTACTCGGCGGGCACCTCGATCTCCTGACTGGCCGCGTGAACGTTGACAATGCGCACGAGGCGCATGTCGCCTTCTCGTTCGATTTCCACGCGCCCGCCGATTTCGGCCAGAATGGCTTCACCTTTGGGCACGCGGGCCTCGAAGAGCTCTTCCACGCGCGGCAGACCTTGGGTGATGTCACCGGCGCCAGCCACACCACCGGTGTGGAAGGTGCGCAGCGTCAACTGCGTGCCGGGCTCGCCGATGGACTGGGCAGCAATCACGCCCACCGCCTCGCCCAGCGGGATCAAATCGCCACGGGCCATGTCCCGGCCATAACACTTGACGCAGACGCCCCGGCGCAGACGGCACCCCAAGGGCGAGCGCACGTAGACTTCCTTGACGCCAGCTCGCACGATCTGGCGCACCTTGCGCTCGTCGAGGAAGTCGCCCGCGTCGGCGATGATCTCGCCCGTCTCGGGATCGGCCACGGGCGCGGCCAGGAAGCGGCCCAAAATGCGCTCGCTCAGCTTCTCCTGCATCTCGCGGCTCTGGGCCTCGGTGATCCAGATGCCCTCGCGCGTGCCACAATCCTCGGCGCGGATGATCACGTCCTGGGCCACGTCCACCAGCCGGCGGGTGAGGTACCCCGCGTCGGCCGTGCGCAAGGCCGTGTCGGCCAGGCCCTTGCGGGCGCCGTGGGTGGAGATGAAGTACTCCAGCGCGTTCAGGCCCTCGCGGAAGTTGGAGCGGATGGGCAGAGCGATGATGCGGCCCGACGGATCGGCCATCAGACCGCGCATGCCCGCCAACTGGGCCACCGGGCCGAAGCCGCCCTTGGTGGCGCCGGAGTTGGCCATGATGGCAATAGGCCCGTTGGGATCCAGTGTCTTCTGAACCAGGTCTGTCACGTCGTCCTTGGCTTTGGTCCACAACTCGATGACCTTGCGGTACTGCTCTTCCGCCGTGATAAGCCCGCGCCGGTACTGGCGCTCGACCTCCTCCACTTCCTTTTCGATGTCGGCCAGGATTTGCCGCTTCTGTGGTGGAATGGTCACGTCGTCAATGGCGATGGTCACGCCGGAGCGCGTGGCGTAGTAGAAGCCCAAGTCCTTGAGTTCGTCCACAAAAGCGGCCGTCGTTTCCAGGCCCAACTCAGTGTAACACTCGGCCACCAGGTCCCGGATGGCGCCCTTGTCGAAGAGTTGGTTGCGGAACCCCAATTCCCGCGGGAGAGCTTCGTTGAGGATCAGGCGGCCCGGCGTCGTCTCGACCAACTCGCCCCGCTTGGGGTAATGCTCGGGGTCAATGTGCCGTTCGGCCAGGGCCTCCTCCAGTTCACGCAAGGCCGCCCGGCCAAAGTTGGGCACCTCCAGCAGGGCCTGGGGGCCGTCCTTGAGCCGGTCCACCACATCGCCCACCGTGGTCAGGCCAGCCGCCGTGAGGGCCTTGATGACACGCTGGCTCAAGCTCAATTCTTCGATGCTTATGTTGTCGAACCAGCGCGGCAGGCGCACCTTGATGGCCGCGTGCAGGTCCACCTCGCCAATTTCATGAGCGTAGATCGCCTCGTCTGGGCTAGCGAAGATGCGGCCGGCCCCCTTGACGTTGGGGTTGGGCGGCATGGTCAGGTAGTAGAGCCCCAGCACCATGTCCTTGGTGGGGCTCACCGTGGGCTCACCGTCGGCCGGCTTGAGCAGGTTGCGGCTGGAGAGCATCAGATCGTAAGCTTCCTTGACGGCCATCTCGCTGAGGGGCACGTGAACGGCCATCTGGTCGCCGTCGAAGTCAGCGTTGAAGGCCGCGCAGACCAACGGGTGCAATTGGATGGCGTCCCCCTCGATGAGCACCGGCTCGAAGGCCTGAATGCCCAAACGGTGGAGCGTAGGCGCCCGGTTGAGCAGCACGGGCCGCCCCTCAATGACCTTCTCCAGAATGCCCCACACCTCGGGGCGCATCTGCTCGATGATGCGCTTGGCCCCCTTCACGTTGGGCGCAAAATTCTCCTCCACCAGCTTGTGGATGACGAAGGGCTTGAAGAGCTCCAAGGCCATCTTCTTGGGCAAGCCACACTGGTGGAGCTTCAGGTGGGGACCGACCACGATCACCGAGCGGCCAGAGTAGTCCACGCGCTTGCCCAGCAGGTTGCGGCGGAAGCGCCCCTGCTTGCCCTTGAGCATGTCGCTGAGGCTCTTGAGCTTGCGCTTGCCCCGCAGGCTGATGGCCTTGCCGCGCCGACTGTTGTCAATGAGGCTGTCCACCGCCTCCTGCAACATGCGCTTCTCGTTGCGGATGATCACGTCGGGCGCGTCCAACTCCAGCAGGCGCTTCAGGCGGTTGTTGCGGTTGATGACGCGGCGGTAGAGGTCGTTGAGGTCACTGGTGGCGAAGCGCCCGCCGTCGAGTTGCACCATAGGGCGCAGGTCGGGCGGGATGACCGGCAGCACTGTGAGGATCATCCACTCGGGCCGGTTGCCGCTGCGCCGCAGGGCCTCGACCACCTTGAGGCGCTTGGTGGCCTTCTTGCGCCGCTGGCGGGAGCGCGTGCGGCGAATCTCCAGGCGCAGCTCCTTGGCGAGCTCGTCCAGGTCGAGGTCCTTGACGATCTCGTAGAGGGCTTCGGCCCCCATGCCAGCCTCGAAAATTTTGCCGTGCTTCTCCTGAAGAGCACGGTATTCGGCCTCGTTGAGGAACAAGAGAGGGCGCAGGGAGCGCAACTCTTCAATGTCGTCCTCCCTGGTGGCCCGAATTTGCTCGATCTCGCGGGCCAACTCGTCGCCCAGCCGCTGTTTCTCCTCGGCAAGCTGGTTCTCCAGCACCTCAATTTCGGCCGAGGCCAGCAGTCGCTTGTCCTCCACCTGCTGCTCGAAGACAGCCTGAATTTTGTTCAATTCCGCCTCGACAGCGTTGTTGAGTTCAGCGATGTGTTCGCTGCCGATGATCTCCCCCTTGGAGACGATGACCGCCTCGGTGGGTGCGAAGCGAATGTCCTGGGGTGCCTGCTTGCCCTTCTCGCGAGTCAGGTACTCGCGCATCTCGCCGGCGGCGGTCATCAGCGCGTTGACGCGCTCGTCCCGCTGGGCTTCCAGTTCAGCAATAGCCTTGTCCAAATCAGCTTGGATGGCATCCTTGCGGGCCTGGACCTCCTGCTCGATGGCAGCCACCTGCTCGGCAATGCGGTGGCGCACCTTCTCGATCTCGCCCTCCAGCTCCTCCTCGATGCGCTTGAGGGCCTTCTGGCGGGCGTTCTCGTCCACGCGGATGATGACATACTGGGCGAAGTACAACACCCGGTCCAGGTTGCGGCGGGAAACGTCGAGCAACAGTCCCAGGTAGCTGGGCACGCGGCGCGTGTACCAGATGTGGGCCACGGGCGCGGCCAGCTCGATGTGCCCCATGCGCTCGCGACGCACGGAGGAGCGGGTGACCTCAACACCACACTTGTCGCAGACGATGCCCTTGAAGCGGACTTTCTTGTACTTGCCGCAGTAGCACTGCCAGTCCTTGGTAGGACCAAAGATGACCTCGCAGAACAACCCGTCCCGCTCGGGGCGCAGACGGCGATAGTTGATGGTCTCCGGCTTGGTCACCTCACCGTAGGACCAGGAACGGATCTCCTCGGGTGAAGCCAGACTGATGCGGATGGCCTGAAAGTCTTTAATCTCCACGCGAACCCCTCCCCGCAGAATAAAAATTGTCACGGCAAAAAGGCCCGCCTCTCACGGGCCTCCGTGGCCGACACAATGCTCACTTTTCGGCATACACGCCGAGAGGACACACACCACCTGTGGCTGTGGAAGCGAAAGGGTGGAACCCAACACCAAAGCGCGGACGCGGACCAGGTCTGTTCCATTTGAGGACACAATGTCGTTCCCAGTGGCGCAAAGGCACACCTATCCCCCTGGTACGGCCCGATTCGCAACAAAATAGTCTACTGAGAAGAAACAATTTTGTCAAATAAGGCGGTGCTGCGCGGTATTGTGCTTCAATTGACAAGCGCGGGCGGGAGGCTTACAATCAAGCCATCCCACGGAAGGGTCACCCGACGGAATGGACACGAACACAACGCTCCAGACGATCACACTGGACGCCATCAAGCAAGACGAACAAGTCAGGGCCTACATCCACCAGGCCAACGAAAACCTCAGGGCGCTCGGGTACACCGAGCACGGGTTCCGCCACGCCAACTTGGTGGCCCAGATCGCCAGCAACATCCTCAGCCACCTGGGCTACCCCCCCCGCCAAGCCGAACTGGCGGCCATTGCGGCCTACCTGCACGACATCGGCAACGTGATTCACCGGGACAACCACGCCCTGAGCGGCGCTCAGATCGCCCACGACATTCTCAGCCGCCTCGGTATGCCCTACGACGAAATCGCCCTGGTCATCAACGCCATCGGCAACCACGAGGAGGAGCGCGGCAGCACGACCAACGCCATCAGCGCGGCCGTCGTCCTGGCCGACAAGGCCGACGTCCACCGCAGCCGCGTCCAGGAGCGCGATCCCACCCGCTTCGACATCCACGACCGCGTGAACTATGCCGTGAAGCACTCGTTCGTGCGCGTGAACAACGACAACAAGACCATTGCTCTGGAATTGGAGATTGACACCACCATTTCGTCGGTGATGGAATACTTCGAGATTTTCCTTTCGCGCATGCTCATGTGCCGGCGAGCGGCCCAGACGCTGGGCTGCTCGTTCCGCCTGATCATCAACGGCATTCAGCTCCTGTAGCCAGCCTCCCAACGACCGGCGACTGGTACACTCGACGTACAACCCGTAACCGGGCAGAGAAGTGCTCAAATTTTTGCGAGGAGGAAGTTATGTCAACCAAGAACAGACCCGAATCCATTCAGAGCACCTACGGGCTCGACCGTCACGGCCTGATCAACATCCGACAGGCCCTTTGGAACCTCTGGCCGGCCCAACTCTACGAGCACGCCATCCGGCGCGCGGAGGGGGTGCTGGCCCACTCGGGGCCCTTCGTGGCCGTCACCGCCCCCTACACTGGTCGCTCCCCGAAGGACCGCTTCATTGTGCGGGAACCCTCCACCGAGGACTCCATCTGGTGGGGGGAGATCAACCAGCCCTTCGCGCCTGAGGACTTCGCCCGGCTGCACAGCGACGTTCGGGCCTACTTTCAGAACCGCGAGGTGTTCGTCCAGGACGTGTACGCTGGCGCTGACCCCAACTACCGCTTGCGGGTGCGCGTGATTTCCGAGTCGGCCTGGCACAGTCTCTTCGTCTACAACATGTTCATTCTCCCGTCACCCGAAGAGCGACGTGACTTCGTGCCCGACTGGGTGGTGCTGCACGCCCCCCACTTTCAGGCCGACCCCGACCGTCACCACACGCGCTCCCAGGTAGGCGTGGTCATCAACTTCGCCGAGCGCCTCACGGTGATCGTGGGCACATCTTACGCCGGTGAGATTAAGAAGTCGGTCTTCTCGGTGCTCAACTACCTGCTGCCCGAACAGGGTGTCCTCCCCATGCACTGCTCGGCCAACATGGGAGAGGAGGAGGACGTGGCGCTCTTCTTCGGCCTCTCGGGCACGGGCAAGACCACGCTTTCCAGTGATCCCACCCGAGCTCTCATCGGGGACGACGAGCACGGGTGGAGCCCATCCGGCGTCTTCAACTTCGAGGGGGGCTGCTACGCGAAGGTGATCAACCTGTCGCCGAAGGGGGAGCCGATCATTTACGCCGCCAGCCGCCGGTTTGGGACCATCCTGGAAAATGTCATCCTGGACCCCCTGACCCGTGAGCCTGACTTCGACGACGGCAGCATCACGGAAAACACCCGCTCCTCCTACCCCATCGAGTACGTGGGCAGCCACGTGTCCGACGGGCGCGGCGGCCACCCGCGCCACATCTTCTTCCTCACAGCCGACGCCTTTGGCGTGATGCCGCCCATCGCCCGCCTGACGCCAGAGCAGGCCATGTACTACTTCTTGGCCGGGTACACAGCCAAAGTGGCCGGAACGGAGCGGGGCGTGACCGACCCACAAGCCACCTTCAGCGCCTGCTTCGGGGCGCCATTCCTGCCACGGCATCCCTACGTGTACGCTGAGATGCTGGGCCGCAAGATGACGGAGCACAACACGCGGGTGTGGCTGGTGAACACGGGGTGGACAGGCGGCCCCTACGGCGTGGGCCACCGGATGCCACTCAAGTACACGCGAGCCATGATTCGTGCGGCCATGGCAGGCCAACTGGACGACGTGGAGACGGTGCGCGATCCCATTTTCGGCCTCTACATTCCGGTCCACGTGCCCGACGTGCCCGACGAGGTGCTTATCCCGCGCAACACGTGGGAAGACAAGGCTGCCTACGACGAGAAGGCTCGGTCCCTGGCCGCTGCTTTCCGGCGCAACTTTGAGTCCTTCGCGTCGTTTGTAGCCGAAGAAGTGCTTGCCGCCGGGCCGCATATCGGTTAAAATAGGGAATACGCGCTTCACCGCGAAGCCGGGCAATCTGTGTGCTCTTGCCCGGCTTTTCTTCATGGGGCACCAGGTACGAGGCATTTCCAAAGTGCGTCGCACCTCATGCTAACGGAAAAGCAGGTGGTTCCATGGAATGGATCACGAGCCTCGTTCCCAACATCGAGCTGTGGTTCCGCTTTGGCCTGGCAATGGCGCTGGGCGGGCTGGTGGGGCTGGAGCGCGAATACGCCCAGCAACACGTGGCCGACGTTGAACGCACGTTCGCGGGCATTCGCACCTTTCCACTCATTTCCCTGCTGGGCGCGCTCTCAGCTTTCGTGGCCACACAATTGGAGTCGCCCATCGTTTTCGCCGTGGCTTTCGGCGGCATGGCCGTTCTGGTGGGCATCACCTACGTGCGCCGACTGACGGACGAGCGGAGCGACCGCAGCGAGGGCATCACCACGGAAGTCACCATCCTGCTGGTCTTCATGTTGGGCAGCCTGACCTACTGGGGGTGGGGCACGTTGGCCAGCGCTATTACGGTCGTCGTCACGCTGCTTCTCTCCCTGAAGCGCACCTTACACGACATGGCCCGCCGCCTGACACAGGAAGACTTGCTGGCCACCCTCCAGTTCGCCCTCATCACGGCCGTGGTGCTGCCCATTCTGCCCAACCGCCCACTCGACCCCTACGGCGTCATCAACTTGTACCGCATTTGGCTGCTGGTGGTGCTTATCTCAGGAGTGAGCTTTGGCGGTTACGTGGCCATTAAGGCGTTGGGCCCCCACCGGGCCCTGTGGCTCACTGGTTTGTTGGGTGGGATGGTATCGAGCACGGCCACCACGCTTAGCTTTGCCGAGCGCAGCCACAGTTCGCCCCGCCTGGCGCCAGCCTTCGGGGTGGCCCTCATTCTCGCGTCCACGGTGATGTACCCCCGCGTGGGCGTGTTGCTCTTCATCGTCGAGCCACGCCTCTTCTGGAGAACACTGCCGTACCTGCTGGGACTAACCGGCATCGGCCTGATTACGTGCTACATCTTGTGGCAGTTCTACCGGCTGCCGACCGACGAACGGGGCATGGTGCTAGAAAACCCGCTCAACTTGAGCGGAGCAGTGCGCTTTGCCCTGATTTTCGTTGTTGTTTCCTTTATTGTACAATTCGCCCAACAGTATCTGGGCATCTTCGGACTCTTTGCCGCCAGCTTTCTGACCGGCCTGATGGGCGTGGACGCCATCGTGCTCTCCCTGGCGAACGCCACCGCCACGGGAGGGTTGGACGTGATGAACGCCACGGCAGCCGTCATGATTGCCACGCTGGGCAACACGGTCGCCAAGGCCGTTTTGGCCTACACGCTGGGCGCCACGCCAATCCGTCGGCCGGCCGCTTACGGCTTTGGGGTGCTGACGGTAGTCGGCGTGATCGCCGTTCTCACAGCACTGAAGTTCTCGACTTTCGTTCAGGGATAAACGAGGAGGTCAACCGATGAAAATCGCGCGGTTTCTGTATCGGGGCATCGTTACCACGGGCATTCTGGAAAGAGACCAGCTTTATCGGCTGGAGGGGGACATTTTCCGAGAGTGGCAGCGTGGCGCGCCAGTTGCCCGCCTGGCAGAGGTGCAGTTGCTGCCCCCCGTCCGGCCGAGCAAGATCGTCTGCGTGGGCCGCAATTACGCCGAACACGCCGCCGAGCACAACGCCGAAGTTCCCAAGGAACCCCTCTTCTTCCTGAAGCCCCCCAGCGCCGTCATCGGCCCGGACGACTTTATCGAGTTGCCACGGCTCAGCCAGCAGGTGGAGCACGAGGCCGAGTTGGCCGTTGTCATCGGGCGGCGCTGTCGCCACGTGTCTCCTGAAGCGGCGTGGGAGGTGATTCTGGGCTACACCTGCGCCAACGACGTGACCGCCCGCGACTTACAGTTCAGCGACGGCCAGTGGACCCGGGGCAAGGGGTTCGACACGTTCTGCCCACTGGGTCCTTACATCGTGACCGACCTGGACCCGCGGGCCGTGGACGTCATCTCGCGGGTCAACGGCGAGGTGCGCCAGCACGGCAACACCCGCGACATGGTCTTCAGCATCCCGCAGCTCATCGCGGCCATCACGGCGGTGATGACGCTGGAGCCAGGCGACGTGTTGCTGACCGGCACACCGGCCGGTGTGGGGCCGCTGCGGCCCGGCGACGTGGTCGAAGTCGAGGTGGAAGGTATCGGCGTGTTGCGCAACCCAGTGCGCGCCGAGGGGGAAGAAACGGAAACGCAGCGGTGCTGAGCCTTACTCCTTTGCAGTGAGCGCAACATCCATCAGTCAGCCGAACTTGACAGGTCTACACGGTGGAATATAATTGTAGTGGACAGGTAAGCGGGCGTAGTTCAGTGGTAGAACGTCAGCTTCCCAAGCTGAATGTCGGGGGTTCGAATCCCCTCGCCCGCTCTTCAAAACGGCCTGACCGCTGTGGTCGGGCCGTTTGCGTTTCCGAAGGGCTGGCCTTTGGAAACGTTGTGCTCTCTTCCCGGAGAAAGGACACCTTCAACGAAAATCCGGGCCCTTGTCCGTTTTTCAATTCTCAGGTAGAATGCCCCCGCCGTGGGCTTGGTGTGCATGGCTGCGGAGAACAGGTCGGAACTTCGAGGCATATTCTGTAGCACTTCTCGAAGGAGAGGAAACAATGGCGTATGACATTCAAAGTGAAACGTTCTGGCGCGAGTGGCAGGTCTCCGATGAAGACTTGGACCGCCTGTTGGAAATTTTCCTGGAGCGTAACGCTCCGTTGACGCTCGAACAGATGGCCAGAGCATTGGTGGACCGCATGGTCCGGGAGATCAAGGAGAAGAGTGGCGGAGAAGCCGATGCTGTTTACGACCCGACAGAACTCTACGAGGTGGGCACTCGTCTGCGCTTTCCTCGTTTGGGGAATGTGGTCGGCACGGTGGTGGGCGTGCGCGAGGGGCACAACCCCCGCTATGAGCGCTTTTCGGTATTGCAAGTCCGGTTCCACAACCAGCCCGACGTGCGCGAGTTTGTGGCCGACTTCCACCACCGACACGCCTTGAACTTCGAGCCTGGTGCGGTCACTGAAGAACTCTCGGCTGACCGCGTTTACGTTCAGTTCCAGGACATCATTCACGAGAAACTGGAAGCTGCCCTGGAAGCCAGCGGTGACTTTGCACGGTTTGGCGAACTCTGGCTGCCCAAGGGGCTGCTTGTAGAGATTAACTTGGGGAACCGCAACATCGCTGAAGCGATGGTTGACGTAATGGGCAAACCACTGCCGCCCGAGGAACTGCTTACCGAAATGGAAGTTCCCAAGGACGTTGCCAAACCCATTTTGGTCTTCTCCGTGAACTACGCTTTGGACAACGACGAGCGCTTCCTGAACAAGGGCACAGACAGGAAACCCCTCTGGTACTTGCACCGTTTGGAAGCGTGAGCGAATAACCATCTGCCTTCGAGGTTTTCTGGCAAAACTGTGCTGAGCGGAGGAAAAATCATGTCGGTCTTGACAAAAGTAAAACCGACTGTTGACACGCCCTTCCACATCGAGTGGGATTGGTTCCGGCGAAACGCCGTTGACGGGGAACTCTTGATACGCGAACAGTTGTGCGCTGAATGCCGCCAGGCTTTCGACGAAGGGAAGCCTGTTGAGGAGGTGGACTGGATCGACCCGGACACGGGCGAAGTGTTCCGTGTCGACTCGGTGCGGGAGGCTATTCTTTCCCACTGCCAGTGGAAACCGGAGTACATCTCGCCCACCACCCCCCTCGTGACAGCCGTCTTCAGAACATTGCTCGCTGCCAACAACACACCTCTGTCCCCCCGCGAGTTGGCTCAGCGCTTGGTGCGGTGGGACGCGCAGACCATTCTTGCGGTCCTCTCTCGGGGTGACGTGAAGTGGGGCATTATGCCTGCAGACACCCCATGAGGTCGGGATGCTTCCATCCGTTGCACGTAGCCCGTCCAACGGATCCGTCTCCGAGAACTCCTTACTAATACCAATTGGATCTACAAATGCCATGTATTCACCGAAATGGGGCGGCGGCGCCGAGCCGCATCTCTGCTCATTCCCTTGCGTCATCAACCTCACTGTTTTGGGTGAAGGGGTGAGAAAACGACACCAAGGTGCTCAAGAGGAGCAACCTGGCCTTCCGCTCTCTGCCAGAGCACGTCCTCGGTCTTCACGACAGGCAAAAGTACATGTGGCGAGAAGTGGCCGAGCGAGCAATCTACGGCCTGGGCGTGCGGGCTGGTGAACTCGTCCAGGTTCGCGAACATAGTGGGCGGTGGGAAGTCGTCCAGGAGATGCTCCTTGCTATTGAGCGCGCTGGGGCTACCCCCCTTCTCGAAATCACCACACCGACTTACCTGAAGCGACTGTTGAACGAGGCTCCTCTGAGCTATTTGCTCAACTGGGATGAACACCGCCTCCGCTGGATGGCCGAAGTAGACCGTGTGCTCGTGCTTCAAGGGGCCGGCTTGGAAGTGGAAACGCTTGATCCCGATGCCTTGGATGCTTGGAGCAGCGCAGTGCAGCGGTTAACGGACCTGGAAGAGGAGCGGCGGCTTCCCTACATGCTGGTCGCTGTTCCTACTCGCGAGCGAGCCCAGATGCTGGGAATACGCTTGGAAGACCTGGAACGCTACGTCGTGCCAGCTCTCCTTGTGCCCGCCGAGGAGTTGCGCCGTCACATAGACCAAGTCCTCTCCCCCGTGGCAAGTGCCAGCAAGCTCACGATTTGCACGGGTGCTGGGCTGACACTGCACCTTGACCGGGGGCGCCGCCGTTGGCTGAGCGATGACGGGCGCGTGGACGAAGGAGATCGCATCGAAGGGGCCATTACGAGCAACCTGCCGGCTGGCGCCCTCTACACCACAGTGCTGGAAGATCGCACCGAGGGACAAGTGTTCATCCCCCGCGCTGCCGGCGCCGAAGACGTGGTGTTAACGTTTCAGAAAGGTGAGATTACCCGTGTGGAGGCGGCTAAAAATGCCAGGGCGTTCGAGGAGATGCTCGAACGACACACCGGGGACTGCCGCCGCGTGGGCCACATTGGCATTGGTCTGAACCCAATACTCCGCCGTCCCATTGGGTGGACAGTGGTAGACGAGCACGTTTACGGAATGCTCTTTCTCTCGCTGGGCGAAAACCGGTACATGGGCGGCAAAAATGAAAGCTCTCTCAACGCAGATTTCGCCTTGCCCGGTGCTACTCTCATTGCCGACGGACGAACGATCGTCGTGGAAGGCAAATTGCTGATATGAGGCCACTAGAGCCCTGCTGAAATAGGCCTGAGAGCAGGAGGGCCGCTTCGCCGCCCATTGCTGCTTTCCGTACCGCAGATGTGAACGGTATCCTCTGTCCACCTGTGGTCAGGGCAACACGAGCTGAGAAAAAGCGTCGAAGCCCGCGTACCGGGCACTCTCACCAAGCATCTCCTCGATGCGCAGCAACTGGTTGTACTTGGCCACCCGGTCCGTGCGAGCAGGAGCGCCCGTCTTGATCTGCCCCACGTTGAGTCCCACGGCCAGGTCGGCGATGGTGGTGTCCTCCGTCTCGCCGCTGCGGTGACTCACGATGGCCGTCCACCCAGCCCGCTGGGCCTTCAGAATGGCCTCGATGGTCTCCGTGAGGGTGCCAATCTGATTCAACTTGATGAGGATGGAGTTCGCAGCTTGCCGCTCGATGGCCTCTTCCAGGCGGGCCACGTTCGTGACCAGCAGGTCATCGCCCACCAGTTGCACCTGGCGGCCCAGGCGCGCGGTCAACTGTTCCCACCCGCTCCAGTCGTCTTCGGCCAAGCCGTCTTCGATGCTCACAATGGGATACCGCTCCACCCACTCGGCCAGGAAGCCTATCATCTCATCGCTGGAGAAGGATTTGCCCTCTTTGGGCAAGTGGTATTTGCCGTCCTGGTACAACTCGCTGGCTGCCGCGTCCAAGGCAAGATAGACATCCTCGCCGGGCGTGTAGCCGGCCTTCTGGATGGCTTCTATGATTAGGTCGAATGCTTCCGCGTTCGACTTAAGCGAAGGGGCGAACCCGCCCTCGTCGCCCACGTTGGTGGTGTATCCGGCCTGCTTGAGCACCTCTTTCAGGGTGTGGTAGATTTCCACCCCCATGCGCAGGGCCTCGCTGAAAGAAGGAGCTCCCACCGGCACGACCATGAACTCCTGGAAGTCGGCACTGTCGGCGGCGTGTTTGCCCCCGTTGAGGATGTTCATCAGCGGCACCGGCAAAATGTGAGCCGCGACACCGCCCAAATATCGGTAAAGGGGCAAGTCCAGCGCCGCTGCGGCCGCGTGGGCTACAGCCAGCGAGACCCCCAGGATGGCGTTAGCTCCCAAGTTGCTCTTGTTGGGTGTTCCGTCCATCTCGATCAAAAGGCGGTCTATTTCCATCTGGTCGGTGGCATCCCACCCGATAAGCTCCTGGGCGATGGTCTCGTTGACGTTGGCGACCGCCTGTTCGACGCCCTTTCCCTTGTACCGGTTCGGGTCACCATCGCGCAATTCCAGCGCTTCGTGAACACCGGTGCTGGCTCCGCTGGGCACGGCTGCCCGTCCAATCACGCCGCTGGAAAGCACCACTTCCACTTCCACAGTGGGGTTTCCCCGCGAGTCGAGAATCTGGCGGGCCACAATGTCCTCGATAATGGTGTCGTTCATAGGGCGCTCCCTCCCCTTCCACAGACTGACCGTGCTTGTGGTTTCGCTTTCAAACATCGGGGACTGGACGATTTCGGGCGCAAGTGTATCATACTTTGGCCGAAGAGCCAACTGTTCACGCCTTCCAGGAGGAGAGGACCATGCGCGTTTTGCTCCAGCGAGTTCGACGTGGTGCTGTGACGGTTGCCGGAGAAGAGATAGCTGAAATCGGCCGGGGAGTCGTGCTGCTGGTGGGCGTCACCCACGGCGACACCCCGGCCGAGGCCGAATGGCTGGCCAAGAAGGTGGCCGAGTTGCGCATCTTCGAGAACGAGGCTGGCCGGTTCGACCGCTCGCTCCTGAACGTGGGCGGCAGCGCCCTGGTGGTTTCTCAGTTCACCCTTTACGCGGACACGCGCAAGGGGCGGCGCCCCAGTTTCACTCGCGCCGCCCCGCCTGAGATGGCCGAACCGCTGGTGGATCACTTTGCCCGTGCGCTGGCCGAGCTGGGCGTGCCGGTCCAGACGGGGCGGTTTGGCGCTCACATGCTGGTTTCCATCGAGAACGACGGACCAGTAACGATTCTGCTGGAACGGGAGGCCGGTGGTCAGTAATCAGTGACCAGTGGCCAGTAATCAGTGGTCAGTAACCGGTTTTTCTGTCCACTTCGTTCAACAGCGGCTCGCCTTTCAAGAAGCGGGTGAGGTTCTGGCGAAAGAGCTCCACGCACACGTCGTCGTACTCCTGGAAAAAGCCGCCCACGTGAGGCGAGATAATCACGTTGTCGAGGTCCCAAAGAGGGCTCTCAGGAGGCAGTGGCTCCTGGGCGAAGACGTCCAAGCCGGCGGCTGCCAACTGGCCGTTGCGCAGGGCTTCCACCAGGGCCCCCTCGTCCACCGTTTTGCCCCGCCCAATGTTGATGAAGATGGCCCCAGGCTTCATAGCGGCAAAGGCCTTGGCATCCACCAGCCGCTCCGTTTCCGGCGTGGCTGGCAACACGTTGACCACCACGTCGCACTGGCCCAGCATCTCGTGCAGTTGGCCTGGGCCATAGTAGGCCTCGGGAATAGTGCCTCTGGGGTCACCTGTGCCTGGCAGCATAAAACCGGTATCGCGCGTCATGGATGGGTTGCGCTTGTAGGCCAACACGCGCATCCCAAAGGCGCTCGCCAGGCGGGCCACCTCGCGCCCAATGGAGCCGTATCCCAGAATCCCCATCGTCCGGCCCCGCAACAAGGGAGCCGCAAACAGGTTCCAACGGTTTTTGGGCCACTCGTGCTGTTCCTGAAAGTGGAGCATGTGGACAACCCGCCGCCACAGGGCCAACAAGAGGGCAAAGGTGTGTTCCCCCAGCACCACGGCGTGAACGCCGCTCGCCGTGGTGAGCCGCACGTGAGGCGGCACGCGGCTGAAGTCCACGTGGTCCACGCCGGCCCAGTGGAACTGCACCCACCGCACGGCCCACTTGCTGTTCCAGGTTGGCGGGAGTACGGTGGTGTAGAGTACCTGCGCGTCAGGGTGCTTGTTCAGCGCCCGCCCGATTTCCTCGGGCGTGCGGGCCGGCACCCGGCACAGGCGGAGTTGTGGTGAGACCGACTGCAATTTTGCCAGGTGCTCGTCGGTGAAGTTCAGCGTAATGAGGACGGGCACATTCATAGCCTGGATTCCTCCTTTCTCCGTTTTGCCCCCTGCTGCGTGCCGAATCGCTTTCCGGTGCCATGTGGAGGGCAAGGCGCTTGATCGGCTTTATCATACCACAGAGTGCGATTCGGGTAATTCCGAACCGCACGTCGTTTTTCCATCTCCCCCGTGGACTCTTATGAGGGACTTCTACGGCCAATACCTCGTCCACACAAAAAGGCCGCTGGCCGATTGAACGGCCAGCGGCACGTGAGGTAGAAGTCCAGTGAGGTGTGGCTCAATCAAGCGGCTTGCTTTTGCACCATTTCCTTGATTTGCTCCACCACCTCGGGGTTAGCCAGCGTGGTGACATCGCCCACGTCGCTGTTGTTGGAGATAGCGGCCAGCACGCGCCGCATGATCTTGCCGGAGCGCGTCTTGGGCAGGTCGGGCACGATGTAGACGTTC
>WFWG01000377.1 GCA_015491235.1 Ardenticatenaceae bacterium
ACACGGATTTGTCGCCTCCAACTCGTACAGGTGGGGCACGGGGTTGTCCCGGTTGGCCCGGTCAATGAAGAGCACGCCGGGCTCGCCGTTGTGGTGGGCGTGGCGCACGATTTCGTCGAAGAGCTCGCGGGCCCGCACGTGCTCGTACACGTTGATGGGGATGCCGGCCTTCTCGGCCTGGTTGATGGTGCCACGGAAGTCGCGGTAGCGCGGGTGGTGCACATCAGGGAAGCGCAGCGGCCACATCTCGTCGTTCTCGACCGCCCGCATGAAGTCGTCGGTGACGGCCACGGAGATGTTGAAGTTGGCAATTTCGCCCTCTTTCTCCTTGCAGCGAATGAACTCGCGGATGTCGGGGTGATCCACGCGGAGGACGGCCATGTTGGCGCCGCGCCGTGTGTTGTGGGTTACGATCCCGTACGCCAGGTAGGTGTGGTTTTCGTCCACCTCAAGGTCCAGGGTCAACGCTTCTCCAGCAGGTTCCACCCCTGTCACTTGTACGAACCAGAGTCCCTCTGGGGACCGGGCATGTTCTGCGAATTCTGGAAACCTCCGGCACAACTCATCGTACGCGGAGCGTGTGAAGTTTCGCTCCCCACGAACATAACGGAGCAGTGTCCGACGCAGCGCTGGGGTGGTGCTGCGAAACTTGATGCCCCTCCCACGCCCCTTGGCGTCTATCTGCTCCAATGTGATCGCTTCCAGCACGGGATCCAGCCAATAGCGCGGACAGGGCAGAACGTACGAACTCTCCCGCCGCTGGTCGCTTTCCCAAGCAAACGCGGCCACAAAGCGGGAACGCATGTCACAGCCGATGCGCTCACGCCAAGCCTTCAGCCCGACGGTGGAGTGGATGCGAACTTGGTACGTTTCCGAATCTCCCCAGCGATCCACACCGGGGGCAATCGTACGTATCCGCACCGGGCATCCCAGGCCGATGAGGAGTGTTGCCACCTCTTTCGCCAAACGCTTCGACGTGGTCATCAAGGTCGGATACCCGTGGCTCAGCGTCCCATCTGCTTCAAACAGTCCGCGCAAATAGGCGCCCACCACCTCCGGGGGCGATTGACGGATCAGGCGGGGGACGCAAACCGAACGGCTGTCGGGCTTGTCGAACCCGTGCAACAGCAGGAACTCTTTCACCGCACGGTTGTCAATGACGAAGGTCACCGACCGGTCGCCCGGCTTCTGCCAACGATGTACGTTGACACCGAACAAGCGCTCCATCAGGGCCGGCATCTCTTCCATCAGATAGGACGTATGCGCCACGCTGACGCCGATCCGGTGATCGGACGCTTTTGTCGCGATAAACCCATCCCCAGCCAGGTATCCCAGGAAGAAGGCCAACTCCTCGTCCAAGATGCTGGGCAGTTTCGGCCAGATCTGGTTGCCGTGGCGTGGCTGTGGATGCCGCAGCGCCTGAAGCCGACCACGATGCTCACCGAGGCGCACGATAAGCCAATCTCCTGGCCGAAGCTCTTGCAACTGCCGCCACTCTGGCCCGTTATCGGTCATCACCTTCACCCGATGCTCCGGCGTGCCCGTCAGGCTTATTCCCTCACGCGTGTGCACTCTCAGTACAGGGGCCAAGCCATTGTTATATCCCCGCGGAGAAGAGCGCCATCCTTCGTCCGTGGCAACACGCAAGGTGTGGGGTTGCCAGCCGGGCCTCTCGGGATCAACGATTTCGTCCAGCCGTAGGAGCCCTCGTTCGGTGAAAACGAGGGTGTCAGGGAGAAGACATCCCCCCTGCGCAATCTCCCCAAAGGCCTTGTCGTAGACGCGCAGGAAGCCCACTGGTCCGGTGGCCTTCCCCGCGCTGGAGAGCACATGTTCGCCCAGGGGGCGCAGGCGCGAGAAGGAGAAACCGTTGCCGCCGCCGGTCTGCTGGATGAGGGCCGCGTTGCGCAGCGTGTCGAAAATGCCGCCGCGCACTTTGCCCATGTCGTCTTCAATGGGAAGCACAAAGCAATTGTGGACAACAACACCTTCGGTTACGTATGTATGATCTTCGTCCACTTCACAGTTATAGACTGTACCGCTAAAGTGTACCACTTCAATGTGTTCGATCTCGAAAAATACCTGTTCACTTTCTCGATAAATAAATGAACGCACATACCGCGTATCTGGCTCTGGCAGTGTGATGCCAAAAACACGCTCAATCAGATTGCGAGATTGTAAGGGAGGCATATTAACCTGAGCTGTGGGGCTGGCATTTGGTGTTACATAGGTTGTATCAACCGGACGAATGGCTGCACAGTAACCAAGCCGAAGGAGAAGTTGCCAGATTTGATGAATTAAGCTGGGATTTGCTAACGTGATACGGAACGAGCGAAAAACTTTGGGGGATTTTCGGTTGGAAACGGAGTAAGTGCGTTCGAAGAACATTCCATCACCGCGCAGGAGCCCGACGATAAATTCTTCTTGGAGTGCATGTGGAGCGTACATCATCCACAAGGGAATACGCTTTTGGGACGCGCCACTTCCGAATTGTTCCTTGAACCAGGTCGCAATAGCCCGATTGTACAAGTCGATGTTCGTCCAACGCCCCGCGTTCGCATCACGTGCTACCGGTTTTCGCTCAAAGACTGCATCAATGAGAGCGATGATTTCTCGTTGATACTCCCGTTCATCCGTGTTAAGAGTGAATCGCACGTATCGCTCATCGGGTCCAATGGTTCCTTCGGCTACATAATAACCGCATAACCGTGCCAATTCAGGGGTCAGGGAGATATATCGAGGTCCCCACGTGGCTTGGCGGCCAGAATTTTGATACGTTGAGGGGCGACGCACCCGAATATATTCTTCAGTGGTCTGTAATTCTAGCTCTTCAGCATAAGAGAGTTGAGCTAAGTCAAAGGTCGGCGGAGCAATTTTGCCCTTGGGAATACCAATAGCGACTTTGTCCCCTTTTTTCAGTTGTCTTACTTGAACCCATCCGTTGGACGTAAGAACAGGATGTTCCGGGGTGACTTCCAGAGTGGTGCCGATAAGCTTTATTTTGATGCGATAGAGAGGCCCGTTGTAATAGCGTTGCATCGTTTCGGTTACCGGGCGGAACCGTCCTCGATGGGTGAGAACGCGGTCCCCCACTTGCAAGTCGGCAATCCGCTTTAGGCCGTTATCGGTAACAACGCGCATATCTGCGGTGAAACATGCCGCGAGCTGGCCCAACGGCGTTCCCGCGCCGGTGAAGGTGGGGCTGTTGGGCAGGAACTCCAGGCGCGTGAGCATGTTGAAGAAGGTCTCTGCCCACCGCCAGCGGTCGCCTTCCAGGAGGTCTTCGGCCTCGGCCACGTGCCAGGCCACCCGCCAGAACATCTCCAGGATGGTTTCGACCGGCTTGCCGTCCGGCCCCTTGCGCAGGTAACGGCGCTCGAGCACCTTGCGGCTGTTCTCAGTAAGCGGCACTTGGCGGCCCCGCAAGTGTTCTGGAATGGGCGGGGTGGGAAGCAACGTGTCGTCTTTCGCTGTTTCCATTTCGAGTTGGTGAGCCATGTTCCTTTCCTCCCTAAAACAGTTGACGGTATCCCCAAAAGCGCCATTGTGCATTGGCGCGCTGATTCCCTACAGAGCTATCCTCTTTTTCGTGGGGCATAACAAGGCGTGGCGGTGCCGTTCCCGAAGGGCTTAGCAGTCTTCCCTAAAAAGAAATAAGCGGACAGACCTCTTGCCCGACATTGGGCGCGCTCAAATGCCCAAGCTGAGTTGGCGCTGGCGCTCCTCTTCCAGTGCCTTCCGTGCTTTGAGCTTCTGAATTTCCTCGGCCAGCGCGTCCAAGTCGGCGAAGCGGCGGTAGACACTGGCGAAGCGCACGTAAGCCACGTCGTCGAGTTGGGCGAGCCGCTGCATGACCATCTCGCCAATCAGGCGACTCTCGACCTCCGTCAGCCCCAAGCTGTAGAGTTCGGTTTCGATTTCGTCCACCATGCGGTCAATGGTCTCGATGGAGATAGGACGTTTGGCGCACGCCTTCTTGATACCCACGAAGAGCTTGTCCTGGTCGAACTCCTCTCGGCGACCGTCCCGCTTGATGACCATGAGGCTGGTTCGCGCCAGGCGCTCGTAAGTGGTAAAGCGCCGTCCGCAACTGCGGCACTCGCGCCGCCGGCGCACCCCTTTGCCCACCACGCGAGTATCCGTGACACGGCTTTCCGTATGGCCACAAAACGGACAACGCATGTTCCTTCCCCTCCGCCTCAATTTCGTGTTTTTCCTCGGAGTCCCCTGCGCCAGTCGAGAGTGGTGTCGGCAGGCAGCGAAGCTGAGCAAGAGCCGGACACATACTACATCTAGTAGCATTTTTCAAGTTAACATACTACATCTAGTAGTTCCAGCCTCTTGCGAGTGGCGTGGTTATTCTATCACGATTGACCGCTTTTTTCAAGAGGCTCTTTTGCCGAGGCGTTTCGCTGAAAAGAAAGCGTTCGGAGTAAAGTGGTCAAGGGTCGAAGGGAGAGAAGGCGAGATTCCGTAGCCAGCAAAGGTGCTCGCTCCGAGTTTGTTCGCACACCTTTCGTCACCTTAAAATTTCAGTTTCCTCCAGACTTCGTTAGTACCCAGGAAGATGCAACCAATGGCGAGCGTTCCAACGCTGACGCCAACGAGCCCCCACTTGGTCATCGTGAACGCCGTCGCCATCCAGGCCAGAAGGGCTGGCCGGGCCGGATGAACAGACAGCATGATCGCCACGCTGACGTTTTCCAGCACGTCGAAGAGGGCAGCCCCAAACGGCAACACGTTCAGGCGCTGGCCCCACCTCCAGCCAGCCGGAAGTCGTCCAAAGCACCAAGTAATCGCCAGGCCGAGAAAGAGGCTGTAGGCGATGGGGTAGATCAGGTCGGCGGTCAACGCGCTGGTGCGGTACATGGCCCGTCCGGCTTCGCCGTAGGCAGCAATCATGTCGTACACCCGATCAGGGGTGTAAAAGAACAGCGTGTCGATCGGCCCTACGCCACCGGAAGTGGACTTCAGTTGCGCGCCTCCACGGGGCAACACGACCAGGCCGAAAAGGGCCGACATAACCGTGAAGAACAAAATGATCGGGCCCCGGGCGTATCGCTCCAGGGCTTGGGACCATCTCACCCATACTGTGACAAAAGCGTTCACATCATCCTCTCAGGAACAGGACTTATGCCGTGAAGAAGAGAAGAAGAAATTGTGGAGAACTGGGGCGGCGAAGCCGCCCCAGTTCTCCACAATTTTTCCCTAGCCCGGCGCTCCCTTTGCGGACGTGGAAGCCCACGTCGTGCTGGCGAAGGCGCGATAAAGCTGTTCCCATTCCTGAAGGGAGAGAGTTTCGGCCCGCCGGCGGGAGTCAATGTTGGCTGCTTCCAGCAGGCGCTCCACTTCTTGTTTGGGAAGGCTCAGGCCAGCCGCCAGGGCGTTGCGGAGTTGTTTGCGGCGCTGTCGGAAACCGGCTTCCACCAAGCGCATAAATCCACGCACGTCTTCCACCCGAACAGGAGGAATCACGTGGGGCACGATCTCGAGCACGGCCGACTCGACCTTGGGGCGGGGGTAGAAGGCGCTGGCTGGCACCCGCGCGACGATGCGAGGCTGGCCGTACAGTTGCACTCGAACAGCCAGCAGGTTCATATCTCCCGGCCGGGCAGCGATGCGCTCGGCCACCTCTCGTTGTACCAGCAAAACGATGCGCTCGGGAGGTGGTCTGCTCTCCAGCAGGTGGTTGATGGCCGGCGAGGTGATGGAGTAGGGCAAGTTGGCCACCACCTTGTATCGCAGCGGCTCCGGCGGCGAGAGCCACTCGCGGATGACCTGGGGCACGTTCACGCGCAGGATGTCGTCGTGAACGAGGAGCAGCCGGTCCTCGCTGGCGAAGCGGCGGCGCAGGATTTCCACCAGCTTGTCGTCCAGTTCCACGGCCACCACGTGTCCGGCGTGTTCCAGCAGGCGAGCGGTCAGCGCCCCCAGGCCGGGGCCGATTTCCACCACGATGTCCTGCGGCTCCAGTTGGGCGGCCTCGACGATGCGGTCCAGGACCGTCTCGTCGAGCAGGAAGTTCTGGCCCAGCCCCTTGCGGGGCCGCACGCCGTGGGCTTCGAGAATGGCCCGCACCTCTCGAGCTTTCATCTGTTCTGGTCAACCGAGGGTTCCTGAAGCCGTTCCACGACGCCCACCACCAGGCGCTGAAGGTCCTTGGCCCGGCGAGCGCCCACGTCCAGCACTTCCTGGTGGAGTTCCAGGGGCTCGTCCGTGTCGCGGGGCGTAAAGATGACCTTGTTGGTGATGAGCGAGAGGCCCAACACGCGCATGCCGCTGTGGCGAGCAACCAGCACCTCGGGCACTGTGCTCATGCCCACCGCGTCGGCCCCGATGAGGCGCAGGTAGCGGAGTTCGGCGGGCGTCTCATAGTTGGGGCCGGCCACCATCACGTACACGCCTTCGCGCAGGGCCAGGCCCAACTCACCAGCGACCTGGTGGGCCAGGCGGCGCAACGTGGGACTGTAGGCGTTCGACATGTCGGGAAAGCGCGGCCCCAGGCGGTCGTCGTTTGGCCCCCGCAGCGGGTTGTGTCCAGCCAAGCCGGGGAGGTTGATGTGGTCCTGAATGACCATGATGTCCCCCACCTCGAAGTCGGGGTTGATGCCGCCGGCCGCGTTGGTGACGATACACGTCCTGACGCCCAGGCGGGCCATGACCCGCACGGGCAGGGTGATCTCCTGCATGGAATACCCCTCGTAGAAGTGGACCCGCCCTCTCATGAGGCAAACGGGAACACCGGCCAGCAGGCCCAGCACCAGTTGGCCAGCGTGTCCTGCAACCGTGCTGGTGGGAAAGTGGGGGATGTCAGCGTAGGGGAAAACCTCCGGGTGAGCCACCCCGTCGGCCAGTTCGCCAAGGCCCGACCCGGCGATGATGCCCACAGTCGGGCGGTAGGCCGTGCGCGCAAGCAGCCAATTGGCCGCATCGTCGTGGGGAAGCGCGTTTGCCACTGTCATGAGGGCTCCACCTGCTGGGCGTCTACCAAGTCAGCGCTTTCCTGAAGGTGGTGAGCCACAAAGGTGTGGCGCAAAGTGTGGGGGCTCACGGGGGCTGGAATGTCGGCCTGCTTGACGTACTCGCGAATGATGAGCCACAGCCCCTGTCTGGTGAGCGGATTCCCCCGCAAGTTCACAAACAAGTGAGGGTTATCCGGGTTGTGAACCAGACGGGGACGTCCACGCTCCAGGTACTCGCGGAGCGCCTCCAAAGCCCGCAAGGGTAAGGAGGCCAGCCGGACTTTTGTCGGGCCTGTGCGGCAGCGAAGTTTGCCCCGTACCAGGTCTACATCGTCCACCGTGAGGGCGACCACCTCGCTGGCCCGCAGGCCAGTGGCGTACATCACCTCCAGGAGGGCTCGGTCGCGCAATCCCTTGGGAGAATGGTCGTTGGCGGGAGCCTGAAGCAGCCGCTCCACCTCCTCGCGGGACAACACGCGGGGAGTGGTACTTTTGGCGCGAGGTGTTTCTACGTTCTCGGCCGGGTTGTGGTGTAAATATCCCGTTTCCACCAGATAAGCGAAGAAGCGCTTTATCACGGCCATCTTGCGCGCGATGCTCGACGGAGCGTATTCTCGCCTTAGGAGGTCGTGAAGAAATCCCCGAACGTGTTCCTCGCTCACCGCGTGCCAGGAAGACGGGGGAGGGGTCTCTTGGGAAATGTACGTCACGAACTGAGTAAGGTCGTTTTCGTAGGCTGCCTGGGTGTGAAGGTTTTGGAGTTGGTCAACGAACTCTTGAACTTTGTCGAGCATAAGGCACTCCTTTCCCGTCACGAAGGCGCAAATTCCCCTGTCCAACAAGGCACGCAGCGCGGGAACAGGCGGTTTCAGCGCCAGCACACGGCAGCGAGTGACCAACTCACCCCGTTCAGCCGCGGGTAGACTCTTGTTCGTGGCCCCAATCAGCGGCCCCGGGTGGACAAATGGACGATGTTACAGCCACCGCAAGAGCCATTCTGGCGTCAGGCGGATGAAGTACGCATTCAGTTGTGTGAAGCGATCCGTAAAGATGAGAATACCGACCGCAATGAGCAGCAGGCCACTGACAAGTTCGACGCCCCGCATCCACTTTCCAGCCTGACGCATGCGGTTGAGGGCTCGATCAGCACCTGCAGCCACCAGCAGGAACGGAATCCCCAAACCAAATGTGTAGACCGCCAGAAGAAGTGCTCCCTGGAAGGCGGTTCGGCTAACCGCAGCGAGACCCAAAATCGCACTCAGGACTGGGCCAATGCAGGGCGTCCAACTGGCTCCAAACACTACTCCGAGGAGCGCAGCCGAAATGACTGACGGGTCATCGCCTGGATTCACGTTCAGCCGTTTCTCGGTGTACAGGAAAGGAATTCGCACAACGCCCACCAAGTGAAGCCCCATAAGGATAACCAAAATGCCCCCAAACCGCAAAATGAGCGGCACCCGGTCTATCAGCCAGTACCCGATGAGTCCTATCGAAGCCCCCAACAGAACGAAGATGCTGCCGAACCCCACGACAAATGCAACGGCATGGGCTATTGTGCGCCGTCGCGAGGGGGTATCGTGGAGCGTGCTGCCGGTAATGTACCCGAGGTACACGGGCACCAACGGCAAAACACAGGGTGAAAGGAAGGAAAGCACACCGGCAAGAAAGGCGCTTCCCACAAAGAGCAGAGAAAGTTCCTGGCTTGTCATTGAGCTCCCTCTGGTGGTAGTCGTTTGTCCACGTGCCGAAGTTCACAGGACTCTCGGCGTGTCGGCCGAACAGAAAAGGACCGCCACAATTGTACTCTGTCTGCCTTATAGAGCCAAATAGCCACGCCCATCGCTGTCCCGTTTGAACATGTGCGGCGCCGCCGTACGAAAAAGAGAAATTGGGGCGTGCCGGGGCGGCGAAGCCGCCCCGGCACGCCCCAATTTCTTTCCCCTTTTGGGTTGGTATTCCATTCGCGCGAAGTGCGCGGCGATGAGCCCTTACGCTGGCGAGCCCGTTCGGTCTTCTCGCGCGGAAGCGAATACTGGGGGAGAGTACGATTTTGACAGGTTCCCCGGTAGAGGGGTAAGATTGGAGAGGTGGTGCAAAGAGTAAGGAAAATCAAATACAGTGTGGGGTGCAGCGACTCGCCCTTCACTGCGAGACGGGGCATTCGGACATGAAGACGACCTTGGTGAAGACACCTCAACTTCTGCAGCTTCTTCTCCACCCGCTGGTTCAGTTTCGGGAGTACAACTGGAGAAATGTGCGTGCCGACCTGGTGGCGGGCCTGACGGTAGCGATTATCCTGCTTCCCCAGGCCATTGCCTTTTCGATCATCGCCCAGCTCCCCCCCCAGATGGGCATTTATGCGGCTCTTGTGGCTGGCATCGTGGGAGCCCTGTGGGGCTCTTCCAGGCAGATGATCACCGGCCCGACGAATGCTATGTCCTTGCTCATCGCCTCGGTGCTGGCCAGCATAGCGCCGCCGGGCAGTGCCCAGTACATCGTGGCAGCCGGCATGATGGCCGTTATGGCTGGAGTGCTTCAGTTGGTGATGGGGCTGGCGCGGCTGGGCGTGCTGGTGGATTTCGTCTCCCATTCAGTGGCTGTGGGGTTCACAGCGGCAGCTGGTGCCCTCATTATTATCAAACAAATCGCACCTTTGTTAGGACTTTCTGCGCCCGCAGGCAGTGGAATACGCATTTTGTGGGAAGATGTTTTGCATTTGCGCAACTTCCATCCCCCTACAGCTGCTCTTGGTGTGGGGACGCTCCTGCTCATCCTGCTCATGCGACGGCTGAACCCGCGTTTGCCGGGCCCGCTAATTGCCATGATTCTCGCCTCGGGGGCTGTCTTCCTGTTCCACCTCGATCAGCAAGGTGTCCAGACCATTGAGGAGTTGCCTCGCAGCCTGCCACCGCTGGCCCATCTGCCTTTCTTTGATCTTCGTTTAGTTGCCGAGCTTTCCTCCGGTGCCTTAGCCGTGGCCGCCATTGGCATGATGGCGGCGGTGGCGATTGGGCGTTCCATTGCCCTGTCCACTGGTCAACGGGTGGACAGCAACCAGGAGTTCGTGGGACAGGGACTGGCCAACATTGCGGCTGGCTTTTTCTCCGGATTCCCTGTAGCCCCCTCTTTCGCTCGCTCGGCCGTCAACATGGCAGCCGGCGCGCAAAGTCCTCTGGCTTCGGTATTTGCCAGTTTGTTCCTGTTGGTGGCAGTTTTCGTCCTTGGTCCTCTTGCAACATTCTTGCCAATGGCTGCTCTAGCCGGTGTGTTAATTGTTACCGGGTATAGGCTAATCAACTTTGCCGAAATTCGTCGCATCTGGGGAGGAGCACGCGAAGATGCCCTTATCCTGATAACCACGCTGCTGGGCACCCTCTTCCTGCGGATGGAGTTTGCCATTCTCGTGGGAATTTTGCTTTCTTTCGCCGTCTACATCCTGAAGACCAGTGCGCCGGTGGTTCATGCCGTTGTGCCCGACGAATCGTTCCGCTGGCTGGCGGAGAACCCCA
>WFWG01000378.1 GCA_015491235.1 Ardenticatenaceae bacterium
CTCCTTGTTCGGGCCGGCTCGGGAATTGACAACATTGATATGGACTACGTGCGCCGGCGTGGGCTCAGGCTGGTGCGCATTCCCCAACCGGGCGCCAAGGCTGTGGCGGAGTTGACGTTTGCCCTGATGTTGGCCTTGGCCCGGCACGTTCTGCGGGCCGACGCCCTCACGCGTAAGGGGCGCTGGGCCAAGTATGAACTCAGCGGTTACTTGTTGACCGGGAAGACGTTGGGCATCGTGGGGGCGGGAAACATTGGCTCGCGGGTGGGCCAGATGGGGGCCGCGTGGGGTATGAACGTGCTCGGATGTGTGGAACACCCCACGGCTGCCAAGGCCATTCGGCTCCGCCAGAAAGGCATTCGCCTCACCGATTTTCGCGAAGTGCTGGAAGCTTCGGATTTCGTGAGCATTCACGTTCCCCTGAAAGCGTCCACAGTGAACCTCATTGACGCTCAAGCCCTTTCCTTGATGAAACCTTCCGCGTATCTCATCAACATGGCCCGCGGTGGCGTCGTTGACGAGGAGGCCTTGCGGGAGGCGCTGGTGAGCGGGCGCTTGCGGGGGGCCGCCCTCGACGTGCACAAGCGCGAAGGGGAGGGCCAGATTTCGCCCCTGGCCGATTTGCCCAACGTAATTCTCACCCCCCACATCGGCGCCATGACCGTAGACTCTCAGCGCGAGATTGGCGAGCGCATTCTGGAGATTCTGGAACGCTTCCAAAGCGAACAGGTGCCCGTTTCGGCCACTGCGCTCTAGCGCGAAAGGAGGGCAAATCGTGAACCGCCGTGGGAACCGCGAAGAGGAGAGGAAGGACGCTGTGAAAAAGACCACTCAGTTCAGGCAGATGTTGCATTCCGACCACCTCGAATTTCTGATGGAGGCGCACGACGGCATAAGCGCCAAAATCGTGGAGGAGGCCGGCTTTAAGGGAATTTGGGCCAGTGGCCTCTGCATTTCGGCCGCCATGGGGGTGCGCGACAACAACGAGGCCAGTTGGACCCAAGTGCTGGAAGTGGTGGAGTTCATGAGCGACGCCACGTCCATCCCCATCATGCTCGACGCTGACACCGGCTATGGCAACTTCAACAACGTGCGCCGGCTGGTGCGCAAACTGGAGCAGCGCGGCGTGGCGGCCATGTGCATCGAGGACAAGCTTTTCCCCAAGACGAATTCCTTCATTGACGGCGAGCAGCAGCCGTTGGCCGAAGTGGAGGAGTTCGTCGGCAAGATCAAGGCGGCCAAGGACACGCAGCAGGATCCCGACTTTTGCGTGGTCGCTCGCGTTGAGGCCTTCATCGCCGGTTGGGGACTTGGGGAAGCCCTGCGGCGAGCGGAAGCCTACTACCAAGCCGGTGCCGACGCCATCCTCATCCACAGCAAAATTCCCACGGCGGACCAGGTGCTGGCCTTCATGCGCGAGTGGGGGGATACCTGTCCAGTCGTCATTGTGCCCACCATGTACTACCAGACCCCCACGCACGTGTTCGAGGAGGCTGGCGTGAGCATGGTCATTTGGGCCAACCACTTGCTCCGCGCGGCTGTCCGGGCCATGCAGGACATCGCGGCCCTGATTTACGAGCAGCAGGCGCTCGTGGAAGCGGAACGGCACATCGTCTCCGTTCAGGAGATTTTCCGGCTGCAAAACGTGGCGGAATTGAAGGCGGCCGAAAAGCGGTATCTGCCCGTCAAGGCTGGGGTTCGAGAACTCTCTACGACACTTTGAAGGAGAATGCCTCATGTCTTCCACACGTCACCCGGCCGTTGTGGTGGGCCTCGATTGCATGACCGGCCTGCAAACGGCCCGCATTCTGAACAGCCGAGGTGTGCCCGTTATCGGCGTGGCGCGCAATCCGAGCCACTTTGCTTGTCGCACGCGGGCGTGTGACAGGGTGTTGATCGCGGACACGACAAGCGAAGCGCTTGTCGAAACGTTGCGACGCCTGGGACCGTCGCTCGACACGCCGGCGGTGCTGTACCCGTGTACCGACATGAGCGTCTGGCAGATTTCGCGCCACCGAGACGACCTGCGCCCCTGGTATCTGTTCGCCCTGCCAGAACATGATGTGGTTGACCTGCTGATGGACAAAACGCGCTTCTACACCTTCGCCCGGCAGGCCGGCTTGCCCGTTCCGGCCACACACTTGCTGCACAGTCGTCGGGACGCCGAGCGTGTGGCGCGGGCGTTGCGATACCCGTGCATCCTCAAGCCGGCCGTCCGAACGCCCACGTGGGAACGACACACCAGCGCCAAAGTGTTCCGCGTCTACACCCCCGACGAACTGCTCGCCCGGTACGACCAATGTGCTGGGTGGGCAGATGGGCTGATGGTTCAGGAGTGGATCGAAGGACCCGATACCAACCTCTACTCCTGCAATTGTTACTTCAACGCAGACGCCGAGCCGCTGGTCACCTTCGTTTCCCAGAAGTTGCGACAGTGGCCGCCGGAGGCCGGCACGAGCTCACTCGGGGTGGCATGTCGCAACGACGTGCTGCTGGAGACGACGGTGCGGTTGTTCCGGCTCGTGCGCTACCACGGTTTGGGATACCTCGAGATGAAGCGGGACGACCGCACGGGTGACTTCTTGATCGTCGAGCCGAACGTGGGGCGCCCCACGGGGCGCTCGGCCATCGCCGAGGCCGGCGGCGTGGAATTGCTCTACACCATGTACTGTGACCTGACGGGGCGACCGCTGCCGCCCAACCGGGAACAGCGCTACGACGACCCGGTAAAGTGGGTTTACCTGCGGCGTGACTTCCAGGTCGCCCTCCACTACTGGCGGCGCGGGGACCTCACATTGAGGGAGTGGTGGCGCTCGCTGCGCGGGCGCAAGCGGTTCGCCGTCCTCTCCCTGCGCGACCCTGTGCCTTTCGTGTGGGACCTGTTTCACACGCTCAAAACCAAAGTGGTCAGGCGGCGTTCCGCGGCCTCCACAGGTGCCCCTGTGGCCGGAGTATCCGGGCCGGTTCGCTCAGCCTCGGCCGAGGAGTGCTGAAGGCCGGACACTGCCCCGTTGGGCGTGGGTTACGCCTTCCAACCCAAGGAGCAAGACCATGACGAAGCCGGGCAACGCAAATGGGTTCTCACCCCAAGGAAAGACGTTTCTTGTCACCGGTGGAGCTGGCTTTATTGGCTCTCATCTCGTTCGCCACCTGGTGCGTCGGGGCGGGCGCGTGCGCGTGCTGGACGCGCTGACCACCGGGCGACGTGAGAACCTGGAAGACGTGTGGGACGACGTGGAGTTCTTCGAGGGCGATGTCCGTTCCCTCGACGTGGTGCGGCGGGCCACAGAAGGGGTGGACTACGTGTTCCACCTGGCGGCGCTGGTTTCGGTGCCGGAATCGGTGGAGCACCCTGACCGCAACCTGGAAGTGAACGTGGTGGGAACCCAGAACGTGCTCCTGGCTGCCACAGAGCAGGGCGTGAAGCGGGTGGTGTTCTCGTCGTCGTGTGCGGTCTATGGGGACCACGCGCCCCCTCACCGCGAGGGGCTGCCCCCGCGGGCCTGCTCGCCCTACGCTGCCGCTAAGGTGAGCGGAGAGCAACTTTGCCGCGCTTTCACCCGCGTGTACGGCCTGCCCACCGTTTCGCTGCGGTACTTCAACGTCTTCGGGCCGGCGCAGAATCCCCATGGCGGGTACGCGGCCGCCATTCCTGCCTTCATCGCCCGCCTACTCGCCGAGGAACCCCCCATTATTTACGGGGACGGACGGCAGTCCCGCGACTTCGTGTACGTGCAGAACGTGGTGGAGGCCAATGTGCTGGCGTGCAGCGTGGAAGCGGCGGTAGGAGAGGTCTTCAACATTGGAACAGGACAGGAGACAAATCTGCTGGACATCCTGGCAATGCTGGGAGCGGTAACCGGGCGCCGCGTCGAGCCGGTGTTCGCCGAACCGCGCCCAGGTGACATTCGGCACTCCTTTGGGGACATTTCCCGCGCCAAGCGGGTGTTGGGCTACCGGCCGGACGTGCTCTTGTCCGAGGGCCTGCGCCGGACAGTGCAGTGGCTCTCGGCACAGGTGGTGCCCTCGTGAGCGACGAAGGCGGAAATCACCGGGAAGGACAGCGGCGCTGGTTGGCTCGTTGGCTCTGGTTGGTTGTGTGGCTTGGGGTCATCGTCCTGGCAGGGGAAAACGTCTTCTCGGCCCCAGCCAAATCTTCGCCCATTGATGTGGGGTATCGCGACTTCAAGTTTCCCAACAGTGCAAAAGCACCCACGGGCGAAAAGCCGGAGAGCAAGTTGTGGTGGAACGACGGAACGTGGTGGGCCAGCATGATCGAAAGCAGCGCGGCCGGATATCACATTTACAGACTGAACCTCTCCACCCAAACGTGGGTGGACACCGGGGTTCAACTAGATGATCGCCTGAAGAGCAAGGCGGACGTGCTGTGGGACGGGAGTCGCCTGTATGTGGCCTCTCACATCTTTTCCAGCAACTCCACCTTGCCCAGCACCGACCCCGATGATTGGGCCCGCTTGTACCGCTTTTCGTACAGCGGCGGGTCCTACTCGTTGGACGCTGGGTTTCCCGTTTCCATCAACGACGGTCGCTCCGAAACATTGACTATCGCGAAGGATTCTGCCGGCGTTCTCTGGATCACCTACGTGCAGAAGAACAACGACGGCAAACACAAAGTGATGGTCAACCACACCGGCAGCGGTGGGGACGATGACTGGGGAACGCCGTTTCCTCTGCCGGTTTCTGGGGCTTCCGGGTTGAGCAGCGACGACATCTCCGCCGTGGTGAGCTTCGACGGACACATTGGAATCATGTGGAGCAACCAGAGCAAGAAGAAGATGTACTTCGCCGTTCACCGCGACGGCGACCCGGACACGAGCTGGGACGTTTTGGCCGCCTACACCGTTTCGGCTGATGATCACATCAACCTGAAATCCCTGCACGCCGACCCCGACGGGAATGTCTTTGCCGTCGTGAAGACATCCTTGAAGAGCGCCACCGACCCGCTCATCGTGCTGTTGGCGTGCGCGGGCAGTGGGGCCTGCACTTCGGCCTCCAACTGGAGGGCCTACACCGTTTTCACTGTTCAGGACAGGCCCACACGCCCCATTTTGTTGATTGATGAGCAAAATCGGCGCCTCTTCGTCTTTTCTCGCAATAAGGACAGTAGCGGCGATGCCGCCATTTATTACAAGGTGACCGACATCGCCAACATCTCTTTTGAGGCCGGCTTGGGGATCCCGTTTATTCTCAGCACCACGTACACGAATATCAACAACCCGACCTCGACCAAACAGAACCTGAACAATTCCACGGGCTTGGTCGTGCTGGCGAGCGACGACAGCGCCGATTATTACTTCCACAACTTCCTGGACCTGGGAGAGCCATTACCCGAGCCAACCCCGACGGCCACGCCTACAGCGACACCGACCGCAACCATGACGGCGACGGCAACTCCCACCGCGACGGCCACCAACACGCCAACACCTACAGCGACCGCCACGGCAACAGCAACCAGCACGCCGACACCAAATGCGACCGCTACGCCAACGGCAACCCACACACCGACGGCCACGGCAACAGCGACCGGCACGCCCACGCCCACAGCAACCGCCACGGCAACAGCGACCGCCACGCCGACGGCCACCAACACGCCCACGGCGACGGCCACGGCAACAGCGACCAGCACGCCGACAGCCGAGCCAACGGCAACCGCTACGATGACGCCATCGGCGACACCGACGCCGAAGCCGACGAACACGCCCACAGCTACGTTGACACAAGAGGCGACAAGCACGCCGACAACGACGCCGATGAGCACGGCGACAGCCATACCACCAAACACGCCGACCGCAACGCCCACCAACACGACGACGCCAACGCACGCACCAACAGGCACGCCGAGCCCAACCGCGACGCCCACGGCCACGCCGGCGCCCACACAAACGCCGACAACTGCGGCCACGACAACACCAACGACAACGCCCACACACACTGTGACGGCCACTCCGGTGACCGGAACACCAACCGCTACACCGACTATCACCACCATTCCAACGATGACACCAACAGCCACGCCTCAAGTGGGCGGGCCGCCTGTCCAGTGGCACTACTACTTTCCCTTTGTGACGGTCGAAACAACGGTCACGAGAGCGCCCTGGGAATTTCTGTGGGGCCGTGAAAGCCGAATTCGGTAGACAATGAAGAGGAAAAGGGCCGGACAGTTCTGTCTCAGTAAAGGAATTGTGTGGATGGTGGGAATGGCGCTGGCGCTTCTGCCAATAGCGTGTGGGAGTGCTCTTCTGGGGCCAGAAGCACCTCCTGCCGATGCCACTCGTGAGCGCGGTGGTGTGGCGGTGTCCCCCGCTCCCCAGGTCGAACACGTGCGAACTGGGGTGCAGGAACCGTATCGGGGCATCTGGATTTCGGCCGACGAACTGGCTTGCCTGGAAACGCGCGGCGTGGCGTGGGAGGCCCTCAAAGCCGCCGCCGACAGCGCCGTGGGGTCGCCCATCTTGCGCGACCAGGACGACAACACCGACGTGTTCGTGCTGGCCAAGGCCCTGGTGTACGCCAGAACGGGCGAACGTCGCTACCGCGACGAAGTCGTCGAGGCTCTCCGTGCCGTGACGTTTGAACCCAGCGAGGAAGGAGGGCGCGTGCTGGCACTCGGCCGGAACCTGGTGGGCTACGTCATCGCCGCCGACTTGATTAACCTGCCGGCAACCGACCCGACGCTGGACGGGGCCTTCCGCGAGCGGCTGTGGCAGTTGCGCACGAAGAAGCTGAAAGGTCGCACGCTGGTGGACATTCACGAGGTGCGTCCCAACAACTGGGGCACCCATGCTGGGGCTTCCCGGCTGGCTGTGGCGGTCTACCTGGGAAACGAAGGGGAAATCGAACGAGTGGCCCAAGTGTTCAAGGGGTGGATGGGCGACCGCGATGCCTATGCTGGCTTCAAATACGGGAAACTCTGGTGGCAAGCCGATCCGAAGCGACCGGTCGGCATTAACCCCGTTGGCGCTCAAAAGGATGGGCATTCCATTGACGGCGCCCAACCAGAAGAAATGCGCCGCGGCGGCCCCTTCCAGTGGCCCCCAAAGAAGACCGGCTACCCGTGGGAGGCGCTCCAAGGTGCCGTCGTCCAGGCCAATATCCTCTCCCGGTTGGGATATCCCGCCTGGGAGTGGGAAGATCGAGCGCTGCTTCGCGCCGTTCGCTTCCTTTACTCCATCGGTTGGGAAGCTGAGGGGGACGACGAGTGGCAAGTCTGGCTGATCAACGCTGTCTACGGCACCGATTTCCCGGCCGTCACGCCGGCGAGGCCCGGAAAGAACATGGGATGGACCGATTGGACACACGGAGAAAGGAGGTGTGATGAGGAAAAACCATAGAGCGGAAACACTGTTGTCCGGCTAACGACCAACGATCATCGCTGAGGAGGAAGTAAAGATGCAGTCCTACATTCCTAACCGCCACAACCGAAAGCTGTTTTTAAGTTTGGCTCTTTTGATCCCGCTTCTGTTGTTCGCCGCCTTTTGGGGCATGGTGATCACCACGTGGGCGGATGGGAGCCCCACCGCGCCCTACACGCTGGACACAGGCTACTTGGATTTCAGTTACGGGAGCACTGTCAAGGATAGCCCTTCTGGCGAGAAGCCTGAAAGCAAGCTCTGGTGGAACGACGGCCTCTGGTGGGCCGTCCTGTGGAACGATACCACGAAGGCGTATGAAATTTACTGGCTGGACTGGGGCGACCAGGTGTGGCGCTCCACTGGTGTCATCGTGGACACGCGGGCTGACGCCAAAGTAGACACTATGTGGGACGAAAGCGCCGGCAAGCTCTACGTCACCTCTCACATTTACACCGAGCGCGCTTCTTGGGTCAAGAGTGATGAAAACAGGGGGCGCCTCTACCGCTTCAGCTACGACGCCAGTACGCGCACCTACACGCTGGACAGCGGGTTCCCCGTCCCGGTCAACGAGAACAAGACCGAAACGCTGGTGTTGGCCAAGGATTCCAAGGGGCGCCTGTGGGTGACTTACGTCTCCCGGCCAAAGGGAGTCACAGACACCTACTACGTCTACGTGAACGCCACCACGTCGCCCAATGACGACACCAGTTGGGGAACACCTTTCATCGTCCCCGGGCCCATCACCGACACGACTGTCTACAAAGACGACATTTCCTCGGTGGTGGCCTTCCGGGACAGCGACGGCAAGTACAAAATTGGTGTCATGTGGAGCAACCAGCTCACCGGGAAGGTGTACTTTGCCGTCCACGACGACAACCAGCCGCCCGGCAGCGGGTGGACGCTGGAGGAGCCGCCCTTGCCAGCCAATGTGGGCGCTGATGACCACATCAACTTGAAGTCCCTTGGCGTGTCGGGATCCAGCCAGGTGTTCGCCGTCGTCAAGACGAAAGCTGTCACGTCAACGGATCCCCTTATCGGGGTAATCGCGCGTGACACGGACGGTTCCTACAGCTTCATCACCTACAGCACGAAGGCCGACAACGACACGCGCCCCATCTTGCTGGTGGACGATGACGCCGACAAAGTGTACGTCTTCGTCACGGGCAAGCCGGGCGGCAGCAAAATTTGCTACAAGGTTGCCAACATCACTTCGCCCCTCTCGAACATGTCCTTCGCCCCGGGCAACTGTGGCACCGACTTCATTGCCGACAACACCTACAATGACATAGACAATGCGACTTCCACGAAGCAAAATGTGAACGCAACCACGGGCCTGGTGGTGCTGGCCACCGACGATGGCCCCAAGGTGTACGTTCACAACGTCATGGGCAACCCGCCGCCCGTGATTACCCTGCGCTCGCCCGACTTCAACGCTACGGACGTGCCCCTGAACTTCGTGGTGCAGGCGACGTTCAGCAAGGAGATGAAGTCCTCGACCATCACGACGTCCAATTTCACCCTCCAGGACGACAGCGGCCCGGTGGCGGGCACGCTCACCTATGACAACAGCACCCGCACGGCCACCTTCACGCCCACCGCCACCATCAAGGCCAGCACGCGCTACACGGTGACCGTCACGCGCAACGTGAAGGACACAGGTGGCCAGCGCCTCTACCGTGAGGAGAGTTGGAGCTTCACCACCGTCTCGGCCACGGTTCAACTCAGTGCGGCCAGTTACAGCGTGAACGAGAATGACGGCACGGTCACGATCACCGCGACCCTCAACGCGCCCTCCGGCCAGACTGTGACCGTTGATTACGCCACGAGTGACGGCACGGCGACGGCCGGCAGCGAGTACACGGACACGAGTGGGACGCTCACTTTCAATCCTGGCGAGACCGAGAAAACCTTCACCGTTCCCATCATTGACGACAACATAGCCGAACCCAGCAAAACGTTCAACGTGGCCCTGAGCAATCCCACCAACGCCGCCCTGGGCGCGGTGAACAGCGCGCCCGTGGTCATCTCCGACGACGAGGGCGACCCAACGGTGCAGTTTGACCCCACGACGTATTCGGTGTCCGAAGGCGGCGGGACCGTCACCGCTACCGTGCGCCTGAGCCATCC
>WFWG01000379.1 GCA_015491235.1 Ardenticatenaceae bacterium
CCACAATTTCTCTTTCTTACGGCGGCGCCGCACACGTTCATGCGCTTACCTCTGAGGTCTCCGAAGGAGTGCGCGACCTCATGCCATTTCCACGCCCAATTGGTATAACGAAAAACCCCGCGGTGCCGTGTGCCGAGACGCGCGAGAACCCGCGTCTTACAAGGTGGGGTCCTACCCGGCAGTTCGTCCGCCGGCCGTCTGGCCGGAGGTCTCCCCGCCTCACTGGAGATCGGACCCCTCTCGCCTGGTGTAGGGTCTGGGCGTCAGGGCGGCATCACGAACACCGCAGGGTTGGCACATGTAATTGTACTCAAAGCGCCTTGGCGAGCAAGTGTCGCCAATTGGTCCGGGCAAGTGCTTTTGACCACTCCCCCCAACCGGGTTACAATCCCCTCGGTTTTCCCTGCACGCGAGTGTGACGGCATTTGGTGGGAGAAAGGCAACCGATCAGAATCACAGCGGAGGAGGCAAACATGGAACAGGTCGAAATCGGCGTCATCGGTGGCAGCGGCCTCTACGCCATGGAGGGCCTGACGGACGTTACCGAGGTGGACCTGGACACCCCCTTTGGCAAGCCCAGCGACAAAATCGTCGTCGGCACGCTGGAGGGCAAGCGGGTGGCCTTCCTGCCTCGCCACGGGCGCGGCCACCGCATTCTGCCCGGCGAGCTCCCCAGCCAGGCCAACATCTACGCCATGAAGCAACTGGGCGTGAAGTGGCTGATCGCCGTCAGCGCGTGTGGCAGCCTGCGCGAGGACTATCGCCCTGGCGACATCGTCATCCCCAGCAGCCTCTTCGACCGCACCCGCGGCCGCCCGCTGACCTTCTTCGGCAACGGCCTCGTGGCCCACATCAGCTTTGCCGAGCCCTTTTGCCCCGTGCTGAGCGAGGTGCTCTACGAGGCGGTCAAGCAAACGGGCGCCACAGTTCACAGGGGGGGGAACTTCATCGTTATCGAGGGGCCGCGCTTTTCCACCAAGGCCGAGTCCCACGTCTTCCGCCAGTGGGGCATGGACATCATCGGCATGACGGCCATTCCAGAGGCCCAACTGGCCCGCGAGGCCGAAATCGCCTACGCCGTCATGGCCCACGTGACCGACTACGACGTGTGGCACGAGAGCGAGGAGCCGGTGACGGTGGAAATGGTCATCAAGACGCTTCAGAAGAACGTCACCGTGGCCCAGGAGGGCATTCGCCACGCGGTCCGAATGCTGGAGGGGCGGGAGAGTCCAACCTGGAACGCCCTGAAGGACGCCTTGATGACGCCGCCGGAGCTGGTACCCGTTGAGACGCGCCGCAAGCTGGCGCTTCTCCTGAAGAAGTATTGGGGGGACAAGGTATAAGCCGAGGTGTGATGTTTGCAAAAGCGTCCCTTCGCCAGTGGCCGTGGTGGGAACTCGCCCTGTTGAGCTTCCCGTCGGCCTTCATGCTGGTGGGGTTCTGGCTGCTCCAACGCCTCGACGTGCCCACGGCGGGAGACCGCCTGTGGCCTGCCGTGGTCGCTGCCCTGTTGGCCCTGGGCGCCCACGTGCTTTTGGGGCGCCTGTGTCCCAACCACGACCCGGTGCTGTTGCCCCTGGCGCTCATGTTGAACGCCGTGGGCCTGGTGATGATCGAGCGGCTGGCCAGCAACTTCACCCTCCGCCAGGTGCTGGCCATGCTCGTGGGGTTGAGCATGGCCGTGGCCCTGGCCGCCTGGCCGCACGCCCTTTACACGCTGAAGCGCGTGCGCTACACGCTCATCCTGCCGGGCCTGCTGCTGCTGGCCATTACGGTGGTGATCGGGCTGAGCCCGCTGGGAAGCGGGCCGTCCCTTTCCTTGCGCATTGGCCCCTTTGGGTTCCAGCCCTCGGAGCCGCTCAAACTGCTGTTGATCATCTTTCTGGCCTCTTACCTCGACCTGCACCACGAGAAGTTCCGCAGCGTGCGCCTGCGCCGCTTGTGGCGCGAGCGGCGGTGGTTGTGGGTCTACTTCCCCATGCTCTTCACGTGGGGCTTTGCCATGCTCCTGTTGGTGTTGCAGCGGGACCTGGGGGCCGCCCTGCTCTTCTTCAGCCTTTTCCTGATCATGACGTACCTGGCGACAGGGCGTTACGACCACGTGCTCATCGGGCTGGTGCTCTTCGCGGCCGGCGCCTTCGTAACAGCCCAATTCTTCGAGCACGTGCAGGCCCGCATTGCCATCTGGCGCAACCCCTGGCCCGAGGCGGAGGGGGTGGCCTTTCAGGTTGTTCAGGCCTTGCTGGCCGTGGCCGCCGGGGGCGTCGTGGGCCAGGGCCTGGGCCAGGGCTTTCCCGACTTCGTGCCGGTGGTTCACAGTGACTTCATCCTCGTGGCCGTGGCCGAGGAGTTCGGCCTGGCGGGCGTGCTGGCCCTGGTGGCCCTCTACTTGCTCTTCATGGAGCGCGGTTTTCGTGTGGCCCTGCGTGCCCGCGACGGTTTCGCCCAACTGCTGGCCGGCGGCATCACGACGCTCATCTGTCTCCAGGCGCTCATCATCATGGCCGGCTCCCTCAAGCTCATCCCGCTGACCGGCATTACCCTGCCCTTCGTGAGCTACGGCGGCAGCAGTCTGATGACCAGCTATGCCGCTGTAGGACTGCTGTTGCGCATCTCGGCGGAGACGCCATGATTGACCTACGGACGCCCCTGCGACACGTGGCCCTTCTGCTCCTGGTTGGCTTTCTGAGCGTGGCGCTGGGCGCCGGTTACTGGGGCTTCGTGCGGGCCGAGGCGCTGAACGCCCGCCCGGACAACGCGCGCCGCGTCGAGCGGGAGCGGCGGGTGTGGCGGGGTGCCATGCTGGCCCGCGACGGTGAGACGGTGTTGGTGGAGACGGTGCTGGACGAGGAGGGCATCGCCGAGCGGCGCTACCACTACCCCTTGTTGGCGCCGGTCACCGGGGTGTGGACGCTGCGCTACACCAACACGGGCCTGGAAGCCTCTTTCGACGAGTGGCTGGCCGGACGGCGCGGGGAACCGCTCACCCAATTGCTCGACAATTTGCTCCACCGTCCGGTGCGGGGCTACGACCTGGTGTTGACGGTTGACCCGGCCCTCCAGGCCAAAGCCGACGCCCTGCTGGGCAACCGGGCCGGGGCCATCGTGGTGCTCGACCCGCGCACCGGCGACATCCTGGCGCTGGCCAGCCATCCCACATACGATCCCAACACCTTTGACGAGCAGGCCGAAGCCCTTCAGGAAAGCCCGGCCCACGTGTTGCTCAACCGGGCCACCCAGGGCCTCTACACGCCGGGTTCGGTCTTCAAGATCGTCACGCTGGCCGGTGTGCTGGAGCACCGCAAGGCCCGCCTGGAGGACGTGTTCGAGGACACCGGGCTCTTCGTGGTCAACGGCTTCCCGGTGCGCGACTTCCAGCGCCCGCCGCAGACTCGGCTGGACCTGCCCCGCGCCCTGGCCTACAGCAGCAACGTCGTCTTCGCCCAACTGGGCCTGCGCCTGGGGCCGGACCTGCTGCGGGAGACGGCGCGGGCCTTCGGCTTCGGGGAAGTGCCACCTGTGGACATAGAGGCCGTGGCCAGCTCTTTGGGCCGCGACGACTTTCTGCTCGACCAGGTGGGGCTGGCGAACACGGCCTACGGCCAGGGCCAAGTCCAGGTGACGCCCCTGCACATGGCCCTCATTGTGGCTGGTATCGTCAGCGACGGGGTGATGCCGCGCCCGCGCCTGGTGCAGGAAGTGCGGACTCCCGACGGTCAGGTGCTGCGCCGCTTCAAGCCGAGCGGGTGGAGGCGAGCCGTCAGCCGGCGCACGGCGGCCCAGGTGCGCGAGGCCATGATCATCTCTGCGCGGGAAGGGTACGCGCGGGCGGGCGCTCCGCCCGGCATCGCCATCGGCGGCAAGACGGGCACGGCCCAGTTGGGGGGCAACCAGCCTCCCCACGCCTGGTTCGTGGCCTTCGCCCCGGCCGACGACCCGCGCGTAGTGGTGGTCGTGCTGGTGGAAAATGGCGGCATCGGCGGACAGGTGGCCGCGCCCCTGGCGCGCGCCCTCATCCAGCAAGCACTCGAATGAAAGCCACACGGAGGCACGGAGAACACAAGCATGGGAATTCCAAGCGCTTCGTGCCCCCTGTGCTCGTGAGACTTATTATTGTGGAGGCAGAGACGATGCAAACCGAGTTTCCCACTCCCAAGCGTGTCCTGTTCATCACGGCCCACCCGGACGACACGGAGTTCAGTTCCGGCGGGACCATCGCGCGGTGGACCGAGGCCGGAACCGAGGTCATCTACGTCATTGTCACCGACGGCAGCAAGGGCTCCAACGACCCCGAGATGACTCCTGAGCGGCTGGCCCGCATCCGCGAGGAAGAGCAGCGGGCCGCGGCGCGCGTGCTGGGCGTCTCGGAGGTGGTCTTCCTGGGCTACACGGACGGCGAGGTCTACGACACCCTCGACCTGCGGCGCGACCTGGTGCGCCAGATTCGCTTCTTCCGCCCCGACCTGGTGGTCACCTTCGACCCCACGGCCCGCTTCTTCGGGAGTGGCCGCATCAACCACCCCGACCACATTGCCGTGGGCCACACCACGCTGGCGGCCGTCTTTCCCCTGGCGCGCGACCGCCTGAACTTTCCGGAGCACGAGCGGGAAGGGCTGCGCCCCCACCGCGTGCTGGACGTGTTCCTGGTGGGCAGCAACGAACCCAACTTCGCCGTGGACATCACCGACACCATCGAGCGCAAAATCGAAGCGCTGGCCTGTCACCGCAGCCAGATCGGCAGCCGGGAGGAGCTGGCGGAGTACATCCGACAGCGGGCCCGGCTCATGGCCGAGGGCACGCCGTACGAGTACGCCGAGCGCTTCCGCCGCATCGTCCTGCCGGGGTAGGAGAGAACCAAAGGGGGACATGTGCGAAACCGCACGGTTCGTCACCCAATGCCCTATCGGGGGCGCCTGCCCGCACCGGCCATTGAACGGCTGGCCGCACTGGAAGAGGTACGCCAGCGTCTCCTGGCCCACCCCGAGTACGCCGAGTACCACGCGGTGTTGACGCCCGCCTTCCTGAGCTCCGTGCGCCTGGAGGTGGGCACCCGGCTGGCACGGGTAGTGCTGCACACGGTAGCCCTCGGCCGACACGTGGGCGGCGTCGTGCCGGCTGCCGTCACGCTGGGGCCGCTGGTCTGCTTCGATGCGGCCTTCTACGCGCCCGAAACGCCCGCTGGCCTGGCGCTGCTGGCCCACGAGGCCGTCCACGTCTGGCAATGGCGGCAGCGGGGCCTGCTGCCCTTCGCCTGGTCCTACCTCCGCGAGTTCCTGGCCGCCGGATACGAGGCCATCTCCTACGAGCGGGCGGCGGCTACCGTCGAGCAGTGGGTGCGGGAGGCGCTGGAGGCCAGGGGGCGAGCGTGAAGGGAGACGGCGGAGGAGACCCGTCGGCTCTTGTTGGGGAGGACTCGTGATGCGCGTGGGCGTGGACATCGGCGGCACGTTCACCGACTTCGTCGTGGTGCGTGGGGACGAAGGCGCCCGCGTCGAAACCTTCAAGGTGCTCTCCACCCCGCATGACCCGGCCGAGGCCGTGCTGGCCGGACTCGCGCGGCTGCCCACAGCGGACCGGCGCCACATCGTCCACGGCTCCACCGTGGCCACCAACGCGGTGCTGGAGCGCAAGGGCGCCCGCACAGCGCTGGTGACCACGCGGGGCTTCCGCGACGTGCTGCACATCGGCCGACAGAACCGCCCGGCCCTCTACGACCTCTTCGCCGACCCGCCGGAACCCCTGGTGCCCGCCCGCTGGCGCTTCGAGATGAACGAGCGCGTGGCTCACACCGGCGAAGTGGTACGCCCGCTCGATCCGGCCGAAGTCGAGGCGTTGGTTGCCCCCCTGCGCCGGGAGCGCGTCGAGGCCGTGGCGGTGGTGCTGCTCTTCTCCTTCCTGAACCCCGAGCACGAGCGGGCTGTGGGCCACGTGTTGCGGCGGGCCGGGTTCTCGGTCTCCCTCTCCTGCGAGGTGCTCCCCGAGTTCCGCGAGTACGAGCGCACCAGCACCACGGTGATCAACGCCTACGTGGCGCCCGTGCTCGACCACTACCTGGCTCGCCTGGAAGCAACCCTCGGCGCCGACGAGTTGCGCATCATGCAGTCCAACGGCGGCAGCATCAGCGCGGCCGAGGCGCGGCGCCACGCGGTGCGCTGCATTCTCTCCGGCCCGGCCGGCGGCGTGGTGGGCGCCCGCCACGTGGCCGAAATGGCGGGATTCAAGCACATCATCACCTTCGACATGGGCGGCACCTCCACCGACGTTTCCCTCTGTGACGGCCAGGTCCGCGTGACCACCGAGGCGACTGTCGGCGGGCACCCCATCCGGGTGCCGGTGATTGACATCCACACCGTCGGCTCCGGCGGCGGCTCCATCGCCTGGGTGGACGCGGGCGGCGCGCTGCGCGTGGGGCCGGAGAGCGCCGGCGCCGACCCCGGGCCGGCCTGTTACGGCAGGGGCGACCACCCCACGGTCACCGACGCCAACCTCGTGCTGGGCCGCTTGGTTGCCGACTACTTCCTGGGCGGCCAGATGAGGCTGGACGAGGGGCGTGCCTGGGAGGCCGTGGAGTGCTTGGGACGCTGGTTGGGGATGGGGCCGGTGGAAACCGCGCTGGGCATCGTCCGGGTGGCCAACGCCCACATGGAGCGGGCCCTGCGGGTCATCTCGGTGGAGCGCGGCCACGACCCGGCCGACTTCACCCTGGTCTCCTTTGGTGGGGCGGGCGGGCTGCACGCGGCCGACCTGGCCCGTCGGCTCCGCATTCCCCGCGTGCTGGTGCCCTTGCACGCTGCCACCCTCTCGGCCTTGGGCATGTTGGTGGCCGACGTCGTCCGGGATTACACGCAGACGGTGATGTTGCCCGGCACAGTGTCCCTGGACGAACTGGAGGCCCACTTCCGGCCACTGGTGGCGCGCGGTCAGGCCGAAGTTCAGCGGGAGGGGATCCCGCCCGACCGCATCGTGGTGGAACGACTGCTGGACGTGCGCTACCGGGGCCAGTCCTACGAACTGACCGTCCCCTTTGGGGCCGACCCGCTGGCCGCGTTTCACGCCGCCCACGAGCGCCTGTACGGCTACGCCAATCCCGGCGCACCCGTCGAAATCGTCAACCTGCGGGTGCGCGCCGTGGGCCACGTGTCGCGACCGCCCCTGCGGGCCTTCCCGCGCGCCGGCTCGGACCCGTCGGAGGCGTTGCTGGAGCGCCGCCAGGTGCATTTCGCCGGAGGGGCGCGACGGGTGCCCTTCTACTTGGGTGAGCGCCTGCGAGCCGGGCACGTCCTTCAGGGGCCGGCGGTCATCTTGCGCCCCGACACTACCATCCTGGTGGGACCGCAGGACCTGGCCGAGGTGGACGAGTACCACAACATCATCATCACGGTGGGAGCGGGACAATGAGCAGGCGTGCCCATGACCCTGTGCGGCTGGAGATTTTTAAGCACATGTTTGCCGCCGTGGCCGAGGAAATGGGCGTGGTGCTGCGGCGGGCCAGCTACTCGCCCAACATCAAGGAGCGGCGCGATTTCTCCTGTGCCCTCTTCGACGCCGAGGGGAAGATGGTGGCCCAGGCCGCGCACATTCCCGTCCACCTGGGGTCCATGCCCCTCTCGGTGGCCCACGCGCTGCGGGAGCACACCTTCGAGCCCGGCGACGTGGTGATCCTCAACGACCCCTTTCGCGGGGGGACGCACCTGCCGGACATCACGGTCATCACGCCCATTTTCGTCGAGGAAGAGGGGGACTCGCGCCTCTTCGGCTTTGTCGCCAGCCGCGCCCACCACGCCGACGTGGGTGGCATGGCGCCCGGCTCCATGCCGGTGGCCCGCGAAATCTACCAGGAGGGACTGGTCATTCCACCTGTGAAGCTCTACAAGCGGGGTCGGCTCAACGAGGGCCTGATGCACCTGCTCCTCGCCAACGTGCGCACGCCGGCAGAACGCGAGGGGGACCTGCGGGCCCAGTTGGCGGCCAACCGCCGGGGCGTGGCCCGTGTGCAGGAACTCATTGGACGCTACGGCGCCGAGGAAATTGCCCTTTACATGCGGGCGCTGCTGGATTACACTGCCCGCATGACCCGCCGCCTGCTGGAAACCCTGCCCGACGGGCAGTACACCTTCACTGACTACCTGGACGACGACGGCATCGGCGAGGAGCCGGTGCCTATCACGGTCACCATAACGGTCGAGGGCGACACGGCTACGGTGGACTTCACGGGCTCGGCGTCCCAGCAGAAGGGAAGCGTCAACGCGGTCTACGCCATCACCCTCTCGGCGGTCTACTACGTCTTCCGCTGCCTGATTGGGCTGGACGTGCCCAACAACAGCGGGTGCCTGGAGCCCATCCGCGTGATTGCCCCGGAGGGCACGGTGGTCAATGCCACGCGGCCGGCGCCGGTGGCCGGCGGCAACGTGGAGACCTCACAGCGCATCGTGGACGTGCTCTTTGGGGCGCTGGCCCAAGCCTGCCCGGAGCGGGTACCGGCGGCCAGCCAGGGCACCATGAACAACGTGACGATTGGCGGGTGGGACCCCTGGCGCCAGCAGCCTTTCGCCTACTATGAGACCATCGGCGGCGGCATGGGCGCCCGCCCCACCAAGGACGGCGCCTCGGCCGTCCACACCCACATGACCAACACCCTCAACAC
>WFWG01000380.1 GCA_015491235.1 Ardenticatenaceae bacterium
CCACAATTTCTCTTCTTCGTATCTTCGTACGGCGGCGCCGCACATGTTCATGCGCTCGCCTCCGAGGTTTCCGAAGGAGTACATGACCTCATGCCATTTCCACGCCAAATTGGTATAACCTTAACCTCCCGGAGGCTTGAAACCTCCGGGAGGTTAACCGGCCTCATCCTCCAGAAGGGCCACCACGTCGCCCTCCTGGACTACATCTCCAACCTGCACGCGGATTTCCCGCACCCGTCCAGGCCGAGGGGCCGGGACGGGGAGCTCCATCTTCATGGATTCCAGCGTCACGATGGGCTGGTCTTCGGCCACTTCGGTGCCGGGGCCGGCGTCAACGCGGATGACAACGCCCACCATCATGGCTTTGACTTCGATCATGAGTGCTCATCCCTCCTGAGGTGCAGGATTTGGCGCGCTTCTTCCACGCTGGCCACCTCGCCCCCCAACTCGCGGACCAAACGGGCCGCCTTGGCCACCAGGTCGCCGTTGCTGCGGGCCATTTCTCCGGGCCGCAGGTAGAAGTTGTCCTCGAGGCCCACGCGCACGTGTCCGCCCAGGGTAATGGCCGCCGCCACCAGGGGCCATTGGGCCAGGCTAATGCCGATGACCTGCCAGGTGCTGCCGGGGGGCAGGTTGTTCTTCATGTGGATCAGGTTCTCGGTGGTGGCGGGAATGCCGCCCAACACGCCCAGGATGAGGCTGAAGTGCAGGGGCGGCTTCAGGATGCCCATGTCCACCAGCGGGGCCGTGTTGCCGATGTGGCCGGTGTCGAAGCACTCCAGTTCGGGCTTGGTGCCGGCCGCGTTCATTCCTTCCAGCAGGTAGATGATGTCCTTGAAGGGGTTGGCGAAGACGTGGTCGTGGTAGAAGCGCTTGCGCTTCTCGCTGTAGATGGCATAGTTCATGGAGCCCATGTTGAGGGCCGCCATGTCGGGCTGCAGTTCCCGCACGTGGGCGATGCGGTCCTCGATGGGGATGCCGATGGCGCCGGTGGAGAAGTTGATAATCACGTCGTCACAGCGCGCCGCGATCTCTTCCTTGATGCGGCGGTAGGTCTCTACGTCGTAGGCGGGGCGGCCGTCGGGCTGGCGGGCGTGAATGTGGACGATGGCCGCGCCCGCTTCCACGGAGCGGCGGGCCTCCTCGGCGATTTCTTCCGGCGTGTAGGGAATGGCGGGACACTGCTCGCGGGTGGCCAACACGCCGGTGAGGGCTGCCGTGATGATGGTCTTGCCCATGCCTCCTGCCTCCTGCTCACACCGGCATGACGCCGTGCTTCTTCCACGGGCGCTGTACCTTCTTGGTGGCCGCCATGCGAAAGCCCTGGATGACCACCTTGCGCGTGTCGCCGGGGTCAATCACGTCGTCAATGTAGCCGTACCCGGCCGCGATGTAGGGGTCAATCAGCTTGCGGAACTCGGCGGTGCGCTCGGCCCACACCTTGTCGGGGTCCTCGGCGGCGGCGATTTCCTTGCGGTAGATGATGTTGGTGGCTCCCTCCGGCCCCATGACGCTGATTTCGGCCGTGGGCCAGGCCACCAGCAGGTCGGGCTCGTAGCCGCGGCCACACATCACGAAGTAGCCCGCGCCGTAGGCCTTGCGCACAATGACCGTCACCTTGGGCACCGTGGCCTCGCTGACGGCGTAGAGCATCTTGGCCCCGTGGCGGATGATGCCCTGCCGTTCCACTTTTGTGCCCACCAGGAAGCCGGGAATGTCTTGCAGGAAGAGCAGCGGCACGTTGAAGGCATCGCACAGCATGATGAAGCGGGCCGCCTTGTCGGCGGCGTCCACGTCCAGCACGCCCCCCAGGTAGAGGGGCTGGTTGGCCACGATGCCCACGGGCCGTCCCTCCAGGCGGGCAAACCCCACCACGATGTTGCGCGCCCAGCGGGGCTTGATCTCGAAGAAGTGGCCGTGGTCCACAATGCGGCGAATGACTTGGCGCATGTCGTAGACCTTGCGCGGGTTGGTGGGCACCACGCTGGTCATGTCGTCTATGTAGCGGTCCGGTGGGTCGTCGCAGGGGATCACCGGGGGCTGCTCGCGGTTGTTGGAGGGCAGGTAGCTCAGGAACTCCCGAATGGCGCGAATGCACGCCTCGTCGTCCTCCACCTCCAGGTCGGCGCACCCGCTGATTTCACAGTGGACTTTGGAGCCGCCCAGCTCGTTCACGTCCACGTCCTCGCCCACGGCGGCCTTGACCAGGTGCGGTCCGCCCAGGGCCATGCTGCTGCGCCCCTTCACCATGGGCACGAAGTCGGCCAGCGCCGGGATGTAGGCCGTGCCGGCGGCGCAGTGGCCCATGAGCGCGGCCACTTGCGGCACCACGCCCGACATGATGACCTGCTCGCGGAAGAGGTCGCCCGCCTTGGCGAACTGGGAGCCGGTGAACTCCTGGATGCGCGCCCCGGCCGAGTCCAGCAGCCAGATCATGGGCACGCCCCAGCGGAGGGCCATTTCCCGCAGGCGGGCCACCTTGCCCTCGCCCACTTCGCCCATAGAGCCGCCCAACACGGTGAAATCGTAGGCCGCCACGCAGACCCGCCGGCCGTCAATGGTGCCGTAGCCGGTGATCACCCCGTCGGCGGGGGTGAACTTGTCCTTCAGGTCGGGGTGCTGGGACTGGTGGTGGGCCAGCAGGCCAATTTCGACAAAGGAGCCGGGGTCCAGGAGCAGGTCAAGGCGCTCGCGGGCTGTCAGTTTGCCCATTGCGTGCTGCCGGGCCACGCGCTCCGGGCCACCCATTTGGCGGTAGCGCTCCTTCTTGGTGTTGAGTTCGTCCAGTTTCTCCTGCCACTCGCTCATGATCGTCCCTCGACAAGCTGTAATCGTTCGGGCCAGCGATTGCGCTCGTGCGCCCGCTGGTAACACAGGGCCAGATTAAGGGGGTAGACGTGAGGGTATTCCAGGGGAACACCAATGGTGGGCAGCGAGTCTTCAACTTGCCACCCCCATCCCCAATAGTGTCGCGCCTGGGGACGCCATTGCGACGACCAGGCAATGTAGGGATAATCGGCCAGTTCAGCCACGGCCGCAGGCAACTCTCGTTCACCGCCCCGCAGGAGGTCAATTTCAGTGTAGCTCACAGGGCTGAGCAGGTAATCTTGCCGCTTGGCCAGGAACTTTTGTCGGTCGCGTGGGCCTGAAGCCCCCTTGTTGGACGGCGAAAGCAGTTCCAGCACTGAGACAACCTGGACGCCGAAGGGGTCGTCCGAGTGTGGTCTATCCCGGCGCCGGATGTGGACGGAATATTGTTCGAACTCCATGACTTCCTCGTCCGCTTCGATCAACGCAGGAGTCAGCGTCGGCTTGGGAGTGTCCGAGGGCGCCGCGCCAGAGGGTGTCGCTGAGAGGGTCACGTCCGGCGCCGCGGAACGGGTGGGGCCGGCCTTGGAAACGAGTAAAATTTCGGACTCCAGGTCCACCAGGTACTCATCTCCCAAACCATCCCGCAAAACCTCAAAGATTTCGATCATGAGGTGCTTGTGGAAGGCCCACCAAAGGTTGTGTTGTTCGATGCGTTCGTCCACGCTGAGGGGAAGACTTTGCTCTGCCATGTTCCCTTACCCGCAAGGGCCACACCTTGTCCTTCACACCGATCCCTGCCGGGCAGCCAGCACAATGCTCTCTTGCAAGATCTCCTGCATATTTTTCGGATGGCTCGGGCCAAGGAGAATCATGTCCAGGCCCACGTCCAGGCGGCGGGAGAAAAAGAAATAATAGGGCTTCATGGCTTCCACCGGATTTCCGGAAAGGGTCCGCACCCGCAGCAACAGGTCCACATCGCTCGTGCCGGTGTGGGTGCCGGCGGCCAGGGAACCGATCAGGCGCACTTCCAACAACTCCGGGAAGGCTTCCAGGGCTTCCTCGGCAACCCGGCGCACGTGTTGGATGCACTCATCCCGGTCCAGGGAGATGGCTTTCACAGAACCGAATGATTCGACTCGCCGCATCCAGCGCCTCCCGAGCCTGTTTCTCGGTGAAGTAGTCAGCAGGCTTTCCGGCTGCAAAACCGTTGGGATAGCGAGGCGGTATGTAGTACAGGTCCAGCAGTCGGGCACAGTCCAAGATTTCCTGTGGTACGTTGATGTCTTGGTGCAGGCGTTTCAGCATTTCCGTAAGGGAATGCCCCCACAACGTGATGTTTCGTGCGAGGCCCAACGCCTTCACCACTTTCTCGGCTGCCTGCTGGCTGGTAAAACAGGCCCACTCGTAGTATTCGTACTGCACATCCAAGCGGGCCCGTTCGAGATCTCTCTTTCCTTGTTCGTACCAATCTCGCCACCGGTTGGCCATCCTTGTCCTCCATGACACTTTCAATTGTATGCCATGTCAGTAGAAATGTCTAGCCGCCTCGAGAATCCTCGAGCTTTCGGCGAAGTGCCAAGGGCACGTGCCTACTGCCGCCGCTTTTCCAGAAAGGCGCGAATGCCCTTCTGGGCGTCCTCCGTGGAGAGGAGCAAGACCAGCACGTTGTGAAGGTAGTCGAGCGCCCGTTCCAGGTCCATGTCGGCCATGGCGTAGAAGGCTTGGCGTCCCAGGCGCAAAGTGGTGGGGCTGAAGGAGGCCACCTTGTGAGCCAGCCCGGTCACGGCGTCCCAAAATTGGTCTGCCGGCACTGCCCTGTTGATGATGCCCATCTGGGCGGCCACGGGGGCCGGGACCGGCTCGCCCGTGAGGGCCAGCTCCAGCGTGCGCTTGGGTCCCAAGTGGCGGTAGAGGAACGCCATCACCATCAGGGGGAAGAGGCCCACGTGAACCTCCGGCGTGCCGAACTTGGCGTGCTCGACAGCCACGGCCAGGTCGCAGGCCAGCACCAGGCCCAGGCCGCCGCCCAGCGCGTGGCCGTTGACTGCCGCCAGGGTGGGCTTGGGAAGCTGGGTGAAACGGTGGAGCAGGCGCGCGAAGCGGGCGGTTTCCTCGTATTGCTCCGGCGCCGACGTTTTCCTGGCAAAACTCGCCAGGTCGCCGCCAGCGCAGAAAGCCCGGTCGCCCGCGCCTGTCAGCACGATGACGCGGGCGCGTTCGTCGGCACAAGCCTGCTCCAGAGCGGCCATCAGCGCTTCCAGCATCTCGGCATTGAGGGCGTTGCGCGCTTCGGGACGGTTGAGGGTCAGCGTGGCAATGCCGTCCTGAACCTCGTAGCGTACCACCTCTTTGGTCATGCGTCTCACCTTCCTCTCAATGACGGTTGCTTTTCAGGCAAACATCAAGGTGCGACGCACTTCCGGAAGTGCGTCGCACCTTCGTCGCACCTTCGTGTTTGTCGGTCATCCCATCCTCTCCAACCAGCCGATGTCGTATCTTCCGGCGCGGAACTCCGGGTGTTCCAGCACCCACACGTGCATGGGGATGTTGGTCTTGATGCCCTCCACCACGGAGTGGGCCAGAGCGGCCCCCAGTCGCTCGATGGCCGCCTCCCGCGTTTCCCCCCAGGCCATGACTTTGGCGACCAGTGGATCGTAAAAGGGAGAGACCACCACGCCGGGCGCCAATCCGCTGTCCACCCGAATACCCGCTTCCTGCGGGAACTCGACACGGGTTACCCGGCCGGGAGCGGGCAGGAAGGTCTCCGGGTCCTCGGCGTAGATGCGGGCTTCGAGGGCGTGGC
>WFWG01000381.1 GCA_015491235.1 Ardenticatenaceae bacterium
CCTTCTTCACTGCTGGCTTGTCGCACGAACACGTCTCCAGAGAATCAACACAGCCAGGAAAAGAAAAGCGGCTGAAAGGGCGGCGCGGAGGTCAATTCTGGCGAAAAGGGGGCGTATATTAGGAAGAGAAATGGGGCGGAGTTCGAGAGTTATCTCACCGCCCGTGATAGTTAAGATCGAAAGGAGCGTGATAATCAGGAGTGTAACGACAAGGGCCAGGTAAATGAGGCGAAGCAGCACAAAGCGGACGGTGTACAGGAGGGTGCCGCGCTCGATGATGCCAGCAATAATGGGCCAGACGAACTGGCGAAAAAGCACCAACACAACGCCGTAGAGCGCCAAGTAAGCCAGTACTTTTTGGATCGGCTCGCTGTTTTGGAGAATGGGATTGCTCAGCTCGATTCCCATGACTTTCTCCGCATTCGCTCCCGCAGGCGTCGGCGCAGAAGCTGACCGCTGCCGCTTCGGGGAAGGGTATCCACGAAGATAGCCGAAGACGGAATTTTGTAGCTCGCCAGCCGGCCGTGCAGGCTCTCCAGAATTTCGGCTGCCAGCCGGTCGTTGGGCTGTACGCCGGGCTTGGTCACCAAGAAGGCATGGACGCGCTGGCCTTCCATCGGATCGGGCAATCCAACGACGGCTGCGTCGGCCACAAGCGGGTGCTCCCGCAGGGCGGCTTCGACTTCAGCCGGGTCAATCCGGTATCCGCCCCGCTTGATCACGTCGTCCTGGCGGGCCACGAACCAGAAGTAGCCGTCTTCGTCGCAGTAAGCGTAGTCGCCCACGTCGTTCCAGCCGTGGCGGACGGCGGCCTTTTGAGCTTCCACATCGTTCCAGTAGAGCGTTCCCGTTGGCCCTCGCACCACCAGCCGACCGATGTCTCCCGTGCGCACTTCGCGCCCCTCGTTGTCCACTACTTTCACGTCGTAACCGGGCACTGGTTTACCGATGGAACCGGGCTTCGGAGCGGGCGGCATGGCATTCGACAGGAAGAAGCACAGCATCTCCATAGTGCCGAAGTTCTCCAGGATTGGTTGCCCCGTGCGTTCTTCCCACGCCTGGTAGGTTTGCTGGGTCAGAGGCTCGCCGCTGGAGAGGTACAGGCGCACGTGCTGGAAGAGATTGGGGGAAACGTGCTCAGTCAACAGTCGGCGGTAGACGGTGGGCGTGAGCAGCGTCACGGTAACGGGCCAGCGGCGCAGCGCGTCCGTCAAGGCAGAAGTGGTCATGTGGGGAACCAGGACGGCCGCCGCACCGAACCGGTATGGCAGCACGCCGGCCGCCAAATAGCCTTGCAACAATCCGAGCGGCGTGAGGGTGACAATAGCATCCTCTTCCGTCAGGTGCCACACGTGCTTGCCCAACACGTCGGCGGCGATGAGAGAAGCCTCGTTCCAGTGGGCAGTGCCCTTGGGGCGTCCACCCTCGCCCCGATACGTGTAGAGGATGAGCGCCACGTCGTCCCGCCGCCGGCGCGTGGGGGCAAAGGTGCCTTCCCCACCGCTCACCAGTTCAGCATAGTTGTGAAGCCCCTCCTCGTCATTGTCCACGTGGCCCAGGACGACCACATGGCGGCAGGGTGCCACTTTGCGGGCAGCCAGCAGTTCGGGGAGCAGATCAGCGGTGGTGAGCGCACAGGCTGCCTCTGTATCCCGCAGCACGGCACACAGTTCCCGCCGAGACAACTGAGGTGGCAGGGGCACAGAGATGCCACCCAAGCGCTGAACGGCCAAATGGGCGGCGACAGCCTGGGGAACGTTCGGCATGTAGATCAGCGCGCGCTCGTTCGGCCCAACGCCCAAGCTCGACAGTCCGCTCGCCAGCCGGGTCACCTCGTCGTGGAGCGCCGCGTAGGTGAGCGTGTCCGAACCGGCGTAGACGGCGGGCCGTTCGCCCCATCCCCGCTCCAAGGCTGTGTCGAGGAGCACTTCGGACAGATTGAGCCGCTCCGGATAGGCGCGCAACGCCTCCAGTCGGTACACCCGCTCGGGCCAGAGGGCTGGCGGTGGCAGAGCTCCGGCGTGATGAGCCGCTGTCGGGGCTGATTCTCGCTCGCGGGTGAGGTCGTAGGCCAGCACGACAATCTGGTACGTGGGCAGAATGGCCTCGCGCACGAAGCCGCGCCGCTGGAAGGCCGCGATGAGGGCCGCGTGGTCCACGTAGAACTCCATCAACACCCGTTCCAGTCCCAGCTCGCGGGCCACGTCCAGCAATTCGGCCAGGAGTGCGCTACCCACTCCGCGCCGGCGGTAGGCAGGGTGCACGTAGAGGCGCACCTTGCCCACCTTCTCGTAAGGGCTCACTGGACGGCGGTGCAACGTCGCGTCGCCGACCAACAGGCCCTCCACCTCGGCGACGATGGGCAGGACACGCTCGTAGTTCAGGTCCGTAGCCCACCGCCGCACCACGCGCGGGTCTGTCACGTCGTCGCGCAAGATGCGCAACTCTTCCTCGTCCACCTGACTGAAGAGGGCCACCAGTTGGTCAGCGTCTCCAGGGTGCAAAGGCCGCAAAACGAGAGTTGTCTCGTCCTTCAGGCGAATTGTCTTTGGATATCGGCGAAGCACGTCGGTGATCATATGGAAACCCACGGCAGTCTTGTTCGGGTGTTTTGGGCTATCTTCATAATAACCTACCTACAAGAAACGGTCAACTGGCTACTGATCGGGAGCCGTGAATTTGGCAACATGACAATTAAGGGTTCTTGCCAGGGATTGTGCCAGTGCCAGGGTCTCACATATATGTTGATTTGCCAGTCGGGTGGACTCCAATACAATACTCGACGACAGCAAGAAAAGGAGGTAACAAGTCGAGAGAACATGCAAATTGCGCTGGTGGGGCCAGTTTATCCATATCGGGGAGGAATAGCTCACTATACCATGCAATTGTACGAAGCACTCGTGCAACGGGGCCATAACGTGGCCGTAATTTCCTTCAAGCGCCAGTATCCGCACTGGCTCTATCCAGGTAAAAGTGATCAAGATCCGAGCAGTCGGCCGGTCCTTACGGTGCCGGCTGAATACCTTGTTGACACCTTGTGGCCCCCTTCATGGCTAAAGACTGTCCACCGAATCTCACGTGTGCAGCCAGACGTAGTTATCATGCAGTGGTGGACGACCTTCCTGGCACCGGCCTGGTTTGGCATCGGTATGGCAATTCGCCTGTGGATCCGGCACACGCGTTTGGTTTACATTTGCCACAACGTTCTGCCCCACGAAACGCGCGCGTGGGACAAGTGGGTAACGCAGGCAGTGTTGCGGTGGGGACACGTTTTTTTGGTCCAATCAGAGCAGGAGCGGGAGCGTTTCGAACAGTTGTTGCCAGGAAAACGCGTTATTGTGGTTCCGCCTCCAGCCTTCTTGCTGTTTACAAACGGTGTTCCTTCCAAACCCGCAGCTCGCCAAACCTTGGGATTATCCGACCGGGCAACAGTTCTGCTCTTTTTCGGTATAGTACGCCCGTACAAAGGGCTGGAAGATCTGCTCCTGGCATTGCCTTTCATCGTGAA
>WFWG01000382.1 GCA_015491235.1 Ardenticatenaceae bacterium
AGCCAAACATGGCATAATATCTCCCCAGTACCCAGTTGACATCGGCTGAAACGGAAGCTGGGGGGAACAGGAGCGCTGCGTGAAAAGCGTGCTTTTCTGCGGGGCGGGGATTTTGATGGGGCTGGGCCTCTGGGTGTTGTACCGGGGGCGCCTCTACCTGGGAGTGCTCATCGGGCCCCGACGCAGTCGTCGAACCGAACTCATGGCAGGAGCCCTGCTGGCCACTTTGGGAACGCTGCTGCTGGTGGCGGGATGTCAGTTGGTGCTCGTCGTGTGGGGAGTGAAGTAATCTCGCTCGAGGAGTAAGAGCCTATGCGCATACTGGCTGTGGACGTGGGAACCGGCACACAAGACATTCTCCTCTTCGATTCCGAGAAGGAACCCGAAAACTGCCTCAAGCTGGTCATGCCCTCGCCCACGGTGCTGGTGGCTGGGCGCATTCGCCGGGCGACGGAAGCCGGCCAGGCGCTGCTGTTGACGGGCGTCACCATGGGGGGCGGTCCCTCGGCGTGGGCGGCTGAGGCGCACCACAAGGCTGGTCTGCCCATTTACGCCACGCCGGACGCGGCCCGCACCTTCAACGATGACCTGGAGGCAGTCCAGCGGGACCTGGGCGTGGTCGTAGTGGGCGAGGACGAAGCGGCTGCCCTTGCCCGCCGGGAAGAAGTCGCGCACGTGGAAATGCGCGATTTCTACTACGAGGAAATTTGCCAGGCCCTGGCGGCTTTCGAGGTGCCGCTGGACGTGGACCTGGTGGCCGTGGCCGTGTTCGACCACGGCAACGCCCCGCCGGACGTGAGCGACCGCAAATTTCGCTTCGACTACCTGCGCGATCGCCTGGCAACCGGGCAGGGGTTGGCAGCCTTTGCCTTCTGGCGGGACGATATCCCCGAAAGCATGACCCGCCTGAAAGCCGTGGCCGCTACCACGCCGCCCGAACTGCCCCTCATCGTCATGGACACAGCGCCAGCAGCCGTGTTGGGCGCGCTGGACGACCAGCGCGTGGCCGGGGCTGAGCACAAGGTGGTGGTCAACGTGGGCAACTTTCACACGCTGGCCTTCACCCTGGCCGACGGCCACATTGGGGGTGTCTTCGAGCACCACACCGGCCTGATTGACGCTCCCCGGCTCGAAGACCTCATTCGGCGCTTGGCCTTCGGTTCGCTCACGAACGAAGAGTTGTTCAACGAGCACGGTCACGGGGCCATCGTCTTCCAGCCAGTTCCGGAAGCGCTCGAACTGGTGGCTGTCACCGGGCCACGGCGGGCGCTGTTGCGCGATTCCGCGCTGGACGTCTACTTTGCCGTGCCCCACGGAGACATGATGCTGGCGGGCTGTTTCGGGCTGGTGCGCGCCTGTGCGCGCCTAGCTCCCCAGTACGCCGAGGAGATCGAGCGGGCGCTGGCCCGGTAAGAAGGTCAAAGAGGAGGCTCTCATGTTGCGCTACCCGATGGACCTCATTTCGCAACTGGCCGTTGAGGCCGACACCCGCGTGCTCTTCGTCGTTTTGGACGGGTTGGGCGACGTGCCCGTCAACGGGCAGACGCCCCTTTCGGCTGCCAACACGCCCAACCTGGACGCGCTGGCCAAGGAGGCCTCGCTAGGACTTTCCACGCCCATCGCGCCGGGCATTTCGCCGGGAAGTGGGCCCGGCCACTTGGCCCTCTTCGGCTACGACCCCTTGCACTACAGCGTGGGGCGCGGTGTGCTCTCCGCCCTGGGCATTGGGCTGGACCTGGAACCCCACGAGGTGGCCGCGCGGGGCAATTTCGCCACGCTGGCCCCCGACGGCACCATTGCCGACCGCCGGGCTGGGCGTATTCCCACCGAACTCAACGAGCGGCTGATCGCCTACTTGCGCGAGCACATTCAGCGCATTGAGGACGTGGATGTGCGCCTGTACACGGAGGCCGAATACCGGTTCGTCCTGGTGCTCTCCGGTCCCGGCCTGGGTGATCGCGTCCACGACACGGACCCCGGCCGAGTCGGCGAGAAGCCGCTGCCGGCCACCCCTCTAACCGACGACCCCGACGACGTCAAGACGGCCCGCGTTGTCAACGAGTTCGTGCGGTTGGCTACACAACGGCTTCATGAGTTCCCCGAAGTGGCTCGGCATGACCCGCCGCCCAACACCGTGCTGGTGCGGGGGATTGGCAGGAAGCCAGCTTTGCCCGACTTCAACGAGATGACGAAGATGCGGGCTGGCGCGGTGGCCGTCTACCCCATGTACCGGGGCGTGGCTCGCCTGGTAGGGATGGAACTTCTGCCAATTGATCTGAGCGGCTCCGGTGAGCGCACGCCGGCTAAAGTGGAGGCGTATCGCCAGCACGCCCGCAATTACGAGTACATCTACTTCCACGTCAAGAAGGTGGACAGCTACGGCGAGGATGGGAACTTCGAGGGCAAGGTCAGCATGATCGAGGAATTTGACCAGACCTTACCGGCGTTGCTGGAATCGTACAAGCCCGATGTGGTCCTGATTACGGGCGATCACTCCACGCCCGTGCGTGTTCGTTCCCACTCGTGGCACCCGCTGCCCGTTCTGCTCCACGGCCCTTACGTGCGACCAGATGGCCAGCGTTTCACGGAGATGAGCTGCCGCACCGGCAGCCTGGGACACGTGCGCCACCTGGACCTGTTGCCCCTGGTGATGGCGAATGCCGGGCGACTGGCTCGCTACGGTGCCTAATACCAATTGGGTCTACAAATGCCATGTATTCACCGAAATGGCTCGGCGCTGCCGCCCCAGTTCTCCACAATTTCTTTCTCTTACGGCGGCGCCGAGCCGTATCTCTGCTCAAGCCGCTGGCATGGCACGCCGTCGTTTCACGCTTTCAGGGGAACACCAGGATTGAAACATGGTGTCCAAGAACGCAATTGGTATAAGGCGGTGTTCCGATCCCGGAAACGTGATGCTCTGGTGTTACTGTTTCACAAAACCTGGCAGGGTTTGAGAACCCTGCTAGGTCTTCTTTTCTTCTATGCGGAGTGCGGGGCGCGCCGTTCTTGCAAGTATGCCCACCCCCCGCGCCACAGGCCGAGGATGACCAGTGTCGTGAGCATGGTGACGACAGCAAAACTGAGCGGAATTCCCCGCCGCAGCCAGACGGCCCGTATCACCAGGCCCAGCGGGATGCCAACCGCCCACACCCGCACCGTGGTGCCCAGGGCTGCCCGCGTTGACTCGTGAGCTTCTGGGCGATAGGCCCCCAGGGCCCAACCAGCCCCCATCCATCCCAGCCAAAAGGGCAGCGCCGTTTCCACGATGCCAAGAAGGCCCGCCTTCCCGTGGCTGGCTCGCCCCAGCCAGGCGAAGAAGAGCAGCGCAATCGTATCGCCGACAATCAGCGTGAGCCGACCTTTCATTCTTGAGCCTCCTTCTTCTCATACCAATTGCGTTTGGTAACGTCGTCTGCTCACAGAAGTCGTGCGGCACTGCCATCCCGCCCACCCATCCAAAAGGGGAAAGATGTAGGGGCGCAGCCTGCTGCTGCGCCCTGCTGGGAGGACACCCCCCACGCCCCCCGGCAGGGGATTCC
>WFWG01000383.1 GCA_015491235.1 Ardenticatenaceae bacterium
CGTTAGCCAGCCCTCCACACCAAGTTGGGCATTGGCGAATGAAAGGGGTATACTTCTATCGTAGATTGTGCATCTAGCTCAATTGACAGAAAACGGTGCTAACTTCAACATTTTCTGATAAGGAGTGGGCAATGGATATGACAGTCAAGCCACTACCGGAACTCGTCAAAGAGCTACCGCCCCATGCTCAGAGGGTGGTCAGGGATTTTGTGGAATTTCTTCTGATGAAGCATCGCCCAAAAGTCGGCAGGAAGCTCCGCCAAGATTGGGCTGGGGCCTTGCGAGATTATCGCGACCAGTACACCGCGCTCGAGCTCCAGCGGAAGGCGTTGGAATGGCGGAGTGAGGCGTAAATGTATCTGCTGGACACCAATATTTGGCTGGAACGGATGCTAGATCAAACCAGATCGGAGGAAGTAGGGCAACTGCTCGATCAAGTTCCCTCCGACCAACTGTTCATGACGGACTTCTCATTGCACTCGATTGGTGTCATTCTCCATCGGTTGAGGCGGCAAGAAGAGTTCCTGCGCTTTGTCCAAGACCTCTTTATTGATGGTGCGGTCGGTCTGATCTCCCTTGAGCCGGCAGACATGGAGCGTCTTGTGGCTGTGATTGACCACTTCGAGCTCGATTTTGATGATGCGTATCAGTATGTGGCGGCTGAGATGTATGACTTGGAGCTAGTCAGTTTTGACGGGGATTTTGATCGTACCGAACGTGGCAGGATCACCCCAGGGGAGATTGTAGAGACTGAGTAGGCATTGGGCCAGCTCGAGGCGTCGGTTTACAGGTTGGGCAAGGGCAAGTTACAGGCCACCTATAACAGAATGGGTGTGCGGAGGCGACGAGGCTGTTGCGTTTGCTGGGGGAGGCGGACCGGCTAATACAGTTACGAAAGTCGGTGCGACATTCGCCGCTCATCCGCCGCCGTGAGAGGCGCTTTCGAGCGAACAGGTCGCACACCCCCGCCGCAGCCGACCCGTCTCCGCTGGCATTCCGACGGGCGGCTGAGCGTGGTCGTTGGGCGGCTAACATGCCTTAGCGATGTATCACCACGTAAGGGGATAAACTGATGTTAATGGCGTATTATGAAGGTCTCCACTACTTAGACTTGCTGACTTCGTTTGCAAATGTCGCCTGGGCTTGGAGTTATGGTGGTGGTACTCAGGACGACCCTGTGCTTCATTGTATTAGTCACTTTAAGGCTCGATGTTATACCCTGGGCGTAAGGCTGGAATCTCCTTATATGTGGGAGAAAGAGGGAATAGATTGGCAACGAATCTCTTCCTCCCAGGGACCTTTTCTATTTGTCATATCAGGTTACAGCAAATATCTTTCGCTTGACAGAATTCTTGAGCAGGTAGAACAGGGTTCAAATCTTGCTGTGCTATATTCACCTTTTCTGTACTCAGCCTACGAAAAGGAATGCCAACCACTTCTTGAAAGGCTCGGGGTATCTAAAAGCGAGGTTGAAAGCTACGCCAGTCAGCGCATGGTTAAAGAGTATGGTCAGGGTAGAATCATATACATTCATAACGATGATGTAAATGACTCCAATATTAAAGGCGGGCCATCTGGTTTGGGTCCAGACGCAGATAAAAAGATTGCTCAAGCTAAAAAAAGAATGGACGAAGTGATCGAACTGATTTCAACGTTCGGAGTACCGTGTGTGGATTGTGTTGTGCGATCTGTTCCTGCTTCTTGGCCTCAGGACGAGACCTTGATAGTAGAGATAGAACTGAGAAACAAGAGCTTAGTTGATGTTGACTCTATAACCGTTGATGTTTCTCTCCCACCGGAATTTGAACCACTGTCAAATAAGTCTTTCTGGTTGGAAAAACTTGTTGCTGGTGCAAATCGGTCCGTCTCGACCCTCGCCGTCCCAAGAGTCAAGGGCACATTTGTCAACCCTGTAAGGGTGTTCATTACATACGACGGATTGACGCACCAAGTGCACTTCCCCGAAAGCCAAATTAGTGTCATAGATAATCTACAAAACCTTCTTCGCGCGTCTAAGCCTGCGCAAGTGGATCTTGCCAGAACGCTCCCCAAATATGAGCAATATCTTCAACCTGTGGTCTCTTCTTCAACACTGCTAAGGCTTCTGGAGATTGACCCTGATGCTGTTGTTGCCAAGGCTAGGCGTGTAGGCGAGTATATTGCAAAAGTCATTGCTCGAAAATACATCAGTAACTTTAGTGATTCGTGGAACTTTGCAACCGTGACGAGGAAGCTATATGAGAAGAAAATCATCAACGCCAAGGCGAAAGGTTATATTGACACGGTACGTGTTCTGGGAAATATTGCTTCGCACGCAGACGAGACAGGCGGGATCTCTTTCAGTCACGAAGATGCTCTAATTACTTGTCACGCTCTGTTATTGTTTCTTGAGGAATGCATTGGCTCTCGTCTCCTATGAGCACCTCTTAACATCAGCAGAGAGGCCGCCCAACACTCGCTGCAGCCGGCCCACCTCCGCTGGCACTCCGGCGGGCGGCTGAGCGTGGTCGTTGGGCGCACAGTGATACTTATCATCGTGAGGCAAGGCAATGAGAATCCTGAAATCGCTTTTGGGTAAGACGAAACCTAAGTACGAATTACTGGGCAATACAGAACCAGTTTGCCCTTACTGCTCAAAGGGGCTCGACAAGATGCCAAGCCGCAAGAAGAGATGTTCTCATTGTGGCAACTATATGTATGTTCGGACAAGACCATCCGACAGAAAACGAGTTGTAGTTACAGAACAAGATGCCGTTAAGATTGATGAACAATGGATGAAGGAACGAAGCACCTATGATGCATATCTTGCTGACAAACGAGAGTTTGAAACACAGAAAGCGGTACTCATGAAAAAGTGGGGACGTGAGCCCTCGGATAGTGATGTTTATTGGGCTATCTACAACAAGCAACTTCTGGAACACGCTAAGAGGGGAGATTGGGGCCTCTATCGTAATACTCGATTTAGCATGGCAGAATTGCTAAGACGCGAGAAGAGAAATCGTCCTGCGCTTGAAACGTACCTCGAGGTCTCATATCTAGACGCGAATGGGCCACGTAATATGGGTGGTGTCTTTGACCCTGAGATTACCCGCAAGTATCCCCCTTTCAGTCCAGATAAGGCATTCCAAGCTCCTGCCATCGTTCACCATATTCAACAACTATCAGAGTCTCTCGGTATGAGTGAGAGCGAATTGAAAGCAGTATTTATGGAAGTAGCTGAACGTACACGTAAGAACATTAAACTTCCTGTCTCTCCCGAACAGGCATGGAATGATCTTCTAAAGGAATTGCACAAGTAGGCATAGAAGGTGCGCCCAACAAGCGCTTGCACCTGATGCCGTTGCGCTTCGCGGCGCGGGTGAAGCACAAGCCGTTGGGGAGAAGAGCTGAAAAAGTGCCCGCAGAACACACCCTGCACGAGCACGTGCGCCGCCGCCAACAACGCGCCCTCGAGGCCATAGGGGCACACGGCCTAGATGCCCTCATAGCTGTGGGCCGTGCCTTTTACGACCGGCCGGGCATGGCTGCCTGGCTCACCAACCACTTTCCCCCTTTTCCCACAGCCCCCTTTGCGCCCGGTTTCCAGGGGCTGGGCCACGCTGTCTTTGTGTTAACGCCCCAAAGGGGCCTTCTCGTCGTGGACACGCCTCTCTACCGGGAGGAACTGGTCGTGGCAGACGAGGTGCGCCCCTCCGCCGACCTGGTGGCCGCCACGCTGGACGTGTTGCGCCCACTGGCTGGCCGCCGGTTGGGCCTGGCCGACGGTGAACTGCTCCCCCTGCCCATTTGGCAGGCCTGGCAGGCGCACCTCTCCGCCGAGTGGGTGTCCGTGGACGAGGTGTTGTGGCCGCTGCGCCGCGTGAAAGACTCCTACGAGTTGGCCATGCTGCGGCACGCTGCCCAGGTGGCCGATGCCGGCCTGCGGGCGGCCCGCGAGGCCGCTCAACCCGGTGCCACCGAGTCCGAGGTGTGCGCGGCCGGGACAGCCGCTGCCCTGGCCGCCGGGGCCGACTTCGTGCGCTACCTGCGCGTCCACAGCGGGCCGTGGAGCGCCTGGAGCACCCGCTGGCCGCAAGCCACCGACCGCCGTCTTCGGGCAGGTGACCTCGTGGTGCTCGACATCATTGGGGCTGTCAACGGATATGCCTTCGACGTGCTGCGCACCGTCTGTGTAGGCTCACCCACCGACGAGCAGGCTCGCCTCCTGGAAGCTATCCACGAGGCCACTGATTTGGCTGTGGCGCTGGCCCGGCCGGGAACCTCTGTGCGTCACCTCTGCGAAAGCGTGCAGACCCTGCTCGCCGACCGGGGCTACCCCGACGCGGCCGCCTTTCTGGGCCACGGCATCGGCATCGAGACGGTGGAGCTGCCCTACCTGCGCGCCGACCAGGACGAGACGTTGCTCGCTGGCGAGGTGCTCTGCGTGGAGCCGGGCGTCTGGCGGCCTGGCTGGGGTGGGGCCTGCTGTGAGCAAGAAGTCGTTGTTGGGGAGGACCCGGAACTTATCACTTCTACCCCTCTTTGGACACCGTAATAACAGGTTCGGCCGAGCCAGGAGCAGTGCTGCTAGAAATTTGACAATCCTAGACTAAAAGCGATATACTTTCCTCCAAAGTTTGCAACAGTTGAGGGAATTAACGCCAATGGCCTTTACTGTACGTGACTTCCACGACCTGATACGCCTCCTTGAGGAACACCCCGAGTGGCAGACTGAGTTGCGCCGCTTGCTGCTGACGGAGGATCTGCTCGACCTTCCAGCATTGGTTCACGAGCTTCTTCAGGCTCACCAGCGATCTGACGAGCGCCTGGCGCGACTGGAAGCTTCGGTGGCCGAACTCACGGAGACCACCCGCCAGCTTGTGGAGACGTCGAAGCGGCACGAGGAACGCCTGGCGCGGCTGGAGGCCTCGGTGGCCGAACTCACGGAGACCACCCGCCAGCTTGTGGAGACGTCGAAGCGGCACGAGGAGCGCCTGGCGCGGCTGGAGGCTTCGGTAGCCGAACTCACGGAGACCACCCGCCAGCTCGTTGCAATTACACAGCGCCACGAGGAGCAACTCGCCGGGCTCACAACAAAGGTGGACCGCTTGGATGAGCGGGTCAGCGTGCTCGAAAAGAAAATGGAGCGCGTAGAAGGCATTAGTTTTGAACGCCACTACCGCGATCACGCGGCCGCGTTCTTTGGACGGCTGATTCGGCGTATTCGCGTGCTTTCGTCCCAGGCCGTGGATAAACTTTTGGAGGAACCCCTTGAACGCGGGAAAATTACGTGGGATGAACGGGACGACGTGTTGAAGAGTGACGTGATCTTGCGGGGGCGACGACCGGAAGATGGAACCGAAGTTTACCTTGTAGCGGAAGTTTCTGTTGGAGTGGGTCACGACGATGTGAAGCGAGCAGTCAGGCGCGCGAAGATCTTGAGACGCGCACTCGAATGTCCGGTGATCGCGGCTGTGGCCGGCGAGCGCATCGCCAGCAAGGAGGTGGCCGAGCACGCTCGCTCAGTCGGAGTCTGGCAGGTGTTGGACGGACGCATTTTGAAGCCGGATAAACCGTTGGAAGAGCCGTAACCATCCTTTGCTAATTGCGTTAGAACCACTTGGCCTTCCGTTACTCGACGGCTTCTCTTTTGTCCTCATGCGGCTCTTGGTACTTGTACAGTTTCAGGAGGTGGTCACGTGCAACGCCTCCACGTTTTGCGTTGGTGGGGTTTGGGGTTGGTGCTTTCCTTGGCCGTCTCCTTGGCACAAGCTCAGTCGAACAATCTCCTCCTCAACCCCGGCTTCGAGAGTGGCCTCACAGGTTGGTCTTTCTCCCCCAGCACCGCCCAGGTGACCCTCGTTCCCACAGCCCACAGCGGCACCCAGGCTGTTGCGCTCTCCAAGTCCAGCGCCACGGGTTGGGTGCGGGTGTGGCAGCGCGTGCCGGTCACGCCGGGCACGAGTTATCAGCTTACCGGCTGGGTGCTGTGGAACGACGCCGCCCTCACCAACGCCAAACTCCAGGTGCGCTGGCGCGACAGCAGTGGCCCCCTGGGGGGCTACGTGGAGGTGAGCGCACCGGCGCGCTCATCCCAATATCAGCCCTTGGCACTGGGACCGCTCACGGCCCCATCCGGCGCCGTGGAAGCTGAGATAACCTGCTACACCTATGTGAACACACCCGCGCCAGCTCAGCCCCTGCTGTGCGACGACTTCTGGTTCGGCCCCGTGGGCTCGGCGGCCACTCCCACGGCGGCTCCCACAGCCACGGCGACACCCTCGCCGACGTTCACCGCCTCCCCTCCTTCCACCTTCACCCCAACGCCGACGTTCACGCCGACGCCTTCGCCCACAGCTTCCACCCCTCCCACGCCAACGAGCGCGCCCACGTCAACCAACACGCCCACGCCAACCTCGACGGTCACGCCGTCACCGAC
>WFWG01000384.1 GCA_015491235.1 Ardenticatenaceae bacterium
GCTCGGAAGGGGAGGCCGACGGGCACCAGGAACCCGAGGAGGAACAGGACGAACAGAGCGAACAGCCGGAGACACCCCCTCCTCCTCAGAGCGCAGATGCGGACGACAGCAGCGACGACCAAGAGGAGAACCGGAGTCAAAGCGGTGAGGACCAGGAGCACGACGACGAAGAGAACGACGAAGATGAGGATTGAAAGCCGTCACACCTAACAGAGCTTTAACAGAAGGCTAATTGACGGTTAAACTACCTGGTCCGAAAAACGGGTATACTGATGTTGACAGATCGGAACGAATGCCTGTCCGGTTCAGTTGGTCGAGCAATGAAGGATGGAGGATTCGACATGGCAAAGCCCCAGAAGCCCAAAAAGGTTCGCACTGGCTTATCTGAGAGTGTGAAGACACTCCTGGCTGTGGCTTCGGTGACTGGCACGGTGGTGGGGTGGGGGATGCTCTCTCGCGCCGACGCCCGCGCCGCTGCCCAGCAGGTGAGCGGTGGAAGCGAAAGCTTCGACCAGGCCGTCACGCCGCTGGCGACGGCCACCCCCACAGCAACGGCCACGCCCGCGCCAACGCCCACGCCGACGGTGGACCTGCAGGCGCGCATCCAGTCCGGGTTGGCCCGAATTGCGGAGGAATTGCCTCCCCTGCCGACACTCGTTCCGCCGCCCGACGTGCCCGTGGTGCAGGTGCGGCCGCCGGCTCAAATCACCGTTCCAAAGGTAGAGATTCCGGCACCGGCCGCTCCGGCACCCGCTCCAGCCTCTTCGGGATCAGCACAGGGGGGCTCGCAGGCCCCACAACTGCGCTCGGTGAGCAGGCCTCAGCCCCCACCGCCACCGCCGCCGAAGACGCGCTCGTCGAAGTAAGGCCAGGAGGAGGACCGTGCGCTGGGTTCAGTTTCGTGCCATGGGATGCCAGATGATGGCTATTCTGGACAGCGAGGCGGAGGAGGCCGAAGCCCTGCTGGCCCGTGTGCCGGCCTGGTTCGAGACATGGGAGCAGGTTCTCAGCCGCTTTCGGCCCGACAGCGAGCTTTCCCGGCTCAACGCGCGGGCCGGGCAGGGGCCGGTCCACATCTCCGAGACGTTGTGGCAGGTGCTGCGAGCGGCCCTGAAGGCTGCCGAGGCCAGCGACGGGCTGGTGACGCCCACCGTATTGCCGGCCCTCCAGCACGCTGGCTACACCGATTCTTTCGAGCGCTTGCCACGCCAGCAGACGGCTCCCGCCACTCCACCGGCTGACTTCGTAGCGATCGCACAGGCGTGGCGCGACATTGTGCTCGACCCGGCCGAGCGCACCGTCAGCCTGCCGGCCGGCGTGCAACTCGACCTGGGGGGCGTGGCCAAGGGCTGGGCAGCCGAGACGGCCGCCCGCCGGCTGGGCCGCCGTGGACCGGCCTTGGTGGATGCCGGCGGCGACATCGCCGTGAGCGCGCCGCGACAACACGGGAGCCCCTGGATCATCGAGGTAGCCTCTCCCTTCGACGAGTCCGAAACGCTGGCACAGATCGCTCTGCTGGAGGGCGTGGTGGTCACCTCGGGGCGCGACTACCGGCGCTGGACCCAGGATGACCGGCCGCGCCATCACATCATTGACCCGCGCACGGGCGAGCCGGCCGACACGGACTTGGTGAGCGTCACGGTCATCGCCCGGCGGGCTGTGCGCGCCGAGCAGGCGGCCAAGACGATTCTCATCTTGGGGGCGGAAGAGGGGTTGAACTGGCTCGACCACCAGCGGGACATCGCTGTCTTACTCGTGCGCGAAGACGGTGAACTGTTCTTCAACGATGCATGGCCTTTCTACACGCTATCTACACAGTGATGGAGGGATTCGACGATGAGACAACGACAAACGTCCTCGTTCCGAGAGCGGTTCAGGTGCGCACTGTTGAACAACGCGCTCCACTTTCCGGTCATCAACATTCTCCTTGAATGGTTGGTCGTTTCTCACGCTGCCTACTTCCTGAAGCCTGACCCCTATGTGCTGGTAGGAGGGGCTGTGATTCAGGCTCTTGTGCTGGCTGCCACGGCTGACCGCCGGCCAGCGTGGGCCTTTTGGGGCAACTTGGTCGGTGTGGGGCTGTACACACTCTTTGAAATGATGGTGGAGGGGATGGAGTTCTGGCAGGCCCCGCACCACGTGCTTTACTGGGCTTACAGCCTGACGATAGCCGGTCTGGCCTACTGGCAAGCCCGCTGGCCCAACGACGCGGCCATTTTTGGCGCCTATCTGGTCCGTGCCCTGGCACTGCTGGCGGCCTATGTGGTGGGCGAACGGTACGTGCAAGCTGGCGCATCCTTTGCCGTGGCCCTGGAAGACCCCACCCACGTCTTCATGCTCATCGCCGTCCCCCTGCTGGGCGTGCTGGGCGGCATCGCCGAGGTAAGCGCGGAGCGCTACCAGCGCCTGTTGGACGCCACCAACCGGCGGCTGCACACCTACGCCCGCTGGCTCCTGGGCGATGGGCTCCTCCAGGCGCTGCTGAACGACCCTGACGCCGGCACACCCAAGCGCCGCGACCGCGCGGTGCTCTTTGCCGATGTGCGCCAGTTCACGGCGTGGAGCGAGGACCACACGCCCGAAGTGGTGATGCAAGCGTTGCAGACTTGGTATCACGCTGTGGAGTCCTTGCTGCAAGCGCATTCGCCGGTGCGCTACAAGTTCACAGCCGACGAGGTGATGGTGGTCTTCCGCGACGCGACCACGGCGGCCCATGCGGCCCTGCGCCTCCGCGACGTCAGCGAACAGGTGTGGCAGCCTCACGGCCTCAGCGTGGGCGTGGGCCTCCACGTGGGGCCGGTGGTCGAAGGGTTAATCGGCGGGCAGGAGGTCAAGCAGTACGACGTGGTGGGGGACACGGTCAACACGGCCCAGCGCATTGAGAAGAGCGCACCGGCAGGCCAGGTGCTCATCTCGGATGAAGTCTACCGGCGCTTGCCGTCCGGCTTCATCGCCAGTGCGCCCTTTACCGTCGAAGCCAAGCACAAGCCGAACCTGCGCGTGCGCGTTTTGCGCTCGTACGCGGAGCCCGAACCGTTGGAGACGCCACAAGAGGTGCTTCAGGAGGTGTTCACATGACGACACGAGCGATGTCCCAATCGTTCGACTTCGAGGAGTATCCGCCGGCAATGGCCTTAGAGGCTGTCATTCTCATGTTGATGGCGGCTGCACTGGGAGCAATCATTGCTGTTTTCATCATCCCAATGTGGCTGCCTGGGCTGGCCCTCTCGCTCTTTGGGCCGTCCACCAAGGCGTACTGGTACTTGGCCCGTTCCAGCGGTGTCACGGCTTACCTTCTGTTCTGGATTTCCATGGTGATGGGCGTGGCGATGACCAACAAGATGGCCCGCATTTGGCCGGGTGGCCCCACGGCCTTTGATGCTCACCAGTATACCAGCTTGCTCGGCATCACATTTGCGCTCTTTCATGCTATTATTTTGCTGGGGGATGAGTACATCAAATCCAGCTTGGGGGATGTTTTCACGCCTTTTGCCTACGACTACCGCCCCCTGTGGGTGGGTGTTGGGCAGATTGCTTTTTACGTGATCACCATCGTCGCCTTCAGCTTCTACGTGCGCCAAGTGATTGGGCGGCGCGTGTGGCGACTGCTTCACTACCTGAGCTTCGTGGCGTTCCTTGCCGTGCTCGTTCACGGCATCATGGCCGGCACGGACACGGAGACCCTGTTCATACAGGGACTCTATTGGAGCACGGGGGGCATCTTGCTCTTCCTGACAGTCTACCGCGTGCTGCACAGCCTGATCAGCCGGCGGGCGCGCGCGGCCAAGCACCGAGCATCTGCTGCGCAATCCTCACCAAAAGCTGCCTGATGCCAATTGGGTCTACGAGTGCCATGTGTTCACCGGAATGGCTCGGCTCAAGCCGCTGGCATGGCACGCCGTCGTCCCACGTTTCAGGGGAATACGAGGATTGAAACATAGTGTTCGGGAAAGCAAGTGGTATGGGAATGGGACCCATGGACGACAAGACCACGATCCTGCTAATAGAGGACAACCAGGAGATCGCCGAACCGCTGGTCTTCGGCTTGCAACAGGAAGGTTACCATGTTCTTCACGCCACCACGGGCGAGGAGGGGGTGGAGATCGCGCGGACTCACCGGATTGACCTGGTGTTGCTGGACATCATGCTGCCCGGCATGGACGGTTTCGAGGTGTGCCGGGCGTTGCGCCAGGCCTCGGGCGTGCCCATTCTCATGTTGACGGCTCGCTCGCAGGAACTGGACCGCGTTATGGGCCTGGAACTCGGTGCGGACGACTACATCACCAAACCGTTCAGCTTTCGTGAGTTGCTGGCCCGCGTGCGCGCTATCCTGCGGCGACGAGACTTGGATCGGGCTGAGTTTCGGGCCCACGCTTCCACACAAGACGAGGAAGCCGCCTCCCAAGGCTCCGTTTACCGCTTACACGACCTTCGGTTGGACCTCCAAGCCCGTATGGTCTGGAAGGGCGACCAGCCGCTCGCGCTCTCGAACCGCGAATTTGACTTGCTGGCCTTTCTGGTTCAACATGCAGGGGAGGCGTTACACCGACAGGCGATTCTGGACGCCGTGTGGGGACCCGAGTGGGTTGGAGACCCCCGCACGCTCGACGTGCACATTCACTGGCTGCGCGAGAAATTGGGTGATGACCCGTCAAAACCACGCTACATCCAAACCGTTCGCGGCTTCGGCTACCGCTTTTTGGCGCCGGACAGTGCGCCCGACGCTGACGCGCCTCCGCGCAAGCACGCCTAGCCTGCGCTCGCTGCTGCTTTGGCCCTACCTGCTGCTGAGCACGGCCGGGCTGCTGGCCCTGGTGGTGTGGGCTGGCTTCTGGCTGCAAAACCTCATGGTGGAAAAGGCCGAGCACGAGCTGGAAATCGAAGCCTTCATCATTGCCAACGCCCTGCGAGAACCCTTGGACGAGTGGATTCATGGCGAAGTACCGGAAAGGCGTCCTATCGGCAACTTGGTCCTCTCCTACGCCCACGAAACAAAGGCGCGGCTGGTGGTGGCCCTGCCGGATGGGCGTATCGTGTTCAGTTCCGACCCCAACACGCCCGTGGGGGTGCTTCCGCCGTCAGTTGAGATTCAAGCCGCCCTGGCCTACTCCGAACAGCACGACATCCGCCCCGACGACTTCGGGACGGGCGAGATGCGCCTCTACGCGGCCGCCCCTGTAACCGAGGGGAGCGAAGTAATCGGTGTGGTACAACTCTCCGTGCCCTATGCCCCCCTTCAGAACCAGATTCGCCTGATGTGGCTGCGCCTGGGCCTCTTCAGCGCCCTGCTGGTGAGCGCCATCGCAGCGGCCAGCATCATGCTGGCCCGCGCCCTTTCCAGCCCCATCCAGCACTTGACCGAGGTGGCCGAGCGCTTGGCCGAAGGGGAGTTGGAAACGCCAGTTCATCCTCATGGCCCTTTCGAGGTGCGCCGCTTGGCCCTGGCTTTTCGGACCATGGCCCGCCGGCTGCACGAAATGCTGGAACAGCAGCGCCAGTTTGCCGCTCACGCCGCCCACGAGCTGCGTTCGCCCCTGGCCAGCGTGCGGCTACGGTTGGAGATGCTGGAGCGCATGGACGCGGACTTGGAGCTCGACCGTCGCCAGCGCTACTTGCGCGAGGCCAGCCAACAGCTTGTCAGGCTGGAGGGCCTGGTGAACGACCTCCTGCTGCTGGCCTCGCTGGAACAGGAAAACGCGATGCCCACGGAATCCCTCGACCTCGCCCCCCTCCTGTACGAGTTGGCCGACGAAGTGGCGCCCCTGCTGCGCGCCAAAAAGCTGCGGTTGCACGTGGACGTTCCACCCCACCTGCCACCCGTCCAGGCCAACGCCACTCACCTGCGGGTGGCGGTGCGCAACCTGCTCGACAACGCTGTCAAGTACACCCCTGAGGGAGGGACGATTACCCTGCGCGGCACGGCGAATGAGCAAGAGATCACCGTGGAGGTGCGCGATTCCGGGCCGGGCATCCCCCCTGATGAGCTTCCCCACATCTTCCACCGCTTCTACCGGAGCAAGCGGGTCCGTGGAAGTTCGGTCGAGGGCACCGGGTTGGGGCTGGCCATTGTGCAGGCCGTGGCCGAGCGGCACCGTGGCCGGGTGGAAGTCGAAAGCCAACCCGGCAAGGGAACCACCTTCCGCCTTTCCCTCCCCCGTGCTTGACCTGCGGCGCTTCAGCCCGGCAAAGCGCCTGCAATCACGTCGGGCACATCCGTGATGATGGCGTCCACTTCCATACCTGCCAACTCACGGGCACGCTCGGGGTCGTTTACCGTCCACACGTGGACGCGCAGGCCGCGCCGATGAGCCCAGTCCACCAGTTGGGGCGTCACCAGGGAGTCGTGAGGGTGCAGGGCGTCGAAGGGAAAGGCGCTCCGCATCCAGAGCCGACAGGGCCAGCGTGGCTTCTCGGGGCCGTAGAGGAAGCCAAGGGGCAAGTGGGGAAGGGTCCGGCGCAGGCGCCACAGCAAAGCCGGGTTGAAGCTGCTCACCAGAACAGTCTGCCGGCTGGTTCGCCGCGCCAGCCACGCCACAAAAGCCCGCTCGAGCCCGTCGCTTCGCCATGCCTGCCGCTTCAACTCCACGTTAACGACGGCATTCTCCGGCAAGGCGTCGAAAACCTCGTCCAGGGTGGGGACATGCTCGCCGGCCCACTCGTTTCCAAACCAGGCGCCGGCGTCCAGCGCGCGAATTTCGGCCAGCGTGTGCTCTGTGACCCGCCCCGAGCCGTTCGTGGTGCGCTCCAGGCGCTCGTCGTGGAAGATCACCAGGGCGTCGTCGGCGGTGCGCTGAACGTCTAGTTCAACGCCGTCGGCGCCCAACTCCACAGCCTTTCGGAAGGCCGGGAGAGTGTTCTCCGGTGAGACGTTGTTGGCTCCCCGGTGAGCCAGAACGAGTGGCCGCTTCATGGCTTCTCCTCCGGGGCGAGCACAGTTTCCACACAGCGCACGGCGCCGGCCGTTTGCAGGGCCGACCGCACCACCAGGTGCCGGTCGGGTTCCACCAGCACGATGACGTTGCCGCCCCGTCCGCCACCGCTCAGCTTGGCGCCCAGCGCGCCGGCCTCTTTTGCTGCCCTCACCAACCGCTCGATTTCGGGTGAGGAGACGCCCAACCGGCGCAGCACATCCTGATTTTCGTCCATGAGGGCGCCCACCTGGTGGCTGTCGCCGTGCTCCAGCGCCTGGCGGGCTTGCTCTACCAGCCCGGCGATGCGGTCAAAAAGGGCCTCGTAGCGGGCCGGGTCGGCTTGCCAGGCGGCCCGCACGTCGGTCACGGTCGCGCGGGTGGGGCTGGGCACGCCCGTGTCGGCAATCAGGAAGTGGAAGCACCCGCCGGGCGTGAAGGGCTGTGGCGGCTCCCCCCGGCGGAACCAGATGGGGCGCTCGTGGGCCACCACAGTGTTGTCAATGCCGCTGGGTGTGCCGTGGAGCAGCTTCTCCGTCTCGTAGACCAGGGCCGAAACCTCATCGGGGGGGAGTTGACGGCCAAAACAGGCGGCCAGCGCCCGCACGATGGCCGTGGCCACGGCCGCCCCACTGCCCAGGCCGCTCGCCATAGGGATGGTGCTGTGGACCACGATTTCGGCGTCCGGCTCTTGTTCCACCCCGAGGGCCCGCCAGACCGTGCGCACCGTGTGGGCCAGCGGGTCGTCGGCAGGAGCCTCGCGCAGGGCATAGCGGCGCTTCAGGTCCCTGGCTTCGATCCAGGTCCCCTTTCCGGCAGCCAGCGGAACCACGTGGGCCACGGCTCGCACGCGCGTTATCGGCACGGCAATGGCCGGCCGACCGTAGACCACGGCGTGCTCGCCCAGCAGAATGATTTTACCCGGCGCCGAGCCGGTCCAGAGGGGCACTGACGGCGCAAGCGCGGCCACATTACCCTCCCACCAGCAACCGAACCACAGCAAAAAGGACGCCGAGCAGGGCGAACATTTGCGAAATCCAAAAGGCAAAAGCCCAACGGATCAAGGAAACCTTTGTTCGTTCGATCTCTCCGACCAAATCCGCACGCAATTTTTCGGTTTCGGTGCGCACTTGTTCAATTCTGACCGCTATTTCTCCGCGCACTTTTTCGATTTCCAGCCGCAGCCGCTCGTCCCGCGTTTGCAACTCTTGGCGCAGGCGCGCCTCCATCTCCTGCAACTCTTTTTGGAGCCGCTCATCCCGCGCTTGCAACTCCTGGCGCAGGCGCGCCTCCATCTGCTGCAGTTCTTTCTGGAGCCGCTCGTCCCGTTCCTGCAGGTTCCTCTGGAGCCGCTCATCCCGCGCTTGCAACTCCTGGCGCAGGCGCGCCTCCATCTCCTGCAACTCTTTTTGGAGCCGCTCGTCCCGTGCCTGTAATTCCTGGCGCAGGTGGACTTCACCCTCCCGTGTCTCCTGGCGCACCTGGTGCACTTCTTGTCGGAGTTGTTGCAAGTCTTGGCGGACCCGTTCTTCGCTTCTTTCCATGTCTTGCCGGCGTGCCACATCCTCCGGCACCAAGTGGCCGGCCAAGTAGGCCATCACGACCTGGGCGTCCTCTTCCCCAAAAACACGCTCCAAGATGCGTTTGACTTCGGCGTAGGTGGTCATGCCGTCGGCCTCCCAGCTGTTCCCAAGCTGTTCTTAGAATATAGTATACTCTGGCACCTCTGAAATGAAAAGCGCGGTCCCGGCCAGGACAGGGCTTTCCGGTTTTCTAACCACGGATTTCACAGATTTCACGGATTGAAGAAATGTTAGCGCACGGTGAAGGCACGACGCACTTGGCAGGTGCGTCGCACCTTGCAGGTGGACGTTACGGACACGCCAGCGGCAACACCATCCTGTCGGTCGCCAGAAGTTCCACCGGCTCATTGCCAGGTGTCTGACGGTAGAGCCGCACCGGGTTAGAGGGCCAGTTGGCCACGACGGTGTAAAGCACATCACCGTTCGGACAGAGCACACTGCGGAGGCTGAAACCGTTCAACTCTCGGCCGGGAACGAATATCTCGATGGGTTCCCGGTGCCCCTCGGCCTGGACGAGCACGAGGCGCTTCACGCGCACCTCGCCCTGCGTGGCCGGCACGGGAACGCCCACGCGCACCAGCAGGGTGGGACGGTCGAGGGATGGCCCCCATTGCAGGCCGTCAATCGCCTCATCTGGGGAGGCGACGGGGATCCGGCGTCCTGTGCCCGTGGAGAGGTCCCAAACCACCAATTCGCCCTGACCCGTCACAGCAGCCGCGTACCGCCCGCCTGGGCTGAGAACGAGGTTGACAAAGCCGGGAAGAAGGCTGTCGGCCCGCAGCAGGAGCCAACGTGTGGTGCCGCTGTCAACGTTCAAAGCGAGCAACCGCACGTCGGGTGAGGGGGGATAACCGGAAGGCAGAGGCATAGGCGTAGTCGTGACAGTGAAGAGAAGCTCCCGAGTATTCGAACGCCAACCAACGGGAAAGTAGCGGTACCCGGCTGGCAGATCAAAAGTGGACGTCCCCTTTCCGGTTATGAGCGTAGCCTGTGGCGTGGCCGTGCTCGAAAGGGGAACGCGCACGGCCAGGAACGCTTCGACCGCTGGTCGCCACACGACGAAAGCGTCCTCGGGAACCAGGCTCCAGGACGACAACGTGCCCTGGCGGGGCGCGTAGGCCGCGTACCAGCGCCAGTCACACCCTTCGGAACTGAAGAAGACTTTCAAGTGCAATTCGTCCCCGTTCACAGCCAGCGGTTCCATCCAGATGGAATCGGCAACCCCGTGGGCCAGAATGTGACGTTGGCCGTCCTTTTGCAGTGCAGCCACAGCGTACCCGTAGCGCGGGTCGAAAGTGGCGATGAATGCGGCTGTGTCCTGTGGCACTGGCTCCAGCAGAGACTGGAAGAGGAAGTCGGGCGAGTCGGGCGTCAACTCGCCCGGCGGGCGCAGGTCGTACACTTCCACCCGGTCGGCGCGGAGGCGATAGCCCCTTTCCTTCCACGTGGGCCACAGCGTAAGCCTCGTACCAGCACCCAGGCAGCCGACCTGAACGGGCATTTCCAGGGCGGCGTGGTGTACCACACGGCGGGGCAACTCGACGAGCAGGGGATGGGGCAGTGCGGGGTGACGGACGAGCAACGCCTCCTCCGAGCGGACTGCCACCAGCGTGGTCGTCATGGGGGCGGAGGCACTGAAGACGGCGGCCGGCGCTTCCACGTCCGGCACGGCCGTGTCATCGCCCAGGGCCAGGGTGGCCGTCTCCTGCTCGACCACGTTGGCCGACTTCTTCACGAATGCCTCGAAGAGCAGGTCCCAGGAGCTATACGTCACCAGTGCTTGCGTCATTTCGGCCAGAACCTCGCCTCCGTGCTGCCGGTAAATTGTTTCCGCGAGAAAGAGGGCCGTCCACTCGGCCAGGCGGAGGCGGTCCGGTGTGGTCCACTCCGCAAAGAGGGGTGAAGCCCACGTGCCGTCGAGTTGTCGGCGCCAGTGGGCCAGCAGGCGCTGGTGTTCCTCCTGGTTCAAGGCCAGGTGAGCCGCAGCGACCAGGTGGGCAGCCCGCACGAAGCGCTCCCCGCCCGGCAAGTTGGCGGCGTCCTGGGGTTCGGGGCCAGCGCGGGCCAGCAAGGCCTGCGCCAGGGCCAGCCGCACCTGCGCTTCGGGGGAAAGGAGGCCGTCGTAGGGCACCATCAAGGGGGAGTTGAGCACAATGGTGTCTCCCTCGTCGCTCACCAGCGGGCCAA
>WFWG01000385.1 GCA_015491235.1 Ardenticatenaceae bacterium
GGGGCGGCGAAGCCGCCCCTGCACGCCACAGTTTCTCTTTGTTCGTACGGCGGCGCCACACACGTTCATGCGCTCGCCTCCGAGGTCTCCGCAGGAGTATGTGACTTCATGCCATTTCCACGCCCAATTGGTATTAGAATTCGGGAAGAGGCATCCAGGGGCAACGCGCTGCCGAAGTGCGTCGCACCTTCGGACGAGTAACGCCCCCGCTTCGGCACACCCTCACCTTTTGGGTAGGTCCCTCTGGCCCTGCGAAGGGGGGAAATCCCCGTCGCGGGAGGGTTGTTCCCGTTGCTGGAATCTGGTACCCTAATTCCGAACGGGATTTTCCGGCGAAAGAGACCTTGGGACGTTGCACAGCACGGAGGGGCACATGGCCAGGGATATTACACTGAGCGTCATCAAAGCGGACGTCGGCGGGTGGGTGGGCCATTCGGCCATGCACCCGGACCTGGAAGCGGCCGCGCGGGAGGTGTTGGAGGGCGCCCGCGCGCGAGGACTGCTCATTGACTACCACGTGACCCACTGCGGCGACGACCTGGAACTCATCATGACCCACGACCGGGGCGTGGAGAGCCCCGATGTCCACGGGACGGCGTGGGAAGCCTTCGAGAAGGCCACCGAAGTTGCCCGACAGCTCAAACTCTACGGTGCCGGGCAGGACTTGCTCTCCGACGCCTTCAGCGGAAACGTGAAGGGCATGGGCCCCGGCGTGGCCGAGATGGCCTTTGTGGAGCGCAAGTCGGAGGCGGTCATCGTCTTCATGGGCGACAAAACCTCGCCGGGTGCCTGGAACCTGCCCCTTTTCAAGATATTTGCCGACCCCTTCAACACGGCCGGGCTGGTCATCTCCCCCACTCTGCACGAAGGATTCCGCTTCGAGGTCCACGACGTGCTCAAGCACAAGCGCATCACCCTCTCCTGTCCCGAGGAGATGTACGACCTGCTCATGTTCCTCGGAGCGCCGGCCCGCTTCAACATCAAGGCCGTTTACAGCAAGGCCACGGGCGAAATCGCGGCGGTCTCCTCTACGGAGCGCCTCTCCCTGATGGCAGGCCGCTACGTGGGCAAGGACGACCCGGTCTGCGTCGTGCGCTGTCAGTCCCAGTTTCCGGCCGTGGGCGAGGTGCTGGAGCCCTTTGCCTTTCCCCACATCGTGGAGGGCTGGATGCGCGGCTCCCACCACGGGCCCCTCATGCCCGTGAGCGCCCGCGAGGCGCGGCCCAGCCGCTTCGACGGCCCACCGCGCGTGGTGGCGCTGGGCTTCCAGCTTGCCGACGGGCGGCTCATCGGGCCGGTGGACATGTTCGATGACCCCAGCTTCGACGAGGCCCGCCGCCAGGCCAACCTCATCGCCGAGTATCTGCGCCGCCACGGGCCCTTTGAGCCACACCGCCTCCCGTTGGAGGAGATGGAGTACACCACCATGCCCGAACTCATGGGACGCCTGGCCGAGCGCATGGAGGAGATGGACGGGCAGCGCGCCGCGCCGTCCGCCACCGTGCGGCAGGACGAGGAGATGGAGGTTGACTGAAGGACGAAGGGAGGGAGTGCCCGTGATCACGCAAACGGTGGAACAGCTTTGCGTCAACGCCATTCGCGCGCTGGCGATGGACGCCGTGCAGCAGGCCAATTCCGGCCACCCCGGAATGCCGATGGGCATGGCCGACGCGGCCTTCGTGCTCTGGACCCGCTTCCTGAAGCACGACCCGGCCCGCCCCGACTGGCCCAACCGCGACCGCTTCGTCCTCTCGGCGGGCCACGGCTCCATGCTGCTCTACGCCCTGCTCCACCTGAGCGGCGTGCTCGACATGGAGGAGCTCAAGCAGTTCCGCCAGTGGGAGAGCCGCACGCCCGGCCACCCCGAGTACGGCCTCACGCCCGGGGTGGAGACCACCACCGGCCCGCTGGGACAGGGCTTCGGCAACGGCGTGGGCATGGCCATCGCCGAGTGCGTGCTGGCCGAGCGCTTCAACCGGCCGGGATTTCCGGTGGTGGACCACTACACTTACGCCATCGTCAGTGACGGCGATCTCATGGAGGGCATCTCCCACGAGGCGGCCTCCCTGGCCGGTCACCTGGGGCTGGGCAAACTGGTCTACCTCTACGACGACAACGACATCTCCATTGACGGCCCCACCGACCTGACGTTCACCGAGGACGTGGCCGTGCGCTTCCGGGCCTACGGCTGGCACGTGCTCGACGTGGACGGCCACGACCGCGAGGCCGTCGCTCAGGCCATCGAGGAAGCGCGGCAGGTGCTGGATCAGCCCAGCCTCATCATCTGCCACACCCACATCGCCTACGGCAGCCCCAACAAACAGGACACGGCCGAATCCCACGGCGCGCCGCTGGGCGAGGAGGAGGTGCGCCTCACCAAGCAGAACCTGGGCTGGCCCGTGGAGCCGCCCTTCCACGTCCCCGACGAGGTGTACGCTTACTTCGAGGAGTTGAAGGCCCGCTGGGCCGACCAGTCCGCCGAGTGGGACGCCCTCTTCGATCGCTACCGCCGGGCTCACCCCGACCTGGCCGCCGAGTTGGAGGCCGCCTGGGCGGGCACGTTGCCGGAAGGGTGGGACGCGGAGGTGCCCACGTTCGAGGCCGGCCAGAGTATCGCCACGCGGGCCGCCTCGGGCAAGGTGCTCAACGCGCTGGGCCGGCGGGTTTTCACGCTCATTGGCGGCTCGGCCGACTTGACCGGCTCCAACAAGACTTACTTGGACGGCCACCCGCCCCTGAAG
>WFWG01000386.1 GCA_015491235.1 Ardenticatenaceae bacterium
GCCGGCGCCACCGAATCCGTGCTGGGGGAGTTGGTGGCCGCTTCTCTGGTCACCCCCGAGGGAGAAGCGTACTACCGCCTGCACGAACTCCTGCGCCAGTTCGGAGCCGAAAAGTTGGGGGCCGCCCGCCCCGAAATTCAGAATCGCCTGGCGGCGCATTACGCCAGCTTCCTGGAGGCGCAGAGGCCGCTGGTGAAGACGGCCCAACAGGTGGCCGCCTTCGACCGCATCGCGCGCGAGTTCGACAACGTGCGGGCCGCCTGGCTGTGGGCGGTTGAAGCCTTCCGCCTGGAAGACCTGCAGCGCATGATGCAGCCCCTCTACCTCTTCCTGGAGGGCCAGAGCCGCTACCTGGAGGGGCTGACCCTTTTCCGCCGGGCCGTCGAACGCCTGGAAGAGGACGAGGAGGCGGTTCCGCCGCCTCTCCTGTGGGGCGTCCGCCTCCGCCTGGCCGTCTTCCGCTATCGCACGGGCGACTACGGGGGGGCAGAAGCCGCGCTGCAAGCGTGCTGCCGCGCCTTCCAGGACCTGGGGGCGTTGGACGAGGAGTTGTTCGCCTGGCAGACGCTGGGGAACATCGCCCACCTGCGGGCCGACTACGCCGCCTCCGAGCGGGCGTTGCAGCGGGCGCTCGAGTTGGCCTACCGCCTGGAAGACGGCCATGCCGTCAGCACGGCGCTCAACACGCAGGGGCTGAACGCCTTGATGAGAGGGGAGTACACCCGGGCCCTGGAACTCCTCGACGAAAGCCTGGCCGTTCTCAACGGCGGCGGAGACCCGTGGAGCACAGCCGTGCGGTTGACCAACCGGGGAATCGCCCTTCGCTACTTGGGGCGGTACGACGAAGCCAAGCGCACCTTTGCCGAAGCGTTGTCACTCTGGCGTCAGCTCAACAGCCTGTACGGCGAAGCCCTCTGTTACAACAACCTGGGCCTGGTGGCCGTGGACGAAAAGCGGTGGGAGGAGGCGGCCGCCTTCTACCGCCAGTGTGTGGACGCTTCCGAGAAGCTGAGAAGCCCAGAAGGGGTGGCGGCCGGCCTGAACAACCTGGGCAGGGTGATGGTGGAACTGGGCAACTTCAGGGAGGCCCAGAAGTGCTTCCAGCGCGCCAGGGCTATCCGCGAGCGGCTGGGCGACCGGCGGGGATTGCTCAGCATCGTCTCCAACGAGGGTGAATTGGCCCGGCACCAGGGCCAGCCCCGGGTGGCGTGGGAGCGGTGGTTCCACGTGCTCCGGGAGGCGCCCAAACACGGCGTTCCGACCCTGGCGCTCGACAGCCTCTATGGGCTGGCCAGTTTGCTGGCAGAGGCGGGGCGCTTCCAGGAAGCCGCCACCGTGCTCTACTTCGTGGTGGGCCATTCGGCCGCCGCCCAGGTCACCCGCACCTGGGCCCAACAAAAGTTGGACGAGGTCGTTTCCCACCTGGCGCCACCGGCTCACGAACAGGCCAGACACCAAGCCCGGGCGCTCACGCTTGAGGAGATCAGCTCCCTGCTGACCAGGGTACAGCCAGACGTGTAGTACTCAACCACGCAGATTCTTGTGTAAATCCACGCAGTCGTTTATCAGATAAAAAATGGATATATCTTTCAATTGCGCGCTTCGCGCGCAATTGAAAGATATATCGTTAGACTTTTTCGGGGCAATACGGAATTTTCTCTGTCAGCGTTTTGCCTAAAATTCACTGTGGTCGAGTAGTAGTGTGCAGCCACGCGGATAAGTGGAGAACTGGGGCGGCGAAGCCGCCCCAGTTCTCCACAGTTTTTCCCTTTGGCATTACATTTCGCCCAGGTATGCCTGGCGCATCATCTCGTTGTTGAGCAGGTTCTGGGCCGTGTCGGCCAAAACGATGCGCCCCGTCTGGAGCACGTACCCCCGGTGAGCGATGGAGAGGGCCATGTTGGCGTTCTGCTCCACCACGAAGATGGTGGTGCCGTGCTGGTTGATCTGCTGAATGATCTCGAACGTCTGCTCGACCAGCACGGGCGCCAGGCCCATGGAGGGCTCGTCCATCAGGAGCACCTTGGGGCGCGCCATGAGCGCCCGCCCAATAGCCACCATCTGCTGCTCGCCGCCGCTGAGGGTGCCGGCCTTCTGGTGCAGGCGCTCCTTGACGCGGGGGAAGAGCTCGAAGACGTGCTCCATGTCCTCTTTGATGCCGTCCGGGTCGTTGCGCAAGTAGGCGCCCATCTCCAGGTTCTCCAGCACCGTCATGCGCTTGAAGAGGCGCCGGTTTTCGGGCACCATGGAGATGCCCCGTTTGACGATTTCCGTGGTGGGCAGGCCGTCAACGCGCTCGCCGTCCAGGTAAATCTCCCCGGCCGACGGCTTCACCATGCCCAGGATCGTGCGCAGGGTGGTCGTCTTGCCGCTGGCGTTGCCGCCCAGCAAGCAGACGATTTCCCCCGGGTAAATCTCGATGTTGATGTTTCGCAAGATGTGAATGGGGCCGTAGTGCGTGTTGACATCTTTGAGTTGGAGAACGGGATGTCGCTTGTCGTTCATGCTGACCGCACCGCCTTTCTGCCGAGATATGCTTCCAGCACCCGCTCGTTGTGGGCCACCTCGTCGTAGGTGCCCTCGGCGATTTTGCGCCCGTAGTCCAGCACCACCACGCGGTCGGAGACCCCCTTCACCACGCGCATGTCGTGCTCGATGACCACGATGGTGAACCCCTTCTCGTCGCGCAGCCGGCCGATGAGCTCGGTCAACTCCAGCGTCTCGCGGGGGTTCATGCCAGCGGTGGGTTCGTCCAGCAGCAGGAGTTTGGCCTCGGTCGCCATCGCGCGGGCAATTTCAAGGCGCCGGCGGTTGGCGTAGGAGAGCACGAAGGCCGGCTGGTGAAGCCGGAACCCCACCAGGCGAGTGCCGAAGAAAGAGAGGGCCTCGATGGCCTTCTGGCGGATGCGCTCCTCTTCTTGTCGCTGGCGGGGCAGGCTGAGAATGGTGTCAATCACGCCGGACCGCGTGCGGCAGTGCTGGCCCACCATGGCGTTCTCCAACACGCTCATGTTGAAGAAGAGGCGCACCGTCTGAAACGTGCGGGCAATGCCCAACTTCGTAATCTGGTCGGGGCGCAGGCCCACCAGGTTGTGCCCGTCGAAGATGATTTCGCCATCGTCCGGCTGGAAGAGGCCAGTAATCAGGTTGAAAAGCGTCGTCTTGCCGGCGCCGTTGGGGCCAATGACGCTTACGATTTCCCCTTCTTCGACGTGAAAGTCGAGGTGGTCAATGGCCCGCAGGCCGCCGAAGTCCTTGGAAACGTTGCGCACTTCCAGCAGGGCCATCGCTCATGCCTCCCCCGGCTGACCGGCTGGCTTGCCCTCGGCCGCCTGGGCTTCGGCCTGCCGGCGCCGTTCTTCTTCCATTTTCAGCCAGGCGTCCTGCATGAGTTCTTCCTCGTGCAGTTCGCGCATCCACTGCTTGCTCGGCACAATGCCTTCTGGCCGGTAGAGCATCATCAGGATGAGCAACACGCCGTAAGCCAGCAAGCGATACTCCTGAAACTCGCGCAGCAACTCGGGCAGGCCCACCAGGGCCAGCGCGCCCACCACCACGCCGGGAATGCTGCCCATGCCGCCCACGATGATGAGCACCAGCACGGTGATGGAGACCAGCAGGGAGAAGCTGTGGGGGAAGACGGAGCCAATTTTCACGGCGAAGAGGGCCCCGCCGAAGCTGGCAATAATGGCGCCCACGATGAAGGCCTTGAGCTTCAGCTCCACAATGTTGACCCCCATCGCCTCGGCCACTTGTTCGTCTTCGCGCATGGCCATCCAGGCGCGCCCAATGCGGGAGTCCTTGAGCTTCCAAGAGATGTACGCGGCCACCAGACAGAAGCCCAGGATGGGGTAGAACATGTCCACCGGCGTGCGGAAGACGATTGGGCCGATGGACAGGTTGGGAATCTTGAGGATGCCCTGAGCGCCGCCGAAGTAGGGGCGCAGCCAGTCGGAGAGGAGCAGCAGGCGGGCAATTTCGCCAAAGCCCAGGGTGACGATGGCCAGGTAGTCGCCCCTCATGCGCAGCACGGGCGTGCCCACCACGATGCCGGCCAGGGCCGCGGCCAGAATGACGAAGGGCAACGCCAGCCAGAAGCTCAGTTCTGGCGACCAGCGGGGCGAAGCCGGCGAGGTGAGCACGGCCGTGGTGTAGGCCCCCACGGCGAAGAAGGCCACGTAGCCCAGGTCGAGCAGGCCAGCAAAGCCCACCACGATGTTGAGGCCCAGTCCCATGAGCAGGAAGATGCCCACCAGGTCGAGCACCTCGCTCACGAAGGGGCCCAGCACCTGGGGCAGCAACCCCACGATCACCACAACAGCCACGAGGGCCCCCAACCGGAAGGAGCGCTGCCGCTCGGCGGGCAACTGGGCGTAGTTCGCCCGCCAGGCATCCACGCGAGGCACGACGGTGTAGTAGTACAAGAAGGCCAGCACGAAGACCACGAGCGCGCCCGTCAACGTCAATCCGCCGAGCGGGGCGTAGAAGATGTCTTCCAGAAAGCCCAGCCCCAGGCCACGGAACAACTGGGCCACTACCACTTCCAGCAGCCCGATGAGGAGCGTCCACGCCAGCCCGCCCCAGAGGGCGTTGCGCAGGCGGTCGGGCACGAGGCGCATCAGACCTCCCACCGTGCCCAGCACCACGCAGGCCACCACGAGCAAGGCCAAGCCGGGACCGACACCTTGCCCGAACGTGAGCAACTCCAACAGTTCTGGCGACACGTTGAGGAAGACGGGTCGCAGGTTGACAACCGAGGCCACCAGCACGAAGAGCGCCAACCCCACAGCCGTGCCCACGCCGACGAGCAGGCCGGCCACCACGTTGCGGGGTCCTTTCTTGGGCGCCTCGAACCCTTCGCGCACTGGCGGCTCCTTGGCCGCCAAGTAGCCGATCACCAACGGCACCAGGAAGAGCAGGGCGTAGCCCATGCTCAGGATGGGGCTGATGATGGCTCGCTCGGCGAAAGCCTGGACCATGCCGTTGGCCGACACGAAGACGGCTACCAGGCCAGCCACGCCGCCCAACTTGGCCGCGCGTTGCAGGTCCACCTCTTCGGCCTTGAGTTTGATCTCCTCCTCAACGACTGCTACCTTGCGAACCGGTGCAATCTCAGCCATGGTCGGTTCACCTCACTCTCAATCGCGTTCCTCCGCCAGCCGCTCACCCAGCAAGCCCTTGGGCCGGAAAATCAGCACCAGGACGAGCACGGTGAAGGCCACCACGTCTTTCAACTGGTGCGGGGCCGGAATTCCCAACCCGCTCAGAATCAGGATGGGCCCCAGCGACTCGACGATTCCCAGCACGAGGCCACCCAACATGGCCCCGACGATGTTGCCAATGCCGCCCAGCACGGCCGCCGTGAAGGCTTTAATGCCGGGCAAGAAGCCGGAGAAGAAGAAGACCTGATAAAAGACCAGCGCATAGAGCAAGCCGGCCGCGCCCGCCATCAGGCCACCGATGGCGAAGGTGGTGACAATGGCGCGGTCAATGTCCACGCCCATGAGGGCGGCAATCTCCTTGTCCTCGGCCACGGCACGGATGGCTTTGCCCGTGCGCGTCTTTTCGACGAACCAGTAGAGCACGGCCATCATCACCAGCGCGGCCACGATGACCAGCACGTGAACTTTGAGAATGCGCACGCCAAGAACCGTGACGGCCCCCTGCAACGCCTCCATGCGCGGGTAGGACTTCACGCCGGCCCCGAAGAGCCCGCGGAAAGCGTACTGAATGAAGAAGGAAGCCCCAATGGACGTGATGAGGGGGACAATGCGGGGTGACCCCCGCAAGGGGCGATAGGCAATGCGCTCCACGAGCACCGCTACAGTGGTGGAGGTTGCCATAGAGACCAGCAACACGATTAACAGGGCGAGAACCGGGTTGCCGTTCCACATCCCGATTTGGTTGAGGTAATCGGCCACGAAGTAGCCGATCATCATGCCGCTCATGAAGACTTCGCCGTGGGCGAAGTTGATGAAGCCCAGGATACCGTAAACCATCGTGTACCCCAGGGCGATGAGGGCGTAAACCCCGCCTTGGGCCAGCCCGAAGATAACCAGGTCACGCCACTGGGAAGGGGAGTAGACGCCTGACATCAATGTACTTACGACGCCCCACACCACCACAACGGCAACGATGAGGCGCAGCGCCCAGATGATAACGGCGGCGAAGTTCACCCGTTCGCTCAACTGTTGCGAAAGTGTTTGCTGCATAGGCTCACGCTCCACATTTCAGGTAATCAGCCACACGCAACTCGTCATTGATGGCACACGTTTCCGGGTCCCAAATAATCATTGTACGATCTCGGCTAATGTTGAACTTTTCCCGTTCTTCCGGCTCAGCATTGTAGACTGTCGGGACCCACCACAGCGGAATAGACAGAATACGTCCGTCGAGCAACTCGATGTGAATATAATCGTCGTCTATTCGTACCCTGTGTATACGCGCATCTGATGGGAATGTATAAGCAGTTATAGGATATTGAACTCTAAAACGTTTTGTTTTAGTCACTTTGTCGCTGCTCAGACTTGGGTGCACTATTTCTTTAATTGGCCTTTTGCTGACAATCAGGCGTAAAACGTAACAAATAAATGCACCGTCCACCAACACCTTGACATGGCCGGAGTCCTCAAGTCAACGATACAATCAATTCTCTGCTAAACTCGACCACAGTGAATTCTGTGTAAAACACCGAC
>WFWG01000387.1 GCA_015491235.1 Ardenticatenaceae bacterium
CCCACGGCCACCCCGACGGCCACGGCCACCCCCACACCTACTCCGCCGCAGGTGCTCATCTACGTCGTGGAACCGGGAGACACCCTCTCGGCTATAGCCAAGCGCTTCTCCACCACTGTTCAAGCCATCCGCGAGGCCAACGGCATGACCGGCGATTTCCTGCGCGCGGGCCAGGAGTTGCGCGTGCCCCTGCCCTCACCTACGCCCTTGCCGCCCGGTGTGGCGCCCACGTCCACGCCCACGCCGCCGCCTACGCCACGCGGCCCTCTGGTGCGCGGCTCCGTGGTTCACGTCGTCCGGTGGCGCGAAACCCTGGCGTCCATTGCCCAGCAGTACGATGTGACCGTGAGCGAAATTCTGGCCGCCAACCCAAACCTGGAGCCGGAACGCCTGCGGGTGGGCCAGGAACTCGTCATTCCCAACCAACTGGTGACGCCCACGCCCACGCCGCCGCCCTTTACGCCCACGTCTACACCGACGCTGACGCCCACGCCAGCACCCACGCTGCCCCCTCGCGGTGGGGAACGCGAGTACACCGTGCAGTCGGGAGACTCGCTTTACGCGATTGCTCGGCGCTTCGGCGTCACCATCGAGGCCCTGCGCAAGCGCAACGGCCTGACCAGCGACTTCTTGCGCGTGGGCCAACTCCTCATCATTCCCGACCCACTGGCCGGCGTGCCCACCAACACGCCAGAGCCCACCCGTCCGCCCACGGCCACGCCGGTTCCTACCGTCACACCTACGCCGGTGCCGCCGCCCCGCTTGCGCGCCCCGGCCGACGGCGCCGTGGTGGAAGGGGACGAGGTGGTGCTGCAGTGGACGTGGGAAGGCCGCCTGGCGCCTGACGAGTGGTTTGTGGTGGAGATGTGGCTGGACGGCCAGCCGCCCACGGGGCGCATCTGGACGAAGGAGACCCATTGGGAAGTTCCGGCTGCCTTTGCTGGTTTCACCTGGAACTGGCGCGTGGTGGTCGCGCGGGGCGTGCGAGGAAGCTTTCGCGTGGACTTGGGCCCGCCGAGCGAGACATGGCGCTTCACCTGGCGGCGCTGATGGTCCGGACGCCCGCTACCGCGCCGTGCGCACCCACAGCCGCTCACCGTCACTGATGAGCTCGACTGTGCCGTTTCGGTCGGTGCGGAAGATTCGCGCGCCAGCCGCCTTCAGGCGCGCCAGCACGTCCCCGTCCGGGTGACCAAAGCGGTTCTCGCCCACCGAGATGACGGCCACGGCCGGCCGCACGGCCTCCAAAAATGCTGAGGTGGTGGAGGAGGGGCTGCCGTGGTGGGCCACCTTGAGAACGGCGCAGGGGGTGAGCCGACCTTCGGCCACCAGCCGGCGCTCGACCTCGGCTTCCACGTCGCCGGTGAGCAGGGCGCAGAAGCGGCCGTAGCGCACTCGCAATACGACCGAGTTATTGTTGTCCGCGCGGTCGCCCTCCAGCCGCTCGCGAGGCGGCCACAGCACCTCCAGGCGCACGCCGTGGCCCAGGTCGAACACCTGCCCGGCCACGGCCCGCACCAGTCGTGCTCCCTCGTCCGCCCGCGCGACAGACCAGACCTGGCTCAACGCCGTTTCGGCCGGCAGTTCGGGATCGAGGAGCGCGGCGACCTCATAACGGGCCAGCACTTCGGGCAGGCCGCCCAAGTGGTCGGCGTCGGGGTGTGTGGTGACCACCAGGTCAAGCGTGCGGTCCCAAGGAGGCAACTTTCGGCCCAGTTGTGCCAGGAGCACCTGTGGGTCAGGCCCACCGTCCACCAGCACTTGCTTCCCGTCGGGCGCTTGGAGGAGCACGGCGTCCCCCTGGCCCACGTCGAGGAAGAAAAGGTGCAGGCGTCCGTCCGGCGCGTACGGCACGGCCACCCAGGGAACCACGGCCACGGCGACGAGCGCCGCCCACCCGACGGCCTCCAGTCGTCCCCGCCGTGAGCGTAGCCAGGCTCGCAGCGCGGCCCGCCGTTCGGGGTGGCGAGCCAGCCACCAGCCGCCCAACACCAGGCCGTAGACGGCCAACAGCGGTCCCGGCCCGAAGGAGGCCACCTCCACCTGGGCGTATGGCAGGCGAGCCGTCCACTCCACGGCGGCCAGCGTCCACGCCAGCCCGGCCCACGGCACCCAGGCGAGCAGGCGCCCCAGCGGCAGCCACACCATACCGGCCAGGGTTGCCGCCCCTCCTCCCAGCATGACCCACGCTTGCACCGGCAAGATAAGCAGGTTCGTCAGGAGGGAGACCAGGGAGAGGCGCCCAAAGGCGTAGACGATGAGGGGGGTGGTGAGAAGCTGGGCGGCGAAAGTGACCACGAGGGCTTCGTTCAGCACGTTGAGCACGGCACGGCGGTGAGGGCCCTGCACGGGCACCCGCGCCTCGACCCAGGCCGTCAGGCCAGGCACGAAAAGAATCAGGGCCAGGGTGGCCAGCGCAGAGAGTTGAAAGCCCATGTCGTAGAGCATTCCCGGCCGCCACAGGGTCATGGTGACAGCGGCCACGCCCAAGGAGTTGAGGGCCAGCGTCTGCTGTCCCCACTGTTGGGCCAGGATGTAGAGCACGCCCATGATGGCCGCCCGCGTCACAGCGGCGTCGGCGCCGACCAGCAGGGTGTAGAGCAATACCGCCCCCACGGCGAAGGCGGTCGCCAGCCGGTGGCTGAAGGCCCGCCGCCCCACCGCCAGGAAGAGGCCCGCCAGGATGGAGATGTTGAAGCCGGAGATCACCAGAATGTGGGTGGTGCCGGTTGCGTTGAAGCGTTCCATCACTTCGTCAGGAATGCCGCCCTCGATGCCCAACAGGATGCCGTTGAGCAGGGCCGCGTGGGGCTCGGGGAGCAACAAGCTGATGGTGCGGGCGGCCCGGCGCCGCAGTCCGTAAAGGGTGCGGTAGAGGGGGTGGCCCTCTCCCCGCTTGAGCACCTCCACTTGAGCCCGGCGCACTTGGCTGAAAATGCCCTGGCGGGCCAAGTAGGCGCGGTAGTCGAAGGTCTCGAAGGCCGGCGGCGTCTCCAGCAGGCCGGTCAACCGCACGCGGTCGCCGTAGGCCAGCAGCGGGTACATGGGCACGCGCGCTACCAGGTGGCCGTTCACGGGGCGTGTGGTGCCGTCCGGCAGCGTCAGGCGGTCGGCGGCCACGCGCAGCCGCTGCCGGGCGGCGTGGACTTCGGGGTCATTGACCACCACGCCCTCGACCACAACCGCGTTGCCCACGTCGTTGAAGGATGCCAGCGACGAAGCGCCAAGTGTGGGACGCCCCAAGGCCGCGCGCCATCCGCCCAGCATCAGGGCTATGCCCGCCAGCAGGGCGCACACGGCCCGGTCGCCCAGCGGGCTGCGCAGAACGAGCCGTCCCCACAGCGTGCGGCGCAGGGCGCGCACCCGCCAGATCATCCCACCGGCCAGAAGGAGCACCCCCCACAGCCAGGAGGAAGCTTCCCACGGAGCACGTTCTCCCAAGACGATTCCGGCCAACCAGGCCAGTGCCAGCCAGACGAAGGGGGGAACGCCCATTGTGGCACCTATGCTTCGGGTGGTTAGTTGATGTTGGTCAAATTACAGGAGTTACGCGGTGGCTTTGGACAAAGGTTTTGCCAGCAGGGGCGCAGCGCCGCTGCGCCTTTACTCCGGGGGTGCAGGGGGTGGAACCCCCTGCCGGGGGGCGTGGGGGGTGTCCCCCCACCCCTCTTTTTTCCTTTTGCCGTTCGCACAGCACCTAACCGCGTAAGTCCTGTCAAATTAGCAGAGTGCCAGGCACCTTCTTCGCCAGCCATGCGGCCACAGCCAAG